>DASZUO010000128.1:0-9786 GCA_035547575.1 Amycolatopsis sp. | reverse complement strand
TGACACCCGGTTGGCTTGAGCAAGCGCGACCCGGGCGCGCCGGTTGAGACGGAGGGAGCACGCTATGGCGGCCATGAAGCCCCGGACCGGAGATGGTCCCCTCGAAGTGACTAAGGAGGGGCGGGGCCTCGTGATGCGCGTGCCGCTCGAGGGTGGCGGGCGACTCGTCGTAGAGCTGTCGGCCGAGGAGGCCAAGGATCTGGGAGTCGCATTGCAGGAGGCGACCAGCTGATCTTCACCGTTACGCCCTTCCGAATCGGCTGAGTACGCTCGGTCGATCTTTCGCCGTCCCCACCCGGAGGTTGCTCGATGGCGCGGTTCCCTCTGCCGTCCTTGCCCAGTCGTCTGATCGACATCGAGGTCGCCGACACGGCGCGCCGCGGCGCGCCCACTGCGGTGCTGGTGTCCTCCGACGGCGCCGAGGTCGGCGGGGTGCGGCATGAGGGCAGGACCGGCGAGGTGCGCGAGGTCTCCGACGGCGGCGTGCGCTGGCTGGTCGGGGTCGGCGACGGCGATGCGAAGGACTGGCGGTCGGCGGGTGCGGCGCTGGTGCGCGCGGTCGAGTCCGGCTCGGACGACCGGCCCGTCAAAGCCATCCAGGTCGCTCTCGGCGGGGAAGCCAACGGCGAGCAGGTCCGCGAGCTCGCGATGGGGGCGCTGCTCGGCGGATACCGGTTCAAGGTCAGCGGGGACACCCCGCGCGGGTCGTTGCAGACGCTGCGGTTGCTCACGCCGAACGAGCGCGCCGTGCCCGCGTACGAGGAGTCGCTCCATCGCGTACGCGAACTGGCGTCGGCGGCCACGCTGGCCCGGGACCTGGCGAACACGCCGTCCAACGTGAAGAACCCGGCCTGGCTCGCCGACACGGCAGTGCGCGTCACGGAAGGACTCGCGGGGCTGCGGGCCACGGTGCGGGACGAGAACTGGCTTGCCGAACAGGGATTCGGTGGCATGCTCGCCGTCGGCGGCGGCTCGGCCAGCTCGCCGCGGCTCATCGAACTGACGTACCGGCCCCGGGGGGCCGCGCAGCATTTGTTGCTGGTGGGCAAGGGCATCACGTTCGACACCGGTGGGCTGTCGATCAAGCCCGCCGCGGGGATGCACCTGATGCGCACGGACATGGCCGGCGGCGCCGCGGTGATCGGCGCGATCCGGGCGATCGCCGCGCTGCGGCTCGGTGTCCGGGTGACGGCGCTGGTGCCCGCGGCCGAGAACCACGTGTCGGGAAGCGCTTACCGGCCGGGCGACGTGGTGCGGCACTACGGCGGCATCACCACGGAGGTCGCCAACACCGATGCCGAGGGCCGGATGGTCCTGGCGGACGCACTGGTCTACGGCGTGCGGCGGTTCCGCCCCGACGCGGTGGTCGACGCGGCGACGCTGACCGGCGCGATGAAGGTCGCGCTCGGCACGCGCACCGGCGGCCTGTTCGCCACGGACGACGTGCTGGCGGAGCGGGTGCTCGCGGCGGGGGAGCGGGTCGGCGAGGCGTGGTGGCGGATGCCGCTGCTGGACGCCCATGCCGACGCGGTGCGTGGTGACCTCGCGGATGTGCGGCAGGCACCCGCCGGCCCTGGCGGCATCACGGCGGCGCTGTTTCTGCGCGAGTTCGTGGACGGCGTGCCGTGGGCGCATCTGGACATCGCGGGCCCGGCGCGCGCCGAGTCGGTGTACGGGGATGTGGTGCCCGGCGCGACGGGCTTCGCGGCGCGGACGCTGGTGGAGTTGGTGGCGTCCTACGCTTCGGCGAGTACGTAGTCCCGGAGGGAGCGCACGGCTGGCGTGAAGCGTTCGGCGCGAGGCCGGGCTGATCGTGCTGTTGCTGCGAGAGTTCGGCGCGACGGATTTCGCGGCGTGGACGCTGGTGGCGCCCTACGATTCGGCGAGTACATAGTCCCGGAGGGAGCGCGCGGCGGGGTGAAGCGTTCGGCCCGAGGCCGGGCCGATCGTGCTGTTGCTGCGAGAGTTCGGCGCGACGGGTTTCGCGGCGCGGACGCTGGTGGCGTCCTACGCTTCGGCGAGTACGTAGTCCCGGAGGGAGTGCGCGGCGGGGGTGAGACGTTCGGCGCGAGGCCGGGCTGATCGTGCTGTTGCTGCGAGAGTTCGGCGCGACGGGCTTCGCGGCGCGGACGCTGGTGGCGTCCTATGCCTCGGCGAGTACGTAGTCCCGGAAGGAGCGCACCGCGGGCGTGAAGCGTTCCGCACTCGGCCAGGCCAGGCCGATCGTCCGGGTCACCTTCGGGGACAGCGGGATCTCCACCACCGCCGGCGGCCGGGCCGGGCCGAAGCGCGGGAGCAGCGCCACGCCGAGCCCCGCCGCGACGAGGCCGCGCACGGTGTCGGACTCCTGGCCCTCGAATGCTATCCGCGGCTCGAAACCGGCCTCGGCACACAGCGCGTCGGCGATCTTCCGCAGTCCGTAGCCGTGTTCGAGCGTCACGAAGTCCTCGTCGGCCAGCTCCGCCCAGCGGATCCGGTGCCGTCCTGCCAGCCGGTGCCCTTCCGGCACCGTCAGCAGTAGTTCCTGCTCGCTGAGCACTGTGCCCGTTACCTCCGGGTCCTCCACCGGCAGCGGCGCGACCAGCGCGAGGTCGAGCGCGCCCGCGCCGAGCTGGTCCAGGATGTGCTGCCGTGAGCCCTGCACCAGCGAGAACCGGACGCCCGGGTACCGCGCGCGGAAACCCCGCAGCAGGCTCGGCACCAGCCATCGCCCCAGTAGGTGCAGGAACCCGAGCACGACGTGGCCCCGCGCGGGATCGATCTCCTCCCGCGCCTGTCGTGCTCCGGACTCGACGACCGTCAGCGCCCGCGCGGCCGCGTCGGCCAGTATCGAGCCGGCGCGGGTCAGCCGGATCCCCCGCCCCGCCGGGGCGGTGAGCGGTGCGCCGACTTGCTCCGCGAGCGTCGCGAGACGGCGGCTGACGGTGGGCTGCGGGATGCCCAGGAGTTGCGCCGCGCGGGTGATGTTGCCGGTGTCACGCAGCGCGGTGAGCAGTGCCAGATGGGGTGCCAGCTGATCGGCCAGCCGCTGGTCAGCGAGTTCCGGACGCGATTCATTCAACATCGTATCGATTATCCTCCAGCGACGTATTAGACGTATTGGTTAGCTGAGCTTAGCGTCGGACACCGTGGCCGTTGACCTGCTCGGATCCACCCGGACCGGCACCCGGCGCGTCAAGATCGCCGTCGCCGCGGCCGGGATCGCGTCGTTCGCGTTGCTCTACGCGCCGCAGCCGGTCCTGCCTCAACTCGCGCAGCAGTACCACCTCGATCCCGGCAGTGCGTCCCTCGCGGTCAGCGTCGCGACCGGTGCGCTGGCCGTCGCGGTGCTGCCGATCGCCGCGCTGTCGGAGATCATCGGGCGGCGGCCGGTGATCGTGACGTCGGTCGTCGCCTCGGCCGTCCTCGGGCTGCTGCTGCCGCTCGCGCCCACGTATCCGGTGCTGCTCGTGCTCCGCGCGATCCAGGGCGTGGCGATCGCGGGCTTCCCCGGCGTCGCGGCCGCCTACCTCGTCGAACAACTCGGCAAGACCGGCGTCGCGGCCGCGGTCGGCGCGATGATCGCGGGCAACTCGATCGGCGGCATGCTCGGCCGTCTCTCCGCCGGATTCAGCGCGGAGGCGCTCGGCTACCACGGCGCGTTGATCGTCGTCGGCGCGGTTGGACTGCTTTTCTCGCTGATCACCGTGGTCGCGTTGCCACCGGCGCTGCCACGCGAACCGCGGCACGCCCCGGTGAAGCGCGCGCTCCGCGGTGTTGGCGCGGCGCTGTCCAAGCCGGTGCTGCTGGCCCAGTACGCGGTCGCGATGCTGGTCATGGGCGTGTTCGTCGCGATGTACAACGCCGCGGGCTTCCGGCTGACCGGGCATCCGCTCGACCTGCCGCCGGCGATCGCGTCACTGGTCTTCCTCGCGTACGCGATCGGCTCGGTCTCCTCGATGACGATGGGAAGACTGGTCGGCCGGTTCGGCCGGGTGCGCTCCGCGATCGGTGGCCTGCTGCTCACCGCGGCCGGCGTCCTGCTGACGCTGCCCGACTCGCTGCCCGCGGTCATCCTCGGCTTCCTCGTGCTGACCGCTGGGTTCTTCGCCGTGCACACCGTCGCCAACGGCTGGACGGCCGCGGAGGCGCCCGCGAACGCGCGCGGCCAGGCATCCGGCACCTACACGCTCACCTACTACCTCGGCAGCAGCGTCGGCGGGACGCTCGGCAGCGTGGTCTTCGCGCACGCGGGCTGGTCGTGGCTGGTCGCTGCGACGTGTGCGTGGCTGGTCGCCGCTGTCGTGGTGGTCGGCGCCGTGGCGCGCCGCTGAGCTCAGGACCGCACGGCGGCGACCAGCAGTCCGTGCCCGACCGGTAGCAGCGACGGCACCAGCCGCTCGTCCTCGCGAACCGCGCGTGCCAGTTCGCGCGCGGCCAGCGCACCGGGGTCGCGCCGGACGGGATCGGTGCGCGGCGCGAGTACCCCGTGGAAGGCGATCACACCGCCCGGCCGCAGCAGGTCGACGCCCAGCGCGTGGTAGCTCGGGTACTCGGCGTGCGCGGCGTCCACGAACACCAGGTCGTACCCGCCGCTCGTGAGCCGGGGCAGCACGTCGAGCGCCCGGCCCATGATCAGCCGGGTGCGGCCCTGCGGGTACCCGGCGTCGAGGAACGTCCTGCGTGCGGTGCGGTGGTACTCGGGTTCGATGTCGATCGAGGTCAGAATGCCGTCCGCGGCCATGCCGCGCAGCAGGTACAGCCCGCTGACGCCGATCCCGGTGCCGATCTCCACGACCGCCCGCGCGCACAGGCTCGTGGCCAGGAAGCACAGCGCCGCGCCCGCCGACGGGTCCAGCGGGGCGCAGCCGAACTCCGCCGCCCTGCCGCGCGCGGCGAGCAGAGCGTCGTCGTCGGGCAGGTAGCCATCCAGGTAGCCGCCGACGTGCGTCTCCGAGGTCACATCGCAGAGATTACTGCTGGTCGTCGCCAAATTCGTGCAAGACGTGCACAGTAACTCTCAGGTCTCTCTCAGTCCGGTCTCACTACACACATAAGGAGATAGGCGAAGCTACGTCTCGAGGATGGGAACACAGCGCGGATCAGCCGCGTTGGTCCAAGCAGTAGGGAGATCAGCCTGATGGAGGTGCCTTCCCAGCCGATGCAGAAGAGCCCGACGAACGACGAAGCCGTGGCCGAGGGGCGTCCCGTCACCGTGGACGAGGCCGCGTGGACGCCGCCGTCCTGGGACGAGGTGGTCCGGGAACACGCCGACCGGGTGTATCGGCTCGCGTACCGGCTCACCGGTAACACGCACGACGCCGAGGACCTCACCCAGGAGACCTTCATCCGGGTGTTCCGCTCGCTGGCCTCCTACAAGCCAGGCACCTTCGAGGGCTGGCTGCACCGCATCACCACCAACCTCTTCCTCGACATGGCCCGCCGCCGCTCGCGCGTGCGCATGGAGGGCCTGCCGGAGGACACTGACCGCATCGTGGGCGACGATCCGAGCCCGGAGCAGGTGTACAGCGACACGCACCTGGACCCCGATCTGCAGGACGCGCTCGACGAACTGCCGCCGGAGTTCCGCGCCGCGGTCGTGCTGTGTGACGTGGAAGGACTTTCCTACGAGGAGATCGGCGCGACGCTCGGCGTGAAGCTGGGCACCGTGCGCAGCCGGATCCACCGCGGCAGGCAGGCGCTGCGCGCCGCCCTGGAGCGGCGTCGCACGCTGAAAGAGGCACCCATGGAGGCTTCGGTATGACCGAACCGCGCGGCTGGAGTCTTTTCTCCGAGTCGCACCTCCTGCCGGACGCCGTCGTCGCCTTCGTGGACGGCGAGCTTTCGCTGGGTGCGCGGGATCGGGCGGCTTCGCACCTCGCCCGGTGCTCGTGCTGCGCGGCCGAGGTCACGGCTCAGCGGCAGGCCCGTGCGGCGGTCAAGCGTGCCGGTGCGCCAAGCATGTCGGCCGGGTTCCTGGCGAGCCTGCGGGAGATCCCGCACCACACCGACCTTCCGACGACCCCGGACAACCTCGCGATGACCGAGGACGGCCAGCTCGTCGCGATCCAGCGGCCCGACCGCGTCGCCGGCCTGCGGGAGATGCCCACGTCGCTCGGCTCATCCGCACCGCTCGGCTCCAGCACTCCGCTGGGCAGTGGCGCGGCGGTACTCAACTCGCATCGCTCCGGTTCCGTCCGGCGCCGCGCCGCGCAGGGCGCCGGGGTGGTCGTCTCCGGCATCGTGCTGAGTGCGCTCGCGATCGTCGCGACGTCCAGCGGCGGTGGCGGCACCGCCCAGGTCAACCCCGAACCCAGCGGCGGCACGCCGCCCGGTGTCCTGCGTGCGCAGTTCGGCGGCCAGCCGGCGCCGGTAACGACCACCACGACCACGTCGCCTTCCGCCGTCGCGCCCGCGCAGGGCCGCTGACGCGCGCTTCACCGTCCGGACGGGACAATCGGTGGCGTATTGTCGCCGCGAGGTAGTGCCGTCTATGCCGGGGGACCATGAGTCAGCCGAACACGTCCGAGGAGAACTCGCGGGAGCCGCGTCTCGCGCCCCGGCCCCTGGACCGTCCCGCCGTGGATCCCGCGGAGGCATCCACGTTCGGCAGGCCGCGCGGCGTCGACGGCGCGTTCGACAAGCTGTACGCGCCGGGGTCCCGCAACGGCGAGCCAATCATCGCCAAGCCACCGGCACCCGAATCGCTGGCCGAGGCGTTCGGCCGGCCACCCGGCGCCGAGGATGTCCTGCTCCAGCGCCCCAGTGACGACAACGGCAAGCCCGAGAGCGCCGATCCCGAGTCGCCGCTGTGGTCCGGTTCGGCCGATCCGTGGCGCGATCCCGGTGCACCCGCCGTGCTCGGCGGCCCGGCGCTGGGCGAGGAGGACGAGGACTCCGACGGCGACGAGAAGCCGCGCGGGCCGATGCTGTCGCTGCCCGAGGTGTTGTTCGGGCGCAGCGTCAAGCCCACCGCGCTGGTGCTGCTCGGCGTCGTGGCCCTGCTGGTGGGGGCCGTCGGCGGCGTTGTCGGCTGGAGCATCTCGCGGGCGGGCGACTCGCTCACCGGCAGCGCCACGATCTCCGAGGCCGAGGCAGGCAAGGAACGGGCGCCGGGCTCGATCGCGAACATCGCGCAGCGGGTCGCGCCCGCGGTCGTGTCGATCGAGGTCGTATCGGGGGAGTCGGGCAGCGTCGGTTCGGGTGTGGTGATCGATCCGCAGGGCTACGCGGTCACCAACAACCACGTCATCTCGCTGGCCTCGTCGGACCCACAGGCCAAGATCACGGCGGTGTTCAGTGACGGCACGCGGGCACAGGCGAAGGTCGTCGGCACCGATCCGAAGACCGACCTGGCGGTCGTCAAGGTCGGCGTGGCGAACCCGACCGTCATCCAGATCGGCAAGTCGGCCGATCTCGAGCCGGGCGACTCCGTGATCGCGATCGGCTCGCCGCTGGGGCTGCAGAACACCGTCACGTCAGGCATCGTGAGCGCGCTGCACCGGCCGATCACCGCACAGGGCGAGAGCGGTCAGCCGCCGGTGACCTACGACGCGATCCAGACCGACGCCCCGATCAACCGCGGCAACTCGGGTGGCGCGCTGGTGGATTCGACGGGTGCGCTGGTGGGCATCAACTCGTCGATCCGCACCGACAGCGGGGAGGCCGGGCAGGGCGGCAGCATCGGCATCGGCTTCGCGATCCCGGTCGACGACGCGATCAAGATCGCCCGGGTGCTGATCAGCAACGGGCAGGTCAAACACGCTGACATCGGGATCAACGCGTCCTCGGTCGCGGGTGACACGTCGGAGGGCGCGCAGGTGCTGAACGTCGCCGACGGCGGCCCGGCCGCCAGGGCCGGGATCGCCGAGGGCGATGTCATCACGAAGGTCGGGGACCGGATGGTGCGCAACGCGGCGGAGCTGACGGTCGCGGTGCGGGCGCACAACGTCGGTGAGGTGGTGCCGGTGCAGCTGGTCCGGCAGGGGCGTCCTCTTGTCCTCGACGTAACCCTGGGTTCGGACTAGCGGGGTAGTCTGGTTTTCGCACGGCCGGGACAGGCGGAGGTTGACTGGTGTTCGAAAGCGTTGGCTGGGGCGAGATTCTCGTCCTGATCGTCGCCGGTTTGTTCATCCTCGGCCCGGAAAGGTTGCCAGAGGCGGCGGCGTGGCTGGGCAAGAGCGTGCGCAAGGTCCGCGAGTTCGCGACCGGCGCGCGCGACCAGCTGCGCGAGGAGATGGGCCCGGAGTTCGAGGAGTTCCGCAAGCCGCTGGAAGATCTGCGGCAGCTACGCAACTTCGACCCCCGCCGCGCGATCACGAACCACCTCTTCGACGGCGACCCGGACCCGCTGGGTCTGAACGGCACGAGCGGCGGCAGCACGAAGCCCAACGGCTACCCCGCCCCCGCGGCCAAGCCCGCACCGGACCATCTCAAACCGGGCGAGCAGCCCCCGGTGGACCCGGACGCGACCTAGAGTCAGCGCCCCTTGGGCGAGAGGTTGAGCATCTTCCCGGCCAGCCCGCGAGCCCGCACGGACAGCTTCGAAGCCACATCCCGCAACACCACCGACGCAGGCGCCTCCGGCGCGACCAGAACGAGCGGCGTTCCGGCGTCCCCCTGCTCTCGCAACTGCGGATCCAACGGCACCTGTCCCAGCAACGGCACGTCAGCCCCGGTCGACCGCGACAGCGACTCCGCCACCGTGCGGCCCCCACCGGATCCGAAGATCTCCATCCGTTCCCCGGATGGCGTCTCCAGCCACGACATGTTCTCGATGACCCCGGCGAGCCGCTGCCGCGTCTGCATCGCGATCGCCCCGGCCCGCTCGGCCACCTCGGCCGCGGCCTGCTGTGGCGTGGTGACCACCAGAATTTCGGCGTTCGGGATCAGCTGTGCGACCGAGATGGCGATGTCGCCGGTGCCGGGCGGCAGGTCCAGCAGCAGCACATCGAGATCGCCCCAGAACACGTCGGCGAGGAACTGCTGCAGCGCCCGGTGCAGCATCGGCCCGCGCCACACGACCGGGGTGTTGCCGGGGGTGAACATGCCGATCGAGATGACCTTCACGCCATGCGCCTGCGGCGGCATGATCATCTTCTCGACCTTGGTCGGCTTCTCGCGCGCGCCCAGCATCCGCGGCACCGAATGCCCGTAGATGTCGGCGTCCACGACCCCCACGGACAGGCCGCGCTCGGCCATCGCCACCGCGAGGTTCACCGTGACGCTGGACTTGCCGACGCCGCCCTTGCCCGAGGCGACGCAGTACACCCGCGTGAGCGAGCCGGGCTGTGCGAACGGGATGACGGGCTCCGCCGCGTCGCCGCGCAGCGATTTGCGCAGCTCGGTGCGTTGCTCGTCGCTCATCACGTCGAGTTCGACCCGCACGTCGCGCACCCCGTCGAGCTTGCCGACCGCACTGGTGGTGTCGCGGGTGATGGTGTCCTTGAGCGGGCAGCCCGCCACCGTGAGGTAGACCGCGACCGTCACGACACCGTCGTCGCCGACCACGACGTCCTTCACCATGCCGAGGTCGGTGATCGGTTTCTTGATCTCCGGGTCGTAGACGTTCTTGAGCGCCTCGCGAACGTCCTCGACGCTGGGAATCTGTTGCGTGCTGGTCATGCCCTCCATGCTACGTACTGGTAATCGGCTCCGAATTGTGACGGGCCCCCTTGGCCTTCCGCGGTCTGGTGTTGAGGTCCTCCCGCAGCTTGTCCAGCTCCCCGCGGAGGTAGTCCCGCGTGGCGACCTCGCCGACCGCGAGCCGCAGGGCCGCCAGCTCACGGGCCAGGTACTCGGTGTCGG
>DASZUO010000127.1:0-35154 GCA_035547575.1 Amycolatopsis sp. | reverse complement strand
AGTACCGGTAGAAGGCCTGGTTGGACGTGCCGGCCTCGGCGACGATGTCGGCCACCCGCGGCGGGCTGGGCGCGACACGGGCGGCGACGCGCAAGGTCGCATCAAGGATCGCCTCGACCTCCCGCTGGGCGTCCCCGCGCCGCTTGGACAGCGCGCGCTCGACCGCGGTGCGAACAGCCGGGTCAGGGTTTTCGGCGGCGGCTAGCGACATTCGGATCCTCCCACGGGGCGTGTAATCGTCATCCTAGCAACGCAGAATGTTGATTCTCAGTCCAGAGTATGACTATTCTGGCGATATCCCTACTGTGTCCGACAGGAGCCGTGATGACCTGGGACTTCACCGTCGAACCCGACTTCGCAGAGCTATTGGAGTGGGCCGAGGCGTTCGTCACCGACAAGGTGTACAAGCTGGACGCGTTGTGGCCGCACGACATCTACCGGCCGCTGACTGACGAGCAGCGCCGCGTGATCGACCCGCTGAAGCAGACCGTCCGGGACAAGAAACTGTGGGCCTGCCACCTCGGGCCCGAACTGGGCGGCCAGGGCTACGGCCAGCTGAAACTGGCCATGCTCAACGAGATCCTCGGCAAGTCGATCTGGGGCCCGCGCATCTTCGGCACGCAGGCGCCCGACACCGGTAACGCGGAGATCATCGCCCACTACGGCACCCCGGAGCAGAAAACCCGTTACCTGACGCCGCTGCTCGAGGGCGACATCGTGTCGTGCTTCTCGATGACCGAACCGCAGGGCGGCGCCGACCCCGGCGTGTTCGTGACCCGCGCGGAGCGCGACGGCGACGAGTGGGTCATCAACGGCACCAAGTTCTTCTCCTCCAACGCGCGCTGGGCGAGCTTCTTCATCGTCATGGCGGTCACCAACCCCGGTGCGCCGGTGAACAAGCGCATGTCGATGTTCCTCGTCCCTGCGGAGACCCCGGGCATCGACATCGAGCGCAACCTCGCGCACGCGGGCGAGCAACCGGACGACGGCGCCGAGGCGCTCATCCACTACAACGACGTCCGCGTTCCGTCCTCGGCCATGCTCGGCGCCGAGGGTGACGCGTTCGGCGTCGCGCAGACCCGGCTCGGCGGCGGGCGCGTCCACCACGCGATGCGGTCGGTCGGCGGTGCACAGCGCTGCCTCGACATGATGGCCGAGCGCGCCCTTTCCCGCACCACCAAAGGCGAGCTGCTTGGCACCAAGGGCGCCGTGCAGGCGATGCTCGCCGACTCCTACCTGGACATCCAGCAGTTCCGGCTGTTCGTCATGTACACGGCGTGGCAGATCGACAAGTACAACGACTACAACCGGGTCCGCAAGGACATCGCGGCGATCAAGGTGCAGACCCCGCGGGTGCTCGAGGCGGTCGCCCGCCGGGCGATCCAGGTGCACGGCGCGCTGGGCACGACCTACGACCTGCCGCTGCTCCGGTTCTACCTCAGCGGCATGTCGCTGGCGCTCGCCGACGGCCCCACCGAGGTGCACCAGGGCACCGTCGCCAAGCAGCTGCTGCGCGGCTACTCCCCCGCACCCGGGCTCTGGCCGACCGATCACATTCCGACGCGTCGTGCCGAGGCCGAGGCCGACCTGCTGGGGAAGGGAACCGCCCGATGACCGCGACCTACACCGAACTCGACACCAAGGCGCTCGTGTCCTGGATGGACGCTTCCGGGCTGGCCAAGGGCGCGCCGCTGGAATGGAACTTCATCTCCGGCGGCAGCCAGAACGAGATCTTCGAGATCCGCCGCGGTGATCTGCACGCCGCGCTGCGCATGCCGCCGTTGACCGCCCCGGCGGGTCGCGACGAGGGCATCCTGCGTGAGTGGCGCATCATCGAAGCGCTGGACGGCACCGACGTGCCCCACACCCCGGCGATCGGGATGTGCCCCGACGCCTCCGTGCTGGGCCGCCCGTTCTACCTCATGGGTTTCGTGGACGGCTGGTCGCCGGTGGGCGGGCAGACCTGGCCCGCACCCTTCGACACCGATCTCGCCGGCCGCCGCGGGCTGGCCGAGCAACTGGTCGAGGGCGTCGTGCTGATGGGCGCCGTGGACTGGAAGGCGCGCGGGCTCGAGGGTCTGGGCAGGCCCGACGGGTTCCACGACCGGCAGGTCTCGCGCTGGACACGTTTCTACGACCGCATCCGCGCCCGCGAACTGCCAGGTTACGACGAGGCGACCCGGTGGCTCGACGAGCGCCGTCCCCTCGATTTCGTGCCCGGCATCATGCACGGCGACTACCAGTTCGCGAACGTCATGTACCGGCACGGTGCCCCGGCGAAGCTCGCCGCGATCATCGACTGGGAGATGGGCACGATCGGCGACCCGAAGCTCGACCTCGGCTGGCTCATGCACTCCTGGCCCGAGGACACCGCGGCCCACGGCAAGGACGGCTACGTCGACCTCACCGGGATGCCCGGCCGGAGCGCGCTGATCGAGTACTACGCCGAGAAGTCCGGGCGGCAGGTGGACGACATGGACTACTACCAGGTGCTCGCGAAGTGGAAACTCGCGATCGTACTGGAACAGGGGTATCAGCGTGCCGGCGACGACCCGAAACTGCAGAGCTTCGGCCCGCTGGTACGGGAACTGATGGCGGGCGCCGCCGAGCTGGCGGCCACGAGCGACTACCGGAGCAACGCATGAGCGGGCCTGGCGAGTGGATGGACCTGACGGGCAAGGTCGCGGTCGTCACCGGCGGCAGCAGGGGCATCGGCCGGGCCGTCGCCGGCGGGCTCGCCGCCGCGGGTGCCGACGTGGTCGTCGCCAGCCGGAAGCTGGACGCGTGCCGGGTCGCGGCCGACGAGATCAAGCAGGCCACCGGGCGGCGCGCGGTGGGGATGCAGGTCAACGTCAGTCACTGGGACGACTGCGACCGTCTCGTCGATGACGTCTACAACGCGTTCGGGGCGTGTGACGTACTGGTCAACAACGCCGGCTTGTCGCCGCTCTACCCTGACCTCGTGTCGGTCACCGAGGCGCTCTACGACAAGACCCACGCCGTCAACGCCAAGGGGCCGTTCCGGCTGGCGACGCTGATCGGATCGCGCATGCACGCCGGGAACGGCGGGTCGATCATCAACGTGTCGACGGCCGGCGCGTTGCGCCCGGGGGTGGAGGATCTGCCGTACGCGATGGCGAAGGCCGGGCTCAACGCCATGACGCTCGGGCTGGCCGGAGCGTGGGCGCCGAAGGTGCGCGCGAACGTCGTGATGCCGGGCGCGTTCGACACCGACGTGACCAAGGCCTGGACGCCCGAGAACAAGAAGCGGGCCGGGGACACCAATCCGATGGGGCGCATCGGCCGTCCCGAGGACCTCATCGGGGTGTGCGTGTTCCTCGCCTCCGACGCCTCGGGTTACGTCAACGGAGCGCAGATCCTCGCCGACGGCGGGGCTTTCCGGAGTCTGTGAGGAGATGCCGATGAAGGCTGCCCGGATCATGGCCTACGGGCCGGTCGAGAACCTGCGAGTGGAGGAGGTCGACGATCCGGTGGCCGGGCCGGGCGAGGTGGTCGTCGACGTCGCCGCCGCGGCGGTGAACTTTCCCGACCTGCTCATCATGAACGGCGACTACCAGGTGCGCTGGCCGCTGCCGCTGATTCCGGGCTCGGAGTTCGCCGGGACCGTCCGCACGCTCGGTTCCGGCGTCACCGGCCTGGCCGCGGGCGACCGGGTCGCGGGCAGCGCGGCGGTCGGCGCGTTCGCCGAGCGGATCGCCGTGCCCGCCAAGGCTTTGTGGGCTGTGCCCGCGGAGGCCGACCTCGCCGAGGCGGCGGCCTTCCGGGTCACCTACCTGACCGCCTACCACGCGCTGCGCAGCGTCGCCGAGGTGCGCGCCGGCATGCAGGTGGTGGTGCTCGGCGCCGCCGGCGGGGTCGGGCTGGCCGCCGTGGAGGTCGCCGCGACACTCGGCGCGCGGGTGATCGCCGCCGTCTCCAGCCCGGAGAAGGCCGCCACCTGCAAGGAACGGGGCGCGCACGAGACGATCGACTACAGCCGCGAGAACCTCAAGGAGCGGATCAAGGAGCTCACCGGTGGCGGCGCGGACGTCGTGCTCGACCCCGTCGGTGGCCCGTACTCCGAGCCTGCGCTGCGCGCCACGGCGTGGGGCGGCCGGTTCGTGTGCCTTGGCTTCGCGAGTTCCGAGATTCCCGCCATCCCGCTCAATCTGGTGCTGCTCAAGGGTGTCGTCGTGTGTGGCATGGAGATCCGGACGTTCTCCCAGCACCGCCCCGCGGAAGCGCGGCGCGACGAGGAGGAGCTGTTCGAGCATTTCCGCACCGGACGGCTCCGGCCGCACATCGGCGGGCGTTACAACCTGGCGGACGTCGCGGACGCGCTCGTCGCGGTCCGCGAGCGCCGGGCTGTCGGCAAGCTGGTCGTGACCATGAACGGCGGGCACTGAGCGAGGCGCGGCAGGCGTGTCATATGTTGTCGGCTGACCCACCACGGAAAGGGCTGTCGAGATGAAGGTATCGGTCGACTTCGACAAGTGCAGTGGGCATGCGCGCTGCAACGCTGTCGCGCCGCACGTGTTCACGCTGGACGACGACGGCTACTGCAACATCGGCAAGGACAAGCCGGTGCCCGCGGACCTCGAGAACGAGGCGCGCGAAGGGGAGGCCGCCTGCCCGGAACGCGCGATCACGATCACCGGGTGACCGGTCAGTGCGGGAGCCGGCCGAAGTCGAAGCCGATGGCACGCTCGACCGGCATGCGGAGGCCGTCGGCGGCGGGCGCCGGCCGCCCGTGCACGATGACTCCGCGAATCTCGTAGTAGCTGGGATCCTCGTCGGCGGTGCAGCACAACGGTTCCGGGCCGGCGGCTGCCACCGCCACGGGGTCGTCCCCCGCGATGCGGATCGTGATCGTGCCGTCGTCGAAGGTGGTCGCGGCCAGCGACGCGACCGGCCAGCCATCGGCGTCGATCGCGCCGACCGCCATGACGGCACACCGCCCGAGGAACTCCTCGACCTCCGCCGGTTCCATGGCGATGTCACCTTTCGGCACGCGTCACCAATCCGACCAAAAGTAGGCAGACCTGGAACAGAGCGAAACCGTTGCTACGCAAGCCGGATAGCCGTGACTGTGGTCGGATTGGTGACGAACGGCACTGCGCCACCTCCACCCGCCGCGGCGGCCTCGTCTCGTCGTCGGTGACCCGGAAAGCCACCCGCTTGCCCGTGCGCAACCGGTCTCGCACGTCGTCGCGAACCGACTGTGGCACCGGGCGCCGGGCTTCTCCCGCGCGGGTGGCTTCGGCGAACGTGCTGCCGTCGACGGGCCGAGCGCGTCCCGAGACCACCGTGGCTCGCCGCGGGTCGTCGTTGTCGATCACCACGCAGCACACCCGGTCGTCGGCGAGCAGGTACCGGGCCTTCGCGGCCTTGCGGTAGGTCGTGAACTCGACCGTGCCCCCGCGCACCATCGCGGTCATCGGATACCCCATCGGCGAGCCGTCCGGCCGCCGCACGAAGAGGAACATCTTGTATGTCCCGTCGGGAAAACCGGCCATCACAGCGTCATCGAGTAGCCGCCGTTGACGGCGAACGTCTGGCCGGTCACCCATTCCGCGAGGTCGCTGGCCAGGTACACCACCATCCCCGCCGCGTCCTCGGGCTCACCGAAACGCCTGATGGCGTACCGCTTCAACGCGGGATGGTCCGCGCCACGACCGGCTGTCGCGGGCGTGTTCATCGACCCGAGCGACACGTTGTTGACGGTGACGCCGAACCGGCCGACCTCCCGCGCGACACTGCGCGCGAATCCGGCCGCGCCCGCTTTCGCCGCGCCGTAGGCCGCGAGGCGGGGCTCGCCGACCCGCCCCGCGTCGGACACGATCGTGATGATGCGTCCCCACCCCTGGGCGGTCATGGCGGGCAGCACGCTGTGCGTCGTGTGCATCGGGCCGAGGAGGTTCACCTTCAGGAACGGTTCCCAGTCGGCCGGCGCCGTCTCGGCGAACGGCACGTTGGACTTCCACCCGTCCGCGCCCGCGTTGCCGGCGTTGTTCACCAGGATGTCCACCCGGCCCGCGGCCCGCACGGCCTCGGCGACGGCGTCGCGATCCGTCACGTCGAAGCACATCATCCCCGCTTCGCCGCCGTCCGCGCGGATCTCCGCCACGACCTCGGCCGCGCGCGCCTCGACGACGTCGTTGACCAGCACGTGCGCCCCGGCCCGCGCGAGATGCCCGGCCACGCTGCGGCCGACGCCCTGGCCCGCGCCCGTGACGAGCGCGCGACGGCCGGCCAGGTCGATCTGGAACGGCATCAGGTGACCGCGCCCGCGATCTTCAGGTTGATGATCTCGTCCTCGGACTTGCCGAGTTCGCGAAGGATATCGTCGGTGTGCTCGGCGAACTGCGGTGCCCGGCGGCTCTCCACGGGCGTCTCGTCGAACTGGACCGGGTTGGTCACCAGTTCCCGCTCGGTGCCCTCGGCGTCGAGCACCTTGGCGATGAAGCCGTTCTCGCGCAGCGCCGGGTCCATGCCGACCTCGTAGGTGTTCTGCACCGGCGCCCACTGCCCCTTCGCGCCATCCATCCGCTTGACCCACTCGTCGAAGGTGATGCCGCCGAGGATCTCCGCGACGATCTCCCCGCCCTCGACGCCGTGCGACAGGATCGCCTCGCCGGCGAAGCGCGGGTCCGCGATCAGTTCCGGCCGCCCCATCCGCTCGCAGAACTCGGGCCAGAACTTGGTGGGCTGCAACATGGTCAGCATCAGCCAGCGCCCGTCGGCGGTGCGGTACGAGCCCGCCAGCGGGTTGCCGGCCGAACCGTGCTTGGGCCGCTCCGGCTTCGGCAGCGGGCCGCCGGCCATCAGTGCCAGGTGCACGTCGAACTGCGTCGCCCAGGCTCCGACGCCGAGCAGCGAAACGTCCACAATAGACGCTTCGCCGGTCATCTTGCGGCCGTAGAGCGCCGCGGCGATGCCGCCGGCGATCGTCATGCCACCCATCGAGTCACCGTACGCACCGGTCGGCATGCCGATCAGCGTGTCGGAATCGCTCGGCGTGACCGAGTCCGCGCTGCCTGCCCGTCCCCAGAAAGCCGTGCTGTCGTAGCCACCCCGGTTGGCGTCCGGGCCCCGCGCGCCGAAGCCGGTGCCGCGGACGTAGATGATGTCGGGGTTGACCGCGCGCACGTCCTCGACGTTGATGCGCAGCTTGTCCCGCGCGCCGGGCATGAAGTTGGTGACGAACACGTCGGCCGTCCGGATCAGTTCGTCCAGCAGCGCCCGGCCTTCCGGCACTTCCAGCGCGATGCCGACGCTGCGCTTCCCCCGGTTCGGGCCCTCCATGATCGGGAAGAAGGACGTGTCCGGGATGACGTCCAGGCCGAGCAGCTTCACCAGGCCGCGCTGCGCGTCGCCCGTGACGGCGTGCTCGACCTTGATGACCTCGGCGCCCCACTCCGCCAGCACCCCACCGGATGCCGGAACGAACGTGTACTGCGCGACCTCGACGATCCGTACACCTTCCATCGGACGTTTCACGGCTACTCCTCGTTGAGTGGGGGGGTGGCTCCGGCACCGTACGGTAACACTTGCGGCAAGTCTTGCGGTAGCGCCGTCGGGCCGGTATGGCGCATGATCGGCGGTGGTGGCACCGAGGCCGACGACGGGAGACCAGACATGACGACCACGAGCCCGCTCACCGGAATCCGGGTGCTGGAGCGGACGAGCAGCCAGGCGGGCCGCGTCGCCGGGATGCTGCTGGCCGATCTGGGCGCGGACGTGGTCCGCGTGGTGGCGCCGGGCTGGGCGCCCGCTCCCCCGCAGTCCCCGGCGGGCCCGGCGGATCTGTGCTGGGACCGCGGCAAGCGATTCGTGGCGGACTCGCCGGAGTTGCCCCGGCTCGCCCGCGCCGCCGACATCCTGATCGACGACGCCCCGCCCGGCGCGGCGCGGCCGGACGGGCTCGATGCGCCGTCGCTGCTCGCCGAGCATCCGTCGCTCGTCCACGTCGCGATGCCCCCGCACGGCGGCGCCGGCCGCTGGCGCGACCTGCCCGCCGACCCGCTGCTCACCTCGGCCCTCGGCGGGTTCGCCGTGCACCACCCGTCGCACCAGGCGCCGACCCCGATCGCTTCGGTGGTCCCGCTTCTGGCCGCCCTGCACGGCGCGCTCGGCGCCATGACGGCCGCCGCGGGCCTGCTCGGCGCTCGCGCGACCGGCCACGGACGTGCCTTCGAAGTCAGCGGCCTGCACGCGTCGGCGGCGGCGCTGGCGACCATGGTGGTCGACGGCCTCGACGTCGACCGGGTCGCCGGCACCGACGGGCAGTTGCCCACCCGCCCCAACTTCCGCACCTACCGCTGCGCCGACGGGCGATGGCTGCACCTGTCCGCACTCACCGCCGACTTCTTCCTGCCCGCACTGGCCGCGCTCGACCGCATGGACGTGATGCTGCTGCCCGGCGTCGAGGGCGAGTTCACGAACGTCCTGATCGCCGAGATCGGCCGTGCCGTCGGCGAGGAACTGGAACGCACCTTCGCCGAGCGCCCGTGCGACGAGTGGCTCGCCATCCTCGCCGAGGCCGGGGTCCCGTCCGCACCCGTGCGCACCCGCGAGGAATGGCTCGGCGGGGACATCATCAAGGTCGCGGCGCCACCGGTCACGCTCCCCCACCCCACGCTCGGATCCGTCGTGCTCCCGGGTGTGCCGCTCTCCCTGCCGGACACCCCCGCCGCCGTCCGGCATCTCCCGGACACCAGCCGGCTCACCGCCGCCGCGGACCTGTGGCAGGACGGTCCCACGGCCACCGCACCGGACGGTCCCGCCACCGCACTGCCGCTGGAAGGCCTGCGCGTACTGGACCTCGCCACGTTCCTCGCGGCGCCGATCGCGGGCTCGCTGCTCGCCGACCTCGGCGCGACCGTCGTGAAGGTGGAAAGCCTGCGCGGCGATCCGTATGCCATCTACTCCGCGCCGTACGCGGCCGTCAACCACGCGAAAACCGTTGTGTCGGTGGACCTTCGCAGCCCGGACGGGCACGATCTCCTGCTCCGGCTCGCCGGGGACGCGGACGCACTGATCGACAACCTACGGCCCGCGAGTGCGTCCCGGCTCGGGCTCGCACACGAGACACTGAGCGGCGCGAATCCGCGGCTGGTGCATTGCTCGGTCTCGGCTTTCGGGCCGTCCGGCCCGTTCGCCGACCTGCCCGGCTTCGACCCGGTGCTGCAGTCGCGCTCGGGCCTCGCCGCGGCGCAGGGCGGCGACGACGAACCGGTACCGACCATTTCCCCGGTGGTCGATGTCACCACCGGTGCCCTCGCCGCGCTGGGCACGCTCGCCGCTCTGGTGGCCCGCGGCCGGACCAGCCGTGGCCAGCACGTGACGGCGTCGCTGGCCGCGACCTCGACGTTCCTTCAGCTCGCTGAGCTGACCAGCTATCCGGGCCGGCCGCCTGTCGAGAAGGGCGGCCGCGACTACCGCGGCCCCGGCCCGGCGCGCCGCTACCACCAGGCTCGTGACGGCTGGGTGGCGCTCGCGGCGTCCACACCGGAGCAGGAGAACGCGGTGGCCACCCTGCTCGGACTCGACGCGCTCACCGACGAATCCGTCGCGAAGGCACTCGCGGCGAACCCGGTCGAGCATTGGCTCGGCGAGTTCGCGCGGGCAGGTGTGCCGGCCTGCCGCGTGACGCCGAAAGAGGGCTTCCTGCTCGACCCCTACCTCCAGGACAACGACTTCACGCACGTCATCCGCGACCCGCAGCTGGGCCGGTTCCGCTTGGTGCGCGGCTATTTCCGGCAACTCCTGCCCGCGCCGGCGACAGCGACACCGGCCGAGTGGCCGGTGTCGCTTGTGGACTCGGCGGCCACCGTCCACGAAGGATTCGAGACCGTGCCGGACGACGCGCGCTGAGCACGGTCTCGGTGCCGGGCCGCCGCTCCGGTGGTCAGCTGCCGGGTCCGTTGGGGGCCTTCAACAGCGAGCCGGCGTCGACCCGGATCTGCTGGCCGGTGATGTAGCGGGACTCGTCGGAGGCGAGGAAGAGCACGAGGTTGGAGATGTCCACCGGTTCCACGTACGGGATCGGCATGGCCTGGAACATCGTGAAGGCCGGTTCGGCGTCCTCGCGGGTGGGATTCTCGAGGTCCGGCCGGAACATCCGGTACAGGCCGTCGTTGTGCAGCAGATGCGTGTCGACGTTCGTCGGATGGACCACGTTGACCCGGATGAACTTCGGCGCCAGGTGCAGTGCCATCTGCTCGCCGTAGCCGATCAGCGACTTCTTCGCCCAGCTGTAGCCCGCGCCGCCAGGCCCCATCACGGGATTGTCCGCGCTTCCCGGCAGCATCGCGGCGGTCGAACCGGTGATGATGATGGAGGCGTGCTGGCCGAGATGCGGCACCGCGACCGCGACCGCGTTCATGACGCCGACGAGATCGACGTCGACGGCGTCGACGAAATCGAGCGCATCCGGATCGCCCATGGCCATCGGCAGGATGCCGGCGTTGGCCACGACGATGTCGAGCCGGCCGAGTTCGGCGATCCCGTCGGCGACGGCGGCGCGCAGTTCGTTTCGCTCGCGCACGTCGGCCTGCCGGGTGACGATGCGGCGGCCGAGGTCCTCGACCAGCCGCCGGGTCTCCTCCAGGTCCTCCGGCGTCGCGAGCGGGTACGGGTTGGACTCGATCTGCTTGCAGATGTCGATCGCGATGATGTCGGCGCCCTCGCGGGCCAGGCGCACGGCGTGGCTGCGGCCCTGCCCGCGCGCCGCACCGGTGATGAACGCGACCTTTCCGGATAACCGATCTGCCATGGCGGGTTCCTCTCCGGCGATCCACGCGCACGTCGTCGTCCGCGTGCCGCCAGTGTGGCCCACCCGGCACCCTTGCGGCAACGGTTACGGTATCGGCAACGAAACGACGCGGACAGCTCTCGCGCGCCGCACGGCACAGCGCGAAAAGCGTCGGCGGGGCCGGTGTGGGTTGGCGCCTGGCGGATCAGCTCGGCGGCATGCGGACTTGCCTACGGCCGCGCGGAATCAGCCCCCGCAGCACGGAACCAGGCCGACCCGATCGGCGCCCGGCCTTTCGATCACCGCAGCCCTGCGCATCGGCTCCCAGCCCCGGACATCGCTCGTGGCAGCAGGGAACCAGGCCCAGCCCGATCAGGCCACGGCGTGGCAGATCAGCCCGCCGCCACGCGAACCTGCCTGCCCCCGCCCGGAATCAGCTCGCGGCAGCCTGGAACCAGGCCGGCCCGATCGGCGCCCGGCCTTTCGATCACCGCAGCCCTGCGCATCCGCTCCCAGCCCCGGACATCGGCTCCCGGCAGCACGAAACCAGGCCCGACCCGATCAGGCCACGGCTTGCCGGATCAGCCCGCTGGCACGCGAACCTGCCTCCCGCCGCGCGGAATCAGCTCCCGGCAGCCTGGAACCAGCCCGACCCGATCAGCGCCAAACCTTCGACCACCGCAACCCTGCGCATCCGCTCCCAGCCCCGGACATCGGCTCGTGGCAGCACCAAAAAGGCCAGCCCACTCAGGTGTCACGGCCTGCCGAATCAGCTCACCGCCACGCGAACCTGCCTGCCCCTGCGCCGAATCAGCTCCTCGCCAGACGTACGCGCGCGACAGCGCGAACCGGAGCCGGCGCGGATCAGCTCGCGGCTTTGCGCGTCGGCGGCTTGCGCGTGGTCGCGGCCTTCGGCCGGGCAGAAGCCGCGGGCGCCGACGCCGATCCGCGTGCGGGCTTCTTACGTGGGGCCTCACCCTGCTCCCGCAACAACACCTCGAATCCGCACACCAGCCGGTCGAGCCCGAAGGCGAAGTCCTCGTCGCTCGTGCCGGCGAGCGGATAGCGGTCCACCAGGCCGTCGAGGACAGGCATGGTCGACCAGTCCGTCATGCGGCGCTGGCGGCCCGTGTCGAGAGTCGGCGCGTGCGCGAGCCGCAGGATGCGATCGTTGATGATCGAGCCACGGGTGTACACACTGATCGCGTTGTAGACCAGCAAGGCGTTGTCCGGGGTGAATCCGTCCGCGACCAGTTTCGCCACCACGAACTCGATCTGCTCCATGACGCGGCGAGTCGCGTCGCGGCTGTAGGTGGAGGTACGGATGAGCAGCAGATCGGAGAGGATCTCGTCCTCACGGTGGATGGCCCGCTCCTCGCGGAAGTGCTCGACCAGCGCGTGCTGCCACGTGTCGTCGGCACGGACCTCGGGCAGCAGCCGGACGAACTTGTCCACCGCCACGTCGGTCATCGCGTTGAGGAGTTCTTCCTTCTTGCGGAAGTACCAGTAGATACTGGTGACGCCCACGTCGAGATGCTCGGCGAGGATCGGCATGCTCAACTGGTCGAGCGAGATGCGGCGAGCGACCTCGAACGCACCCGCGACGATGTCCTCGGCCTTGATCGAACCACGCCGACGACGCTTACGAGTCACCTTCGTATCGCCCTTCGGCACCGTGCCGCCTCCTGTCAGCTGGGCTCGGCCTCCACGTCACCGAGCGCGCCCTGGTCATATTTGAAGCGTCACCCTACCAGCCACTCGGTGCGCGGTACGGTAAGGCACTACCGCTGAGCTGCCACGATGTCCACGACCAAGGTCGCCACCGCGGGGCCGGCGAGCACCGTCCCGACGCCTAGCGTCGTGGTGGAGCGGAACGCGCCTCGGCCGTTGTCTCGGCCGTACTCCGATGGTAGCTTACCGAAGGTATTGCCGTAAGGCTTACCGAACAAAAAATGCCAGGCTGGCCCGCATTCTGCGCCGGCCGCGGCACACAGAGACGAAAGGGCGACGATGGGCGACACGATCCTTGGCCGTCTCGCGGCTCGCCACGACCCCCTCCGGGGTGTCCGGCGCCCGGGAATCACTGGAGCCGTACCGGGCACGGCGGGAAGGACGGCATGAAGGGCCGCAAGTCCGGCGGCGGGGACCTCGCCCGGCTGATTCTGCGTGGCGCGCTCGCCGGCACGATGATCGCACACGGCCTGCGGCACGGCCGCACCCTCGACGGTACCGCGGGATGGTTCTCCTCGATCGGCTTCAAGCAGCCACGGCTGCAAGCCCAGCTGAGCTCGGTCGTGGAGGTCGGCTCCGGCGTCGCCCTCGCCGCGGGCGCGCTGACGCCGCTGAGCGCCGCCGCGACGGTGGGCACGATGGGCGTGGCCTACCAGACGGTGCACCGCCCCAACGGCTACTTCATCGTCGACGAGGGCTGGGAGTACGTCGCCTTCATCAGCGCGACCGCCACCGCCCTGTCGGCACTGGGCAGCGGACGGTTCAGCCTTGACCGCGCCCTCGGCGTGGACAAGATCGGCTCGCCGGTGACCCGCGCCCTCGTCACGGCCCTCGTCGGCGTCGGCGGCGCGGCCGGCCAGCTGGCGCTGTTCTGGCGCCGCCCCGAACCGAAAGCCTGACTCCCGCCGAAACACTCACCGGAAGGCAATCGCCATGGATCTACTACGACGTCGTGAGGGCTATGTCGAGGTTCTCACGCTGAACCGCCCGGAACAGCGCAACGCACTGAGCCCGGAGCTGATGGGGGAACTCTCGACAGCGTTCCGCGAGTGCCTCGACGACACCGACGTGCGCGCGATCGTGCTGACCGGCGCCGGCGACCGCGCCTTCTGCGCCGGCATGGACCTCAAGGCCTTCGCCGCTCGCTCCGAGAACTCCGCGCCGGCCCCGGACAACACCCATTTCATGATGTTCAGCCGGGGCCAGTACCCGAAGCCGATCATCGGCGCCGCGAACGCGACCGCGGTCGCAGGCGGGTTCGAGCTGCTGCTCAACTGCGACATCGTCGTCACGTCGGACAAGGCGAAGTTCGGCCTCCCCGAGGTCAAGCGCGGCCTGTTCGCCGCGGGCGGCGGCACCACGCTGCCCGGCCGGATCCCGCTGGGGATCGCGCTCGAGCTCGGCCTGACCGGTGACCTCGTCGACGCCGCTCGGGCCTACGAACTGGGCCTGGTCAACCGCGTCGTCGCGGCCGAGGACGTGGTCGAGACCGCGCTCGAGGTCGCCAAGCGCGTCGGCGAGAACGGCCCGCTGGGCGTGCTCGCCACGAAGAAGCTGATGCGCGTGGCGTTCACCGACGGTGTGGCCGCGTCCCGCGCCGCGCAGGAGGCCGAGCACGCGAAGGTCTTCGAGAGCGAGGACGCACTCGAGGGCGCGCGGGCGTTCGCCGAGAAGCGCGAGCCGCAGTGGAAGGGCCGCTGAGCGCGCGGCCGCTCACACCGTGTCGAGGAACCGCCCGACCTGATCGGTGAACACGTCGTTGTCGTCACCGGCGACCATATGACCGGCGCCGGTGACGTCGACGGCGCGCGCGTGGGGTACTAGCGACAGGAACTCCCGCACCCCGTCCTCGCTGAGCACGTCGGACTGCATGCCACGGACGATGAGCGTGGGGACCTGGACGTGGCGGGCCGCGTCGCGCAGGCGCTCGCCGCCGGTGAGGCCCCGGCGGGCCTCGTCGTCGCCCAGCCGCAGGAAAGCCGGGTCCCAGTGCCAGTACCAGCGGCCGTTCTCCGACAGCCGCACGTTCTTCTTGAGGCCCTCGAGGCTGGACGGACGCGCCCGGTGCGGGTTGTAGTCGGACACGGCCGCGGCCACGTCCTCCAGCGTCGCGAAGCCGTCGGTGTGGCGGCGCATGAACGCGCCGATCCGCTCGGCGCCGTCGGGCTCGATCCGCGGCGCGACGTCGACGAGCACGAGGGCGCGGGCGGGCACCCGCCCCTCGCCGACGGCCACGAGCGAGGTCAGGCCGCCCATGGACGCACCGACGAACACCGGCGGCCCGCTGTCCTCGCCGAGCTGACCGACGACCGCCGCGAGGTCCGCCACGAGCGCGTCCATCGAGTAGTCGCCGTCGGGCGCCCAGTCGCTGTCGCCGTGACCGCGCGCGTCGAGGTTGATGGTGCGGAACCCGGTCCGCGCCAGCCGTCCGGCGGCGCCCTTCCACGAGTGCCGGGTCTGGCCGCCGCCGTGCAGGAACAGCACGGTGCCCCTGGGCGTGTCCACCGGATACTCGTCGGCGGCCACCTCGAGGCCGGCCGCCGGGATCCGCCGCACGACCGGGTCGACGACGGTCATGCCGGACGTCCCTGGATGGCGGGTTTCGTAGGCGCGTTCATGCGGGCCCCCTCGGGATTCGGTCGTGTGGACGGGTCGCCGCAAGGTCACGAGCGGGCGCCGCCAAGACTACGATCACCACTGTAATTGTTACTGTTGACCGGTCAACGGGTGCGGGTGCGGCAGTTACTCGTCACACCTTCTCCCCAACCCTTGGGCACCTGTACTGTATGCATTACTGTATGGTCCATCAGACGGATGAGTTGTCGAGGAGGACGATGTGAGCCTGAAGGTCGGTACCCGGTTGCGCAGTGGTAATTCGACGTGCGAGGTCATCGTCGTCAAGGGCTCCGACACCGATGCGGTGTTGATGTGCGCGGGCGCGGAGATGCTCGATGCCCGCGGTCCGGCGGCCACGCCCAACGGCGCCGAGGGCCCCACGATCCAGCTGGGCAAGCGCTACGCCGATGACGAGAGCGGCGTCGAGGTGCTCTGCACGAAGGCCGGGGTCGGCCCGCTGACCTTCGGCGAACGAGAGCTCACGCAGAAGACGGCGAAGGCGCTGCCGGCCTCGGACTGAACGGACTGCATCTGCGATGAACCTGACGATGCTGCTCGACATGGTGGTCGAGGGGATGCCGGACCGCGTCCTCATCGGCGACCGCGAGGACGGCCTGACCGGCCGCGACCTCGGTCTCCGCGCACGCGGCGGTGCGGATCTCATCCGGGCGGCCGGCGCCGACACCCTGGTCTACCTCGGTGGCAACGGCCCCACGTTCCCGGTCGCGCTGTTCGCCGCGGCCATCGCCGGGGTGCCGTTCCTGCCGGTCAACTACCGGCTCAGCGACGAGCAGCTCGAGGACGTGCTGAGCCGGCGGGCCAAGCCGCTGGTGGTCAGCGACTCGCCGGAGCGGGCCCGTGGCCGGGCGAGCCTGACCCTGGCGGAGTTCTTGGCGCAGACGGCCATTCCCGCCGAGCACGAGCTCGAGTTCGACGAGATCGACCCCGACTCGATCGCCGTGCTGCTGATGACGAGCGGGACCACGGCCGCCCCGAAGAGCGCGGTGCTGCGGCACAAGCACCTGATGTCCTACATCTTCGGCTCGGTCGAGTTCGCCTCGGCCGAGGAGACCGACGCGACCATCGTCAGCGTGCCGCCGTATCACATCGCGGCCGTCGCGAACCTGCTGTCCAACCTCTACGCCAGCCGGCGGATCGTCTACCTCGACCGCTTCACCCCCGCCGACTGGCTGCACCGCGTGCGCACCCAGGGCGTCACACAGGCGATGGTGGTCCCGACCATGCTCGTGCGGATCGTCGACGAACTCGTGCGGTCCGGCGAACAGGGACCGTCCACGCTGCGGTCGATCTCCTACGGTGGCGCGAAAATCGCCGCCCCGGTGCTCGTCGAGGCGCTCCGCCTGTTCCCCGAGACGGGTTTCGTCAACGCCTATGGCCTCACCGAGACCGCCTCCTCCATCGCGGTGCTGGGCCCGGACGACCACCGGGACGCCGTCGGCAGCGACGACCCGGACGAGCGCGCGCGGCTGGGCTCGGTCGGCCGGGCACTGCCCGGCGTCGAGATCGAGGTCCACGACGAGAGCGGGAACCCCTGCCCGCCCGGCGTGGTCGGCAGCATCGTCGTGCGCGGTCCGCAGGTCGCCGGCGAGTACATCGAGGCGGGCAGCCGCCTCGACCCCGACGGCTGGTTCCCCACCCGCGACCTCGGCTACATCGACAAGGACGGGTTCATCTTCGTCCAGGGCCGCGCCGACGACACGATCATCCGCGGCGGGGAGAACATCGCGCCGTCGGAGATCGAGGCCGTGCTGGTCGAGCACGAGTGGGTCGAGGACGTGGCCGTCGCGGGCATCCCCGACCAGGAATGGGGCCAGCGCATCGGCGCCTTCGTCGTGGTCAAGCCCGGCGTGCCGGCCGACGCCGAGTCCCTCCGCGAGTTCGTCCGCGGGCGGCTGCGCAGTTCGAAGACCCCCGACGACATCGTCTTCCTGGCGGAGCTCCCGACGACCCCGACGGGCAAGGTGCTGCGCCGCAAGCTGGTCGACACCGTCACCCAGGGCACCGAGACGCCGACCGCGTAGCCGGACCAGAACAGCAACCACAACAACAGATAGGGGACCCGCGTGGAGGTCAAGACACTCGCGGTCGTCGGTCTCGGCACCATGGGCGCCGGCATCGCGCAAACCGCAATCCCGCTCGGCTTCGATGTGATCGGTGTCGAGCGTGACGAGGCCGCGGCCGAGGCCGGCCGCGCGCGGATCGCCGCAGGCCTGGCGAAGTTCGTCCAGAAGGGCAAGCACACCCAGGAAGAAGCCGACGCCGCGCTGGCCCGCCTGAGGACCACCACCGACCGCTCCGCCATCTCCGGCGCCGACTTCGTCATCGACGCCGCGTTCGAGGACGTCGACCTCAAGCGCGAACTGTTCCGCGACTTCGAGTCCTACGCCTCCCCCACCGCCGTGCTCGCCTCGAACACGTCGACGATCCCGCTCGTCATCATGGCCGCCGAGACCTCGGCCCCGGAGCGCGTCGTCGGCCTGCACTTCTTCAACCCGGTGCCGCTGATGGCGCTGGTCGAGGTGATCCAGCACCCCGCGACGAACGAGGCGACGCTGCAGGCCGCGGTCGACCTCGCCAAGGCACTCGGCAAGTCGCCGGTGGTCATCAAGGACAACCCCGGCTTCATCGGCAACCTGCTCGTCGTGCCGTTCCTGCTCGACGGCATCCGCGCCTTCGAACGCGGCGTCGCGTCGATGGAGGACATCGACTCGGTCATCAAGCTGGGCTTCAACCACCCGATGGGTCCGTTCGCCCTCAGCGACCTGATCGGCCTCGACATCGTGCACGACATGGCGGCCCGCATGTACGAGGAATACCGCGACCCGAAGTACTGGCCGCCGCCGCTTTTGAAGCAGTACGTCCGGCTCGGCTGGCTCGGGCGCAAGACCAAACGCGGCTTCTACACCTACGAATAAAACACGCTTGCGAATAAACGAAAAACCGCCCGGCGCATCGTTCGCGCCGGGCGGTTCTCGTGCACGGTCAGACGATCGAGCCGGACTCCTTGGCCGCCGCGATGGCGTCCCAGTCGTAGCCCAGATCGAGCAGCACCAACTCGGTCTGCTCGCCGTGTTCGGGCGAGCGCGCCGGGGCCGGCTGGGTCTGGTCGAAGCGCACCGGGCTGGCCGGCAGCTTGTACTCCACACCCGCGTCGTCGGTGTTCACCACGAAATAGCCGTTGGCCTCGGCCTGCTGGTCGCTCAGGACCTCCAGCGGGGACGCGACCGCCGACCACACGCCCTCCTCGTCCGCCAGCGTGGTCAGCCAGTGGTCGTAGTCGTGCTCGGCGAAGGTGCGTGCCAGTTCGGCTTCCGCTTCCGCGGCGTTCGCGATGAGGTTCGCCGCCGGGACGAACCTCGGGTCCGCGCTCAGCTCCGGGCGCCCGATGCGCTTGGTGAACGCCTCCCAATACCGGTCCGGCTGCAAGAACACCAGCTGCAGCCAGCGATCGTCACGCGTGCGGTACTTCGCGACCACCGGGTTCATCGGCCGCTTCTCACCGGCCGCTGGCGCGGTGCGGTCCACCCCGAACAGTTCCGCGGCCATGATGTCCGGCCCCATCGTCCAGATGGCTTGGCTCAGCAGCGACACGTCGACCACGCTCGTCTCGCCGGTGGCCTTCCGCTTGTACAGCGCGGCGGCGATGCCGCCGGCCAGCGTCATGCCGCCGGGCAGATCCCCGAACGCGGGCGTCTGGTCGATCGGGCGCTCCGCCCCGGCCGGGGTGAGCGCGTACGCCACACCACCCCTGGCCATGTAGCTGGCGGCGTCGTACCCGCCCTTCTCCGCGTCCGGTCCGACCGGGCCGTGCCCGGAACCGCGCGCGTAGATGATGTCCGGGTTGATCGCGCGGACGTGCTCGACGTCGACACCGAGGCGGCGCCGCGCCTCCGGCAGCCAGTTGGTGAGAAACACGTCCGCGGACTCGATGAGCTTCGCGAACGCGGCCCGGCCGAACTCGCTGCGCAGGTTCAGCCCGACGCTGCGCTTGCCGCGGTTGTTGATCTCGAGCATGAACTCGCGGTCGGCCTTCGCCTTGTCGCGCGTCAGCCCGGCGATCACGAGCGCGCGGGCCGGGTCACCGGCGCCGACGTCCTCGATCTTGATGACATCGGCTCCCCAGTCCGCGAAAACGGCTCCCGCGGCGGGAACGAACGTCCACGAGGCGAGTTCGACGATCCGCACGCCTTCCATAGGTCCTGACATCGTGGTGTTTCAGCTCTCCGATCGCGGGAAGTTGTACAGCCGGCGAGCGTTGAACTCGACCATCTTGGCTGCCTCCTCGTCGGGGACGTTGTGGAACGCCTCCTCGAGGATCTTGCGGGTGTTCGGCCAGTTGCTGTCCGAGTGCGGGTAGTCGCTTTCGAACATGATGTTGTCCACGCCGATCAGGTGCCGGGCCTCGATACCGGCGTAGTCCGAGATGAAGCAGCCGAACAGGTGGTCGCGGACCAGTTCCGAGGGCCTGACCTCCTTGTTCACGTCGTTGTACCAGCGGTGCCGCTCCCACACGTAGTCGATCCGCTCGAACATGTACGGCATCCAGCCGATACCACCCTCGGACAGCGCGATCTTGAGGTTCGGGAACTTGTGGAACACCGGCGACAGCAGCAGTTCCGCCGTGGCGCTCGCCGAGTTCAGCGCGTACACCGAGATCGCGACCGTGAAGTTCTTGGTCAGCCCCTCCGGCGACACGACCGGGGCACCGCCCGAGCCGAAGTGCAGCGACAGCGGCAGGTCCGCCTCGGACGCCGCGGCCAGCACCGGGTCCCAGTGGTCGGTGTGCCAGGACGGCAGGCCGATGCGGTCGGGCAGTTCCGGGAAGGTGACGCCCTTGGCGCCCTTGGCCGCAGTGCGGTGGATCTCGGCGACGCTCTGCTCGACGTTCCAGTACGGCAGCATCACCAGCGGGATCTGCCGCTCCGGGTACGCCGCGCACCACTCGTCGATGATGAAGTCGTTGTAGGCCTGGACGCAGGCGTAGGCCAGGTCGAAGTCCTTGGACCTGCTGAAGCCGCTACCGGCGAAACCGCCCATGTTCGGGAAGCACAGCTGGGCCCAGACGCCCTCGAGGTCCATGTCCCTGATGCGGTCGTGGATGTCGTGGCAGCCGGGCAGCATGTCGTCGTACCGGCGCGGGTCGAGGCCGAACTCCCGCGGGTCCTTGCCCGCGACCGCGTTGAGCGCGAAGTTGCCCGCCACGGCACCCTCGTACACCCACGCGTCGTTCCCGTCCGGCTGGCGCACGATTCGTGGGCCGACTTCCTGGTACTTCGCAGGTAACCGATCGATCCAGACGTTGGGGTGTTCGATCACGTGATCGTCCACCGAGATGATCTGCGCTTCAGCGGGCAGCATGCTGATCCTCCATCCAGAAGTTGCGGGCACGCATGCGGTAACTGTTACAGTAACGCTGATCGTGACCGTTGTCACTGGTCAATTTCGGTGGCGAGCGTGGCGCTGGGCTACCGCGCGAACCGCCAGCGTGTCGCACCGTGCGGCTCCGCGGTCGCGACGCCGACCGCGGTGTGAAACGTGAACCGGTACAGCTGCCACGGCGGCGGTCCGGCGCTCGGCGCGCTGAAGGGTGCGGTCAGCGCGTCACCCGCGACCTCGGCGGGCCAGCCACCGGCGCGGTACCCGGCCGCGGCGCGCTCGAGCGTGCCCGGATCGGTCACGCGCTCCGCGGATCCGTCGAGGACCAGGTCGATGCCCGGCAGCCGCACCGAGATCGTGCAGCGCGGGTTGACCGCCAGGTCGCGGGCCTTGCGGGCGGCCGCGTTGCTGGTGAAGTACATGTCGCCGGCCAGCCATTGCGCGCCGACCCCGGCGGAGTGCGGTGTGCCGTCCGGGCGGCAGGTGCCGAGGAAATACGGGAGGTCGGCCGTCGGGTCGCCGGACATGCCGTCGCGGGCCCGGCTCCACTCCAGTGGCGCGTCGCCGTAGCGGGTCAGGTTCTTCGTCTCGGAAGGCAGCAGATCGGTCATGCGCGGGTAGACCCCGGCCGTGCCGGGAAGTCATCGCCGCCTCGCACGGGGAGGTGCCTGCCGCAGGCCGGCATGGCCGAGCACCGCCCGTAGCGTGTCCACCACCCACGGGTGGGCGGCGAGCGGTTTCGTCGATCCGGCGAACGTCGGGCACGTCCGCTCCGCCACCCGGCCGGCACGCGGTGAAGAGTCCAGTATGGACGATCAAACCCTGGCGCGGCCACGTGCCCCAGGTCCTTGACCACACAAGGCCAACCGGAGCGTGGTAAAATCTGCCGTGCGCTCGGTCGGGTGATGTCGCGTGACGCTGAGCCACCGCCCGTGTGTCCGGTGTGGACGATACCGGCCCACATCGCACCAGCTCGCGCCATGCGTTGGGCGCAAAGGCGCGCGGGCCGCCCGCGACCCGGCCCACCATCGATTCCTTGACATTCGGTCCGGCGTCGCCATAGGCTCCCTAACGAGCGCCCGGTTGGTACCGAGAGCCACCCCGCCAGTCGACGTAGACAAGGGCTTCCAGCATGTTCGTGAATCCTGACCACGTGGCCCACCTGGAGGAGTTGCTGCTCCGGGTCGACGATTCACGGTATGGCGCGGTCGCCGTGGCGATCGTCAACGGGAAGGCGTTCGCCTTCCAGGACGCCTGCACTCACCAGCAGTGTTCGCTCTCCGAGGGATTCCTCGACGAGTACGCGGTGATCTGTGCCTGCCATCAGAGCGTCTTCGACGTCCGCACCGGCGAGGTGCTGACCGGGCCGGCCACGCGGCCGCTGCGCACCTACGCCTGCGACCGGGACGGCGAATCCGTGACGGTCGGCCCACCGAGCGACCTGCCGGCCTGACCGGCTTCCTGTACAGACAGCGAGAGAGGTGGCGCATCGTGGGTTTCGACAGAGCGAGGTCGCGGACGCACGTGGTCCTTGCCGCGTCGGTGGCGGCCGCCATGATGGTAGCCGGTTGCGCCGGCTCCGGCAGCGATTCCGGGGCGGGCAACGACTCGGGCAAGCAGTTGCTGATCGGGGAGAACACCATCATCTCGGGCACTGCCGCGGCGAGTTATGCCATCACGCAAGGCTTCGAGGCCTACCTGAAGTACGTCAACGACCACGGTGGGGTCAACGGCTACACCTTCCGCTGGGAAGCGCGCGACAACGCCTACTCCCCCTCGCAGTCGGCGACCGTGCAGGGCCAGCTGCTCGCGGAGGACCCCTTCGCGATCTCCGTGATCGGCACCGTGCCGGTCACGTCGGCGGCCCAGGTGAGCATCAACTCCAGCTCCGACGTGCCGCTGCTGGTCGCCGCTGACGGGGCGCAGGTGACGAGCCTGTCGAACCAGCTCAAGGGCGGCATCTTCGGGTACGTGCCCGACTACACCAAGCTCGGCCCCTACGACGCGCAGTTCATCATCGAGACGTTGCACGACAAGAACTTCGCCCTGGCCTTCGAGAACGACAGCCTGGCCCAGGGCGCGGCGGGGGCGATCGCGAACTACGTCACCGCGAACGGCGCCAAGCTGGCCGCGAACGTGCCGATGGCCGCCACCACCACCGACTTCACCCCGCTGGCCACGCAGCTGAAGTCCTCCGGCGCCAAGACCGTGCTCAGCTGGGCCAACGCGGGCGTGACCGCGGGACTGCAGAAGGCGGCCGCGCAGATCGGCTACACGCCGCAGTGGGTGACGCCGTTCTTCGCGTTGTCCCAGGGTTATCTCCAGCTGGCGGGAGCCGCGGGCGAAGGCACCTACATCGACGGGGTCTCGCCCCCGCCCACCGACACCGGCGACCCGGCGGTGAAGACGTTCGTCGACGCCACGACCGCCTACGCCAAGCCGGCCACGACCGGCTCGGGCCAGCAGGGCTGGGAGCTCGCGGCGGTGCTCGTCCAGGGAATCCGCCAGGCCACGGCCAACGGGCAGGCGCTCACCAAGGAGAACTTCAAGGCCGCGGTGAAGCAGATCAACACCAAGGTCGAGATGTCGCAGCTGGACTATCGCGCGCAGAACTGGGGCGCGACGCAGGCGGGCATGTTCCAGGTCAAGAGCGGGCAGTTCGTCTCGGTCAAGGACTTCACGAAGCTGCCGGGGCTGTGATCGGCGGATGCGGAGGCCATCGACCAGCGACGCCGGGAAGCATGGATGACTGAGCTACTGACGATCATCGCGGCGGGCCTGGCCGCGGCGAGCCTCTACGTCACCTTCGGCGTCGGCCTCGCCTTCGTCTACCGGGTCACGGGCGTGCTCAACTTCGCGCACGGCGCGGTGGCGTCGGTCAGCGGGTACCTGGCATTCACGCTGATCGAGCACAATCTCCCGTACCCGGTCGCCGCGCTCACCGCGATCGTGGCGGCGGCGGCGATCTCGGCACTGATCTACCTGCTCCTGATCATCCACCTGCCGTCGCGGTCGGCCGAGGCGATCGGGATCCTCACGCTCGGGGTCGCGATCGTGCTGCAGGGTGTGCTGCAAGGGATCTACGGCGGCGAGCCACGCACCCTTCGCCCGCCGGTGCGGTCGTCGGCTCTGTTCGAAATCGGCGACTACGGCGTCAACGCGTCCACCCTGGTCAACGTCGGGGTGGCCGTCCTGGTCGTGCTGGGGCTGGGCCTGATGCTCCACCGCACCAAGTTCGGGCTCGGTGTCCGGGCCGCCAGCGAGGGCGGTGTCACCGCCTCGATGTTCGGGATCAGCCCGGTGGTGGTGAACACCAGTGTCTGGGCGATCGGCGGTGCACTGGGTGGTGTCACCGCGCTGCTGGTGACACCGGTCAACCAGCTCTCCCCCGGTTTCATGACGTTCTATCTGCTGGTCGCGTTCGTCGCCGTGGTGCTCGGCGGGTTCGAGAGCATCACCGGGATCGTGATCGGCGCGGTGGTCTTCGGCATCGTGCAGAGCCTGGTCGCCACTTACCTGACGACCAAGCTGACCTCCACCGTGTCGTTCGTGGTGATCGTGCTCGTGCTGTTCTTCCTGCCGAAGGGCCTGCTCGGCCGCCTGCTGCCGCACGTTCCGGAGCCGGTGCTGCCGCGCTTCACGCGGTTCGCCATCACCGCCCCGAGGGCGCTGGCCCGGCGGCTGTCGGCGATGACGCCCGCCCGGCGTTCGCCGCTGCGGTCCTCGCCGGCGGTACTGGTGCTGCCGCTGGTGATCGCCGGGATCGTCGTGCTGCTCGCCCCCGCGCTGAGCAGCACGGGGCAGCTGCTGGTCGCCACGATCGCCTGCTACTTCATCGCGACGCTGGGCACCGACGTCATCTACGGGTACTCCGGTCAGCTCTCGCTCGGCCAGGCCGGTTTCATGCTTGCCGGCGCGTACATATCGGCGATCGTGCAGAAGTCCTACGGCGTGCCGTACCTGGCCGCACTGGTGATCAGTGCGATCGCGTGCGCGGTCATCGGGCTCGTCTTCGGCTGGCCCGCCTCCCGGCTGAGCGGCGTGTACCTGGCGGTGACGACACTGGCCTTCGTGCTCGCGGTTCCCGAACTCGCGTCCTTCTTCACGTCGGTGACCGGCGGCGACAACGGCATCGTGTCCAAGGTTCCGTCCTGGCTCGCCGGTTCCAGCCACCGCAACCAGCACCTGCTGACGTTCACCGTGCTCGTCGCCGGCGTGCTCGCGCTGCCGGTGATCCAGCTGTGCCGCTCCCGGCCGGGGCGGCAATGGCGGGCGCTGCGGGCGAACGAGACCGCCGCGGCGGCGAACGGGGTCGCGGTCGGCCGCCAGAAGGTCCTTGCCTTCGTCCTCGGCGCCGCGCTGTCGGGCCTCGGCGGCGCGATGGTGGCCTCGCTGACCGGGTACCTGAGCCCCGAGTCGTTCAGCCTGTGGGACTCCATCTACCTCGTGGTCGCGGTCGTCATCGGTGGCCGGGCCTCGTCGCTGGGCGCGCTGATCGGTGCCCTGCTCGTGGTCGGCCTGCCCTATCTGACATCGGGATCGGCTTCGCTCAGCGGAATCGCGCTCGGGCTGGCGCTGATCCTGGTCCTGCTGCTGTGGCCGCGGGGCGTGCGCGGGCTGGTCGTGACGCCGCTGCTGTGGCTGCTCGACGTGACGACCGGCCGGCGGCCGCCGCCCGCGCCGGTGCCCGCCGGGCACGAGGAGCCGGTGCCCGCCACGAGGAGAGGAGTATCGTGAGCACCGATCGCCGCGCACTGCTCTCGCTCGCCGGGGTCACCGCGGGCTACGGCGTCTCCACCGTGCTCGACGGAGTCGACCTGTCTGTCCGCAATGGACAGGTCGTCGCCCTGCTGGGCGCCAACGGGGTCGGCAAGACGACATTGTTGCGGGTCGCCGCCGGCCTGCTGGCGCCACGGTCCGGCCGGCTCGAGTTCCACGGCAGGCATGTCGAACGACTGCCCGCGCACCGGATGGCCCGGCTCGGTCTCGCCCACGTGCCGGAGGGGCGCGGGATCTTTCCGGGGCTCACGGTGCGGGAGAACCTGGCGCTCGGCGGCTTCTCGCATCCGAAACGGCGGGACGACGTGATGCCGGCCGAGGAGGTGCTGGCCCTGTTCCCGGTGCTGACGCAGCGGATGAACCAGAAGGGCGGCACGCTGTCCGGCGGGGAGCAGCAGATGCTCGCGGTCGCCAGGGCGCTGCTGATGCGCCCGTCCCTGCTCCTGCTCGACGAGCCGTCGCTCGGGATGGCTCCGCTGGTCGTGCAGGGCATGTTCGACGCGCTGGCCCGCGTCAAGCAAGCCGGGGTCGCGATGCTGCTCGCCGAGCAGGCCGCCAAGCAGGCACTGACGATCGCGGACTACGTGTACGTGCTGGGCAGCGGCGGGCGCGTGGTGGCGAGCGGAACCGCGGCCGAGATCGCGTCTTCGTCGGTCGTCTACGAGTCGTACATGAGCTGAGGGAGTCGAGTAGATGTCACAGCACACCCAGAGCTACCTCTCACTGCGCGACCATGATCCGTTCCCGTTCTACCGCGAGCAGCTCGACACCGGGGAGCCCGCGTACTGGGACGCCGGCATGAACGCCGTGATGGTCCTCGACCACGACGGTTGCGCACTGGTCCAGCGGGACGAGAAGAGCTACGCCCATCCCTACTGGGATCTGCCCGGCGCGGTCGAGGTGCAGGGCGGCGCACGGCAGCTGATGATGTTGCACGGCGCCGAGCACACCCGGGTGCACCGGTTCCTCATGCGCTACTTCTCACCGCCCGTGGTGGCGACGTACCGGGAACGGTACGTGGCCCCGCTGATCGCGCGCATGCTCGGCCGGCTGGCGCCCGCGGGCCGTGCCGAACTGGACCAGCAGTTCTGCGAACGGCTTCCGGCGTACGTGATCTGCGCGCTGCTCGGAGTGTCCACAGCGGACGAAGAGCTGCTCGAGCGCTGCAAACGCTGGAACGACGACATCATGCGGTGGAGCGAGACGTTCGGCGAGGACCCCGAGATCCTCCGCGACGCGCTGGAGTCCGCCCGGCACCTGGCCGACGTGCTCCTGCCGATCATCCGGGAACGGCGGGCGACACCGCAGGACGACTTCATCTCCGCCATCTGGCGCGAAGGATCGTCGCTGCTGCCGGACTGGAACGAGCGGGACGTGCTCGCCCAGGCACGGGTGCTGCTCTTCGCCGGCAGCGAAACCACCGCGCACCTGCTCCGCAACGCGTTGTACCACCTGCTGGAGCACCCGGACCTGCGGCGCGAGCTCGCCGCCCACGAGGACCGCATCGACGCCTACGTCGAGGAGGTGTTGCGCTACTACGGCGTCATCCACTTCCGCATCCGCACCGCCACCGCGAACACCGAGGTCTCCGGATGCCCGGTGCACCAAGGGGATCGGGTGCACGCGGTGCTGTCGGCGGCCAACCGGGACAGCGCCCGGTTCGACGATCCGGACGAGTTCCGGATCGGCAGGCCCAACGTGCGGGACCATCTCGCGTTCGGGCTCGGCCCGCGGATGTGCGTCGGTGCGAACCTGGCCCGCGCCGAGGCGGCCGAGGCGGTCCGGCAGTGGCTGACCACGTTCCCCGGGCTGGAGTGGGACACCGGCGAGGGCACCACGCCGGCCCGGATTTCCGGCCACATGCCCCGCTCGTACCGGCCGATTCACGCGCGGTGGGAGGCCTGATGGCAGGCCCGGTGCTCGAAGTCCGCGACGTGTCGCTGAATTTCGGCGACCTGTGGGCGTTGCGCGACGTCTCGATCGACGTGCCCGAGAAACGCACGATCGGCCTGATCGGCCCGAACGGTGCGGGCAAGTCCACGCTGCTCAACGTCATCGCGGGCAGGCAGGCGCCGTCGGCGGGGCGGATCGGTTTCCGGGGCGGCGACGTGACCCGGTCCCGCGCCGTGGCACGGGCCCGGCACGGGATCCGCCGGACCTTCCAGGATCTCGCCCTGTTTCACGAGATGTCCGTGCTGGACAACCTGCTGGTGGCCGGTGACACCGCGCGCGGCGGCGGTGCGCGGCGGGCCGGGGTGGCCACGCTGGTCGAGTCGCTGGGCCTCGGCCCATGGCTGTACCGCGAGGTCCAGACGCTCCCCCACCCGGTCCAGCGGCTGGTGTCCTACGCGCGGGCCGTGGCCGGCGAGCCGACGTTGCTGTTGCTCGACGAGCCGGCGGCCGGCCTGTCCGAATCGGCCAGGGCGCTGCTGGCCGCCCGGCTGCGCGAGGACATCGCGGCCCGCGGGCTGAGTGTCGTGCTGGTCGAGCACGACATGGGCTTCATCAGGGAACTGTGCGACGAGGCGTACGTGCTCAACGCGGGGCGGGTCATCGCGTTCGGTTCGTTCGCCGAGATCGCGGCCAGCAGCACCGTGCGGGCCGCCTATCTCGGTGACAGTGAAGACGGTGAGGAGTGATTGGCTTGCAGGAGATGGAACGGGTCGCGGTGGTGACCGGTGCGGGAGGGGCCATCGGACGTGCCATCGCGTTGCGGCTGGCCGCCGACGGCTACCGGGTGGCCGCCCTCGACATGCTGGGCGACCCCGCGACCGACACCGCCGCGCGTATCGAGGCCGAGGGCGGGAAGGCGATCCCGGTGGTCGCCGACATCACCAGCGGCGAGCAGATCCGCCGTGCCTTCGACGAGGTGGCCGCACACCTCGGTGTCGCGGACACGCTGGTCAACAACGCGGGCGCGCTGAGCCTCGGGCCCTACGAGGACATCTCCGAAGGCGAGTGGGACCGCATCTTCGACGTCAACCTCAAGGCGCCGTTCTTCCTCACCCAGGAGTTCGCCCGCCGGCTGTCCTCGGCCGGGGGCCACGGTTCGGTCGTGAACATCGGGTCGGTGGCGGCCAAGCGGGTGATGATGAACCGGGCGCACTACTGCGCGTCCAAGGGCGGCGTGCAGGCGCTGACCAAGGGGCAGGCACTGGAACTGGCGCCGCTGGGGATCCGGGTCAACTGCATCAACCCCAAGGCCATCCTGAGCGGGATGAGCGGACGCTGGGTGTCCGCAGTGGACGGTCGCTCGCACGTCACCGAGGGCGGCTGGTTCGACGATCCGGAGCAGAAGCGGATCGTGTTCCAGTCGCTGCCCATCGGCGAGAACGGCAACCCCACGGACATCGCGAACGCCGTCGCGTTCCTGGCGTCGGACGCGGCCGGCTGGATGACCGGTGCCTGCGTCGACGTGGACGGCGGATACCTCGCCGGAGACATGTTCACCCAGTAACCGCACACAAAACCTGGTCAGCACGACACGGAGGATCGATGCAGGCAGTCGAAGTCCCGGAACTGAAGCTGGAAGAGCGCGTCATCACCGAGATACTCGCCCGGCGGGCAGGGGAAACACCGGACGCGCCGTTCGTGCACATCGGCGGGCGCACCTACAGCTACGGCGAAATCCACGAGCTCAGCCTCGAGATCGCACGCGGCCTGTCGGCGCTCGGCGTCACCCGCGGGCAGCGCGTGGTCATGATGCTGGGCAACCGGATCGAGTTCCTGCTCGGCTGGTTCGGCACGGCGATGCTGGGCGCGACGATCGTGCCCATCAACCCCGAGTGGAAGGCCGAGACGCTCTCCTACATCCTGACCGACGCCGAGCCGACGGCCATGATCCTCACGGCGGGCCTGGTGGACACCGTGCGGGACGTACTGCCGCAGTTGCCGACCCTGCGCACGCTCGTACTCTGCGATGCGGGGCCGGTGCAGCCGCGCACCGGGGTGCGGGTCGTCGACTGGCCCGGCCTGCCGGAGCTCGGCAAGGACGCGCGGCTCGATGACGGCCCGCGCTTCGACGACCCGCTCGCCATCCTCTACTCGTCGGGCACCACGGGCCGTCCCAAGGGGATCGTGATGCCGCACGCCCACATCTACTCGTTCGGCATCCAGTGGTCCCGTGCCACCAACTTCAGCGGCGCCGACGTCCTGTACGCGCCGACGCCGCTGTTCTACATGCAGGCCACCGTGCTCGGCGTGGTGCCGACGCTGATGGCAGGCGCGCAGGTCCACATCGCACCGCGCTTCAGCGCCACCAGGTACTGGGACGACGTCCGCGCGTGCGGCGCGACGATCACGCACGGGCAGTTCTCCCTGGTGCCGTTGCTGTTGAAGCAGCCACCGAGCCCGCTGGACCGGCAGCACAACTGCACCCGGCTGTTCATCGCGAAGAGCAACGCCGAGTTCGAAGAGCGGTTCGGGGTCCGGATCATCGAGATCTACGGCTCGTCCGAGTCGAACATCGTCTGCTACAACCCGTGGGACCGGCACAAGCCGGGGTCGGCGGGCAAGGCGGCACCCAACTTCGACGTGGTGATCGTCGACGACCAGGACCGGGTGCTGCCCCAGGGTGAGATCGGCGAGATCGTGGCGCGTCCCCGCGAGCCCTACATCATCTCCGGCGGCTACTACCGGCGTCCCGAGGTCACGCTGGAAGCGTGGCGCAACATGTGGTTCCACTGCGGCGACCGCGGCTATTTCGACGAGGACGGGTACGTGTACTTCGTCGACCGCAAGAAGGACGTCATCCGCCGCAAGGGGGAGAACATCTCCTCCGCCGAGGTGGAGCGGCAGGTGAACACCCACCCGGACGTGCTGGAGTCGGCCGCGGTGCCGGTGCCCGCCGAGACCGCGGAGGACGAGGTCATGGTCTTCGTGGTGCCCCGCCCCGGCCACACCGTGCGCCCCGGTGAGCTGATCGAGCACCTGCGGGGGATCCTGCCCCGCTTCATGGTTCCGCGGTATGTCGAGATCATCGGCGAGCTACCGAAGACCGGCAGCATGAAGATCGAGAAGTTCAAGTTGCGCGAGCTTGGCGTGTCGGACACGACCTGGGACCGGGAGGCGGGAAGTTATGTCAGCGCATGAGGCCCGGCTGGACGGCAAGACCGCGGTCGTCACCGGTGCGGGCGGGGTGGGTTCCGCGGTGGGCGCGCTGCTCGCCGCTCGCGGCGCGAAGGTGGTGTTCTGGGATGTCGCCGCCGGCACCCTTCGGTCCTGTGTGGACGGACTCGCCGCCGAGCACGGCCCGGACCGGGTGTCCGGCATCGAGGTGGACGTGCGGGACGCCGCCGCGGTGCGGGCCGCCGCCGTGGAGTCCGCCCAGCGCCTCGGCGGGATCACCATCCTGGCGATGTGCCACGGGGTGCTCCGTACGGCCCGGTTGCTGGAGCTGACCGAGCAGGACTGGGACGACGTGGTCGACACCAACACCAAGGGCCGGTTCCTGGTCTCCCAGGCGGTGGCGCGGGAGATGATCGCGGCGCGCAACGGCGGGGTGATCGTGGACGTCGGCTCGTTCACCGGCGAACGGATCGCGGTCGGGCGGCTGCACTACTGCGCGGGCAACGCCGTCGGCGAAGTGCTGACCAAGGCGATGGCGGTGGACCTCGGCAAGTACGGGATCCGCGCGGTCTCGATCAACTCCGGTCCCATCGACACACCCCTGCTCGGCGAGCGCGCACGCGACCCCGAGCGGCTTTCCCGGTTCCTGGACAACATTCCGCTGCGGCGCCTTGGCCAACCCTCCGACGTGGCCGAAGCGGTGGCGTTCGTGGCCTGCGACGAGGCGCGCTACTGGACCGGCGGGGCCATCGCGCTCGACGGCGGCTGGATGGCCGGATGACGGGCCTTCCGGCCGAGGGGCTCTACGACGCGCTGGAGATCGGTTTCGCGTTCTCCCGCCGGCTCAGCCTGACCGAGACCCACCTGCTGCTGGGCAACATGCTCTTCGCCGACTCGGTGCCGCTGCACACCGATGAGCAGACCTCGGCCGAAAGCGCCTATGGCCGGCGCATCATGCCGGGGCCGGTCGTGGCCGGGGTCGCGGCCGTGACGTTGGGCATGAGCCTGCAGGGCGCCGCGATCGGCTACCTCGAGCAGCGGGAGTCGTTCAAGGCGCCGATCCACCCCGGCGACACGGTGACGGTGACCTGGACGGTCACCGAGAAAGTACCCAAAGAGCGGTTTCACGGCGGGATCGTGACCTTCTCGGGCCGCTGCGTCAACCAGGACGACGTCCTGACGCTGGAATGTCTCGGCGTCGCGATCATCACCAACCGCCCGCCGGGCAAGGGGAAGCTGACATGACCATCTCGTATCCGGGTTTCGACGAGCTGCGCACCGGGCAGCGGCTGACCGGCAGGCTCACGGTCACCGAGGCCCACCTGGTGCTCGCCAGCGGGATCTTCGGCGATTTCGCGCCGCTGCACGTGGACGAGGAGTTCGCGAAGCAGACCGCCGTGGGCGCCAGGGTCGTGCCGGGCGCGCTGATCGTCGGCGTGGCGACCGGGGCGCTGGGCAAGAACCTGGGCCCGAACGTGGAGCGCTGCCTGGACCAGCAGGTGCGCTTCCGCGATCCGGTGCTGCCGGGTGACACGGTGACCACGGTCTGGGAGGTCGTGGAGAAGCGGGACGACCACGTGGTCCGGCTGGACGTCGTGTGCACGACCCAGCACGGGAAAGTGGTGCTGGAGGGCAGCGCGACCTTCGTACTGGCCGGCTGACGGTCAGTCGCGGCGTAGCGGCTTGCCCGCGGTCTCGGTGACCGTCAGCGACACCAGGAACGACAGCACGGCGACAGCGGCGACGAAGTAGGCCGCGACCAGCCGGTCGCCGGTGGCGTGGTTCAGCGAGGTGATCAGGTACGGCGCGATGCCGCCGAAGATCGCGACCGAGATGTTGTAGGCGACGCCGTGCCCGCTGACCCGGACCTTCGTCGGGAACATGTCCGTGAGCGCGACCTGGGTGGCCGAGCAGTACACGCCCGTCGGCACACCGAAGATGACCAGGCCGAGCACGATCAGGCCGTAGTGGCCGGACGTGATCAGCAGGAAACACGGGTACGACAGCACGGCGAGGCCGCCCGCGGACAGCAGCAGCGTCTTGCGCCGGCTGAGGTCGGACAGCCAGCCGCCGAGGTAGACCGCGGCCAGGGTGACGATCAGCGCGATGACCGGTGGCGTGACCGCCGCCCAGCCGGAGAGCTTCAGGATGCTGTTGGCGAAGGTCGGCAGATAGCCGACGATGAGGAAGAACGAGGCCGCGTTGAGCGCCACGACGCCGAACGAGCGGGCGAGCAGCACCCACTGCGCGCGACCGGTCAGCGCTTCGTACAGCGGGTTGCCTGCCCGGTCGCCGCGTTCCTCGAGTTCGCGGAAGTAGGGCGTCTCCTCCAGCCGGCGCCGGATGTAGACGCCGACGAGGCCCATCACGATCGCGATGAGGAACGGGATCCGCCAGCCCCACGAGGTCAGCGAAGCGGCGGGCAACGACAGGATCATGATGCTGGTGACCAGCGCGCCGACGAGGTTGCCCGAGACCGCGCCTGCTTCCACCGTGGCGACCCGCCACCCGCGCCGCCCGGCGTCCGAGTGCTCGGCGATGAACGACACCGCACCGGAGATCTCGCCGCCCGCGGCAACGCCCTGCAGGATTCGCAGCGCCACCAACAGGATCGGGGCCGCGACGCCGATCGTGGCCGCGCTCGGGAGCACACCGACGAGCGTGGTGCACAGCGACATCGACAGCACGGTGATGGCGAGTGTCTGCCGCCGCCCGATGCGGTCCCCGACGTAACCCCACAGGAAACCGCCGACGGGCCGGGCGAAGAACGCGACACCGAAGACGGCCAGCGAGGCGAGCACGCCGTTCCCGCCGCCGACGGCGGGGAAGAAGGCCTTGGCGAGGGTGGCGGCGAGGAACCCGTAGACGGCGAACTCGTACCACTCGACGAACGACCCGACTGCGCCGCCCAGCACCACGCGGCGCATCAGTTTGCTGTCCACGCCACCCGCGGTGGTGGCGGCGACGGATCCGTCGCTGGTGCTGTAGGTGCTCATCGTTGAACTCCTTCACACGGCGTGTCGCTGGTTGCTCGATCGAGCGCTCGGTAGCCTACCAGGTGGATCGCCATGACGTTAGTCCTTGACCCGGGCGAAGTGGCCGGTGTACCGTCGTTTTCTACCGTGCGCTCGGTTGGGTAGATCGTCTCGTCACCGGGGGTGAACCACGAACAGCATCCCGACGACCGACGTGGATTTCCACGCCGCGCACCTCATCGCGGATCCCTACCCGGCCCTCGCCGCGCTGCGCGAGCAAGGGCCGGTGCTGCGCCACACGAACGGCCACTACATTGTTACCCGGTACGAGGCCGCACGGGAAGCTCTGATCCGTGCCGCGGACTTCTCCTCGGCGGACGCGAACAAGCGCATGTGGACCGGCCCGGAGTACGCGGCGGCGCAAGCGGTTCTGCGCGACACGTTTCCGGTGGTCCCCGCGTTGCTGACCGCGGATCCGCCTGCCCACACCAGGCATCGGGGCATCGTCCGGCACGCCTTCTCGCCGCGCCGCGTGCGACAGCTCGAGCAGTTCATCGCCAAGACCTCGCGAGAACTCGCCGAGTCGATGCCCCGCGGGCGGGCGACGGAGTTCGTCCAGCGGTTCGCGACCGTCCTGCCGCTGCGGCTGATCATCGACGCCGTCGGCGCCGACCAGTGCGAACTGGACAAGATCCACGCGTGGTCCGACGCGTACGTGGCGCACATCGGCCGAGCGGTGACCCCGGCGGAAGCGCTGCGGCTGTCGCACCTGCGGGTGGAACTGCACCGGTACCTGGCCGACCGGATCGCGCGCAGCCAGACCGCGCCGGCCGACGACATCATCGGCGACCTGGTGCGCGCCGAGCGGGAAGACCCGGCCGACCTCTCGCTGGCCGAGACCGTGGAAATCCTGGAACAGTTGCTCAGCGCGGGAAACGAGACGGCGGCGCGGCTCATCGCCTTCATGACGCATCGGCTGGCCGTCGACCAAGGGCTGCAGGACCGTGTCCGCGGCGACCGCACGCTCGTGAGCGCGTTGCTGGAGGAGATGCTCCGGCTGGAGACGCCCGTGCAGATGAAGTTCCGGCTGACCACAGTGGACACGAGCCTCGCGGGTGCCGGCATTCCCGCGCGGTCCCAGGTGCTGATCCTGTTCGGGTCGGCCAATCGCGACGAGCGGCAGTTCGAGGCGCCGGACGAGATGCGGCTGGACCGGTTCAACGTGCGCACGCACCTCGCGTTCGGGTTCGGGCCGCACCTGTGCATCGGCGCCCAGCTCGCTCGCGCGGAGGCGCGGATCGCGGTGAACACGCTGTTGGACTGTTTCGGCGAGATCCGGCTGTCGCCGGCGCATCCCGAACCGGAGATCGCGCCCAGCTTCGTGCATCGCGGGCTGTCCGAGCTGCATGTGGAGCTCGCGTGACGGGGCCGGTCGCGGTCGTCACCGGCGGCGGCAGCGGAATCGGCCGCGCGACCGCACACGCGCTGGCCCGCGACGGCTACCACGTCGTCGTGGCCGACCGCGACGGCGACGGCGCCAAGCGCACCGCCGAGGCGGTCGGCGGGGAGGCCGCGGTCCTCGACGTCACCGACGTGGACGCCGTCCGCGCGCTGGCCGCGGCACTCGGGCCGGTCGGCGCACTGGTCAACAGCGCGGGTGTCTGGACGTACGCGCCGCTGGAATCGATGCCGGTGGCCGACGCGCGGCGGGTCCTCGAGGTGAACGTGCTCGGGCCGTGGCTCCTCGCCCAGGCGGTGGCCGAGCACATGCCGGCCGGTGGGGCGATCGTGAACCTGTCCTCGACGTCGTTCACCATCGTGCCCGCCGAGGTC
>DASZUO010000126.1:0-65539 GCA_035547575.1 Amycolatopsis sp. | reverse complement strand
ACCCGCGGCCTGCTCAGCGATTGTCCGGCGGAGGCCGCGCGGTGAGCTCCGCCGGTCTCCCGGACGGCGCCAGCGGGTGGCTGCACGATTTCGCCCGTGCGATCGGCCGCGTCTGTTTCCGCCCGGCCTCCCGGCTTCGCGTCGAGGGCCTCGACCGGGTGCCGAGATCGGGCCCGGTCCTGCTGATCGCGAACCACAGCTCGATGGTGGAACCGCAGATCATCTTCGGAATGCTGCCGCGCCGGTCGGTGTTCCTCGTCAAGGAGGAGATGTTCACCGGGGCACTGGGCTGGTTCCTGCGCCGGATCGGCCAGGTGCCGGTCCGCCGGGGCGAGCCCGACCGGACGCCGCTGCTCACGATGGCGAAGATCCTGCGTGAGGGCGGTCTGATCGGGGTGTTCCCGGAAGGCACCCGGGGTGACGGGGACGTGGCGGCCGCCGAACGGGGTGCGGCGTTCCTGCTGCGCGGGTCGGACGCGGTCGTGCTGCCGGTCGCGGTGCGGGGCACGCGACGGCCGGCAGGTGCCCGGCGCCGGTTCCGCCCGTGGGTGGACGTGCTGGTGGGTGACCCGTTCCGGGTGGAGGTCGGCAAGGGCCGGGCCGGGCTGGCGGAGGCCACCGAGAAACTGCGGGCCGAGTTGGCGGCCCTCGTGCGCACGCTCGACGAGCGGCGCGCCGCGTGAGATACAGAAAGCGAAGTTATGACTGAGGTAGACGGCACCTGGTCCGACGAGGCGGAGTTCGCCGCGCTCGACTCCGGCGCGGACGACGCGGCCGAGTCCGACGTGGACGACCGGCTCAGCCAGCCGGTGCTGGCCGTCGTCGGACGCCCCAACGTGGGCAAATCCACGCTGGTCAACCGGATCCTCGGCCGCCGGGAGGCGGTCGTGCAGGACGTGCCGGGCGTCACGAGGGACCGCATCGCCTACGACGCGCTGTGGAACGGGCGCCGGTTCACCGTCGTCGACACCGGAGGCTGGGAACCCGGATCGAGCGGGCTGCAGGGCGCGATCACGGCGCAGGCCGAGCTGGCGATGTCCACTTCGGACGCCGTGCTGCTCGTGGTGGACGCCACCGTCGGCGCGACCGCGACCGACGAGGCGGTGGCCAAGGTGCTGCGCCGGTCCAAGCGCCCGGTCATCCTCGCCGCGAACAAGGTGGACGACCAGCGGCTGGTGCCCGAGGTCGCGTCCCTGTGGTCGCTCGGGCTCGGCGAGCCGCAGCCGGTGAGCGCGCTGCACGGCCGCAGTTCGGGGGACCTGCTCGACAAGATCGTGCAGGCGCTGCCGGACGCACCGCGCGAGGGCGAGCGCACCGCGGGCCCGCGCCGGGTGGCGCTGGTCGGCAAGCCGAACGTGGGCAAGTCCAGCCTGCTCAACAAGCTCACCGGGGAGCAGCGTGCCGTGGTCGACTCGGTCGCGGGCACGACGGTCGACCCGGTGGACTCGCTGGTCGAGCTGGACGGTCAGACGTGGCGGTTCGTGGACACGGCGGGGCTGCGTAAGCGCGTGCACACCGCGAACGGCACCGAGTACTACGCGTCGCTGCGCACCAAGGCCGCGATCGACGCGTCCGAGGTCGTGATCGTGTTGCTGGACGCCGGCGAGCCACTGTCCGAACAGGACCTGCGGGTGCTGACGATGGTCGTCGAGGCGGGCCGCGCGTGCGTGCTGGCCGTCAACAAGTGGGACCTGGTCGACGAGGATCGCCGGTACCAGCTGGAGAAGGAACTGGACCGCGGGCTGGTGCGCGTGCCGTGGGCCGAGCGGGTCAACATCTCGGCGCTGACCGGCCGTTCGGTGCGCAAGCTGGCACCGGCACTGCGCACCGCGCTCGAGTCGTGGGACATGCGCGTGTCGACCGGCCAGCTCAACGGCTGGCTGTCGGAACTGATCGCGGCCACGCCGCCGCCCGTGCGCGGCGGCAAGCAGCCGAAGGTGCTGTTCGCGACGCAGGCGGCGATCCGGCCGCCGACGCTGGTGCTGTTCACCACGGGTTTCCTCGAGGCGGGCTACCGGCGGTTCGTCGAGCGCAAGTTCCGCGAGCGCTTCGGCTTCGCGGGCACTCCGGTGCGGATCAACGTGCGCGTGCGGGAGAAGAAGCTCAAGGGCAAGAAGGGCCGGTGAGCTCACCGCGGAACGTGATGGCCGCCCCCGTCGACACCCGGCCCCGCGCGCTGTTCTGGACGGGTCTCGCCACGAGTGAACGGACGTTGCTGGACGTCCTCGTCGCGACCGCGGAACGGTTCCCCGGCGCGCCCGCGATCGACGACGGCAGCCGGGTGCTCACCTACCGCAAGCTCACCGAGGAGGTCGACACGCTGCGCCGCCGTCTCGTCGAGGCGGGGGTCGGCGTCGGCGACCGCGTCGGCGTGCGCATCTCGTCCGGCACGGCGGAGCTGTACGTCGCGATCCTCGGTGTGCTGGCCGCGGGCGCGGCCTATGTGCCGGTGGACGCCGACGATCCGGACGAGCGCGCCGGCCTCGTGTTCGGCGAGGCCGGGGTGTGCGTGGTCCTCGGCGACCGCGGTGCGCTGGTCCGGCGCGAAGCGCCGATCGGGCAGCCCGGCGTCCCCGGTCCCGGCGACGACGCGTGGATCATCTTCACCTCCGGGTCGACCGGCAAGCCCAAGGGCGTCGCGGTCAGCCACGCCTCGGCCGCCGCGTTCGTCGACGCGGAAGCGGAGCTGTTCCTGCGCGACGAGCCGATCGGGCCAGGGGACCGCGTGCTGGCGGGCCTGTCGGTCGCGTTCGACGCCTCGTGCGAGGAGATGTGGCTGGCGTGGCGGCACGGCGCGTGTCTCGTGCCCGCGCCGCGCGCGCTGGTGCGCACGGGTGTCGACCTCGGCCCGTGGCTGGTCGCGCAGCGCATCACCGTCGTCTCGACGGTGCCGACGCTGGCCGCGTTGTGGCCTGCCGACGCGCTGGAAGAGGTGCGGCTGCTCATCTTCGGTGGCGAGGCATGCCCGCCGGAACTGGCCGAGCGCGTCGCCGTCGAGGGCCGCGAGGTGTGGAACACCTACGGTCCCACCGAGGCGACGGTGGTCGCGTGTGCCGCGCCGCTGACCGGCGAGGGACCGGTGCGGATCGGGCTGCCGCTGCTGGGCTGGCAGCTCGCGGTGGTGGACGACGCGGGCGAGCCGGTCGCGATGGGGGAGAGCGGCCAGCTGGTGATCGGTGGCGCCGGGCTCGCGCGCTATCTCGATGCGGCCAAGGACGCCGAGAAGTTCGCGCCGCTGCCCGCGCTCGGCTGGCAGCGCGCCTACTCGAGCGGTGACCTGGTGCGTGCCGACGCCGAAGGGCTGGTGTTCCTCGGCCGCGCCGACGAACAGGTCAAGCTCGGCGGCCGGCGGATCGAGCTGGGCGAGGTCGACGCCGCGCTGCAGGCGCTTCCCGGCGTCGCCGGTGCCGCGGCCGCGGTGCGCGAAACCGGCTCGGGCAACCAGGTCCTGGTCGGGTATGTGGTGCCCTCGGACAGCGTGGGCACCGGCTTCGACACGCACGCGGCGTCGGCGCTGCTGCGCGACCGGCTGCCCGCGGCGCTGGTTCCGCTGCTGGCCGTGGTCGGCGACCTGCCGACCCGCACGTCCGGCAAGGTCGACCGCGCGGCCCTGCCGTGGCCGCTGTCCACAGTGGACTCCGAGGGGCTGACGGCGACCGAGACGTGGCTGGCGCGGTGCTGGACCGCGATACTGGGCGTGGCGCCCGCCGGCGCCGACGCCGACTTCTTCACCCACGGCGGAGGCAGCCTGACAGCCGCCCAGCTGGTCGCGCGCATCCGCACCCGGCATCCGCGGGTGTCGGTCAGCGACGTCTACCAGCACCCCACGCTCGGCGCGCTGGGTGCGCTTCTCGACGGCCTCGACGCGACGGAGACCGCGCACCGGGACATCACCCCGACGCCGCGCGGCGCCGGCGTGATCCAGGCCGCGCTGATGGTGCCGCTGTTCACCCTGGTGGGGCTGCGCTGGACCACGATCCTCGCGGCGCTGACCACCGCGGGTTCGGCGGCCGGGATCGCCTGGGCGCCCGCGGTGCACTGGTGGTGGCTGGGCCTGGCCTGGCTGGTGCTGTTCAGCCCGCCAGGCCGCATCGCGATCGCGGCGGGTGGCGCGCGCGTGCTGCTGCGCGGCGTGCGGCCGGGCAGCTATCCGCGTGGCGGCGGGGTCCACCTGCGGCTGTGGGCCGCGGAGAAGCTCGCGGACTCGAGCGGCGTCACCGGGGTGTCCGGCGCCGCGTGGACGACGCACTACGCGCGGGCACTCGGCGCGAAGGTCGGCAAGGACGTGGACCTGCACTCGCCGCCGCCCGTCACCGGAATGCTCAAGCTCGGCCGCGGCGCGGCGATCGAACCCGAGGTGGACCTGGCGGGCCACTGGGTCGACGGCGACCTCGTGCACATCGGCAAGATCCGGATCGGCGCGGGCGCGCGCGTCGGCGCGCGGAGCACGCTGTTCCCGGGCGTCCGGATCGGCAAGGGCGCGGAGATCGCGGCCGGATCGACGGTGCGCGGCGCGGTGCCCGCCGGCCAGCGGTGGGCCGGGTCGCCCGCCGCGCGCGACAACGCGGGTGCGCTCCGCTGGCCGTCCAGTCACCCGCGCCGCGCGCGGTTCTGGGAGTTCGCCTACGGCGTGACGTCGCAGCTGCTCGGGCTGATGCCCGCACTCGCGGCGCTGCCCGCGCTCGCCGTGCTCGCGTACGCGGTCGCCGGCGCGCCCTCGCTCGAGCGCGCGCTGATCGCCGCGCCGGTCGCGGCCGTCGCGTACTTCGTGACGTACGCGCTGCTGACCCTGCTCGGCGTGCGTGCGCTCGGCGTCGGGATGCGCGAGGGCTACCACCCGGTGCACGGCAGGCTCGCGTGGCAGGTATGGGCGACCGAACGGCTCATGGACCTGGCCCGCACCGCGCTCTTTCCCCTCTACGCCAGCCTGTTCACGCCGGTGTGGCTGCGGATGCTCGGCGCCCGGATCGGGCGTGGCGTGGAGGCGTCCACCGTGCTGGCCCTGCCCAAGATGACCAAAGTGGACGATGGTGCGTTCCTCGCCGACGACACGATGATCGCCACCTACGAACTCGGGCACGGCTGGCTGCACGTCGCCCCGGCGCGCGTGGGCAAGCAGGCGTTTCTCGGCAACTCCGGCATGACCGGGCCCGGCCGGTCCGTGCCCAAACGCGGGCTGGTCGGCGTGCTCTCGTCCACGCCGCACAAGGCCAAGAAGGGCTCCTCGTATCTCGGCATGCCGCCGATGCCGTTGCGCCGCGCGGTGGCGGTGGCCGACGCGAGCCGCACCTACCGGCCGCCTGCCCGCCTCAAGATCGCGCGCGCCGTGGTCGAACTGTGCCGGATCGTGCCGGTGTTGTGCGGCGCGGTGCTGGCCGTGCTCGTGCTGGCCGCGCTGCTGGCGCTGTGGTCGGTGGCCGGGCCGTGGGTCGCGGCGCTCGCCTCCGGGATCGTGCTGCTCGCCGCCGGTGCCGCGGCCGCGGGCCTCGCGAGCGTCGCGAAATGGCTGCTGGTGGGCCGGTTCCAGGTCACCGAAGCGCCACTGTGGAGCTCGTTCGTGTGGCGCAACGAACTGGCCGACACGTTCGTCGAGACGCTCGCGGTGCCGTGGCTCGTCGGCGCGCTCGGTGGCACGCCGCTGCTCCCGGCGTGGCTGCGCACGATGGGTGCGCGGATCGGGCGCGGCGTCTGGCTGGAGACGTACTGGCTGCCCGAGGCGGACCTGGTGCTCCTGGGCGACGGCGCGACCATCAACCGCGGCTGTGTCGTGCAGACCCACCTGTTCCATGATCGGATCATGAGCATGAGCGAGGTGACGCTGGCCGGCGGCGCGACACTCGGCCCGCACGGCATCATCCTGCCCGGCGCCAGGATCGGCGCGCGCACGACCGTGGGCCCGGGTTCGCTGGTGACCCGCGGTGACGCGGTGCCGCCGGATTCGCGCTGGCTGGGCAACCCGATCGCCGCCTGGGGACGGGGTTGACCTACCTTCCCGGCCACGGCGACGAGAGCTACCACGCCGAGCACTACGATCTCCGGCTCGGCTACAAGGTCGTGCCCAACCGGCTGGCCGCGCACGCGCGGATCACGGCCGTCGCGCTGACCGGCCTGTCGCGGTTCACGCTGGACCTCGCCGGATTCAAGGTCGGCGCGGTCCGGGTGGACGGCCGCGCCGCCAGGTTCACCCGCCGCGGCCACCGGCTGACGGTCAAACCCGAGCGCGCACTGGCCGAGGGCGCGCGGTTCACCGTCGAGATCCGGTACTCGGGCAACCCGCGGCCGGTGCCCGGCAGGTGGGGCGAAATCGGGTGGGACGAGCTGACCGACGGCGCACTCGTCGCGAGCCAGCCGATCGGCGCGCCGTCGTGGTTCCCGTGCAACGACCGGCCCGCCGACAAGGCGTCCTACACGGTCACCGTCACCACGTCCTCGCCGTACACCGTGCTGGTGACGGGGGATCTGGTGTCGCGGCGGACCTCGGCCGGCACGACCACGTGGGTGTTCGAGCGGCGGGAGCCGACCGCGACCTACCTCATGAGCGTCCAAATCGGACGGTACGGGGAGCTGGCGCTGGAAAGCCCGGTGCGGCAGCGGATCGCGGTGCCGAACCGGCTGCGGGACGCGGTGGCGCTCGATTTCGGGCGCCAGCCCGAGATGATGGACTGCTTCCAGCGGCTGTTCGGGCCCTACCCGTTCGGCGAGTACGTCGTGGTGATCACCGACGACGAACTCGACGACCCGATCGAGGCCCAGGGCATGGCGATCTTCGGCGCCAACCACGTCGACGGCAGGCGTACCTCCGAACGCCTGGTCGCCCACGAACTGGCGCATCAGTGGTTCGGCAACAGCCTCACGATCGCGGGGTGGCGGCACATCTGGCTCAACGAGGGGTTCGCCACCTACGCGGAGTGGCTGTGGTCGCGCGCGTCCGGCGGACCAGGAGAGACCGAGCTGGCCGGCTACTGGAGCGCGCGACCGGCCAGGGGGGCGTTCGCCATTGGCGACCCCGGTGAGGCGGGGCTGTTCGACGAGCGCGTCTACAAGCGCGGCGCGCTGACCCTGCACGCGCTGCGCGGCGAACTCGGCGACGAGACGTTCTTCCCGATGCTGCGGTCCTGGGCCGAGTCCCGCGCGCACGGCACCGTCACCACCGCGGAGTTCATCGCCCACGCCGAGTCGCACGCCGGCATCTCGCTGCGCGCGTTCTTCACCGGGTGGCTGGGCGCGCACTAGGGTGAGCCGATGGGCATCGTGACACCCGGGTTCACCGGCCGCAGGAGGGACGACGGCGTCGAACTGCCGCCGGGGCAGTACCTGACCGAGGACTTCCCGGTGCTCTCGGCCGGGCCGACGCCGCGGGTGCGGCCGGACACCTGGGAGTTCACCATCACCACCGAGGCCGGGGTGGTGCACCGCTGGTCCTGGGCGGATCTGCACTCGCTGCCCGCCGAGGAGCCGACCGTCGACATCCACTGCGTCACCCAGTGGTCCAAGCTCGGCACGCGGTGGCGCGGCGTCGCGCTCGACACGCTGATGGCGGACGTCGACACGGCGGCCGATTTCGCGATGGCGCACTCCTACGGCGGCTACACCACGAACCTGCCGCTGGCGGACCTGCTGGACGGGCAGGCGTGGATAGCGTTCGAGTACGACGGGGACGACCTCGCGCCCGAGCACGGCGGCCCGGCCCGGCTGCTCGTGCCGCACCTGTACTTCTGGAAATCGGCGAAGTGGGTGCACGGCCTGCGGCTCATGCTCGACGACGAGCCAGGGTTCTGGGAGGCGGCGGGCTACCACGACTACGGGGACCCATGGCGCGAGCAGCGATACCAGGGCGACTGACCTGGCGCGTCGCGCGGCTGGCCGCCGTCCGGGACGAGACGCCCACCGCCCGCACGCTCGTGCTCGACGTCGCCGGCTGGCCGGGGCACCTGCCCGGCCAGCATGTCGACGTCAAGCTCACCGCCGAGGACGGCTACAGCGCCCGGCGCAGCTACTCGCTCGCCGCGCCCGCCGACGGCGACCGGGTCGAACTGACCGTGCAGCGCGTCGGCGACGGCGAGGTTTCCCCTTACCTCACCGAGGCTTTCGAGGTCGGGTACCCGGTGGAGCTGCGTGGGCCGATCGGCGGCTGGTTCGTGTGGCGGCACACCTCGCCCGAGCCGGTGCTGCTCGTGGCGGGCGGCTCGGGCATCGTGCCGCTGATGGCGATGATCCGGGCGCGCCGAGCCGCCGGGGCACGCACGCCGTTCCGGCTGCTCTACTCGGTGCGCGGTCCCGCCGAGGTCTACTACGCGCAGGAGTTGCGGCAGGCGGCGCTCAGCGGCGTTGAAGTGTCCTATGTGTACACTCGCGAGGCGCCCGCGGGGGCGCCGCGGGCGCCGAAGCGGATCGGGGTCGCCGACCTGAACTCGGCGGGCTGGCCGGCTTCCTTCGAGCCCGCCTGTTTCGTGTGCGGGCCGACCGGTTTCGTCGAGACGGTCGCCGACATCCTGCTCGCGCTCGGCCACGATGCGCGTCGGATCAAGACCGAGCGCTTCGGCCCCACGGGCCCTTAGCTGGTGTGCGGCAGATGCTCGGCGGGCTGGACGCCGAAGCGGCCGGCCTGGTAGTCCTCGAACGCCTGGACCACCTCGTCGCGGGTGTTCATCACGAACGGGCCGTACTGGAAGACGGGCTCGCGGATCGGGCGGCCGCCCAGCAGCAGCACCTCGAGGTTCGGCTCGGCGGCGGGCTGGCCGGTGGCCGCCGCGACGGTCAGCGCCCCGCCGTCACCGAAGACCGCCAGCTGTCCCTTGTGGACCGGCCGCTCGTCGGTGCCCACGGTGCCGTTGCCCGCGAGCACGTAACCCAGCGCGTTGAAGTCCTCGCGCCACGGCACGCGCAGTCGCGCGCCGGGGCTCAGCGTCGCGTGGATCATCGTGATAGGCGTGTAGGTCGAGCCAGGGCCCTCGTACCCGCCGATGTCGCCGGCGATCACCCGCAGCAGCGCGCCGCCGTCCGCGGAGGACAGCAGCTTCGCCTCGGTGGCGCGGATGTCCTGGTAGCGCGGCGGGGTGAGCTTGCTGGCGCGCGGCAGGTTGACCCACAGCTGGATGCCGTGGAACAGACCACCGGACACGACGAGTTCCTCCGGTGGCTTCTCGATGTGCAGGATCCCGCTGCCCGCGGTCATCCACTGTGTGTCGCCGTTGGTGATGACGCCACCGCCGCCGTTGGAGTCGGCGTGCTCGAAGACGCCGTCGAGCATGTAGGTCACCGTCTCGAACCCGCGGTGCGGGTGCCACGGCGTGCCCTTCGGCTCGCCGGGCGCGTACTCGACCTCGCCCAGCTGGTCCATGTGGATGAACGGGTCGAGCACCGCCGACGAGATCCCGGCGAACGCGCGGCGCACGGGGAAGCCCTCGCCCTCGTAGCCGGTCGGCGCGGTGCTCACGGCCCGCACGGGGCGCTCCGCCACGGCGGTGGGGTCGGGTGTCGTGATGCGGGGCAGGGTCAGGGTGTCCGCGGTGATGGCCGGCATCGTGGCCTCCTCAGTTGGTTGGATGCTCAACTTCTTCCACGGAAAACACCTTGGGGCGCTATTCGATTCCCGTCAGGCCCCCCAGTCCGCGAGCACGGCTTCGGTGTCGGCTCCGGGCACGTGCGGCGTGCGGGGAGTGCCGGTCCGGGTGCGCGAGAACCGCGGCGCCGGGGCGGGCTGCGTGACCCCGTCGACCGACACGAGGGAGCTGCGGGCGGCCATGTGCGGGTGCGCGCTGACCTCGGCGAACGACAGCACCGGCGTCACGCACGCGTCGGTCCCGGCGAAAATCTCCGCCCACTCGTCGCGCGGCTTGGACGCGATGACCTCGGTGAACCGGGCGCGCAGCTGCGGCCAGCCGGACCGGTCCGACTGCTCCGGCAGGTCCTCCCCGTCGAGCCCGAGGCCCTTGAGGAACTGCGCGTAGAACTGGGCCTCGAGGCACCCGACCGCGATCCACCGGCCGTCGGCGCACGTGTAGGTGTCGTAGAACGGCGCGCCCCCGTCGAGCAGGTTCGCGTCCCGCTCGTCGCTCCACACGCCGACACCGCGCCACGCCCACATCATCTGTGCCAGCACGCTCGCGCCGTCGACCATCGCGGCGTCCACGACCTGGCCCTTACCCGACTGCGAGCGCTCGAGCAGCGCGGCCAGCACCCCGGCGACGAGGAACATCGAACCGCCGCCGAAGTCGCCGACGAGGTTGAGCGGGGGTACCGGGCGCTCGCCCGTGCGGCCGATCGCGTGCAGTACGCCGGTCAGCGAGATGTAGTTCAGGTCGTGCCCGGCCCGCTGCGCCATCGGACCTTCCTGGCCCCAGCCCGTCATCCGCCCGTACACCAGCCGGGGGTTGATCTCGTGGCACTGCTCGGGGCCGACGCCCAGCCGCTCGGTGACGCCGGGCCGGAACCCTTCGAGCAGTACGTCGGCCTTGGCGATCAGGCGCAGTACCAGGTCGCGGCCCTCGTCGGTCTTCAGGTCTGCGGCGACCGATCGCCGGTTGCGCAGCAGGTGGTCGCCGTTGTCCCCGGTCCGGCCGGCGCCCTGTGCGGGGCGCTCCACTCGCACCACGTCCGCGCCGAGGTCGGCGAGCACCATCGCGGCGTGCGGGCCGGGCCCGATGCCCGCCAGTTCGACGACACGTAACCCCGTCAGCGGTCCGGTCACCTCAGTCCTCCTTCTTGACGTGGAGCAGGCCCTCCTGGGCCATGCTCGCGATCAGTGTGCCGTCCCGGTGGAAGATGCGACCCTCGGCCAGGCCGCGCAGGTCGCTCACCGCGGGGCTGCTCTTCGTGTAGAGCAGCCAGTCGTCGAGCCGGACCTCGTTGTGGAACCACACCACGTGATCCAGCGAGGTCATCGCCGTGATGTCGGTGCGCGGACGCAGGCGCCGCAACACCGAGACGAGACTGAGGTCGCTGATGTAGGTGATGATCGCCTCGGGGCTGACGCGGCCGTCGGTGCTGCTGCCCTTAGGCCGGAACCACAGGTCGGGCTCGTTGCGCGCCATCATGTCGTCGGCCGGGCTCTCGAGTGTCGCGAGGCGCAGGTCGAACACCGTGCTGGGCTGCACCTGCCACCCCGGCGGATGCTCGAGATTCGCGGGCGCGCAGTCGTCGGGGGCCGGCACGGTGGGCGGCCGCACCTGGTAGGTGGTGGCGCTGCGGTCGGTGGTGAAGGAGGACTCCAGGCACAGGATCGGCTCGCCCTGCTGGATCGCGGTGACCCGGCGGCGTTTGAAGTTGCGGCCCTCCTGCAGCCGGTCCACCCGGAACACGACGCGCGAGCCGGTGTCGCCGGGGCGCAGGAAGTACGCGTGCAGCGAGTGCGGGCGTGTCTGCGGGCCGGCGGTGCGTTCCGCCGCGACCAGGGCCTGCGCGCACACCTCGCCGCCGAACAGCCGCTTACCGGGCGCCATGGCCCGGCGACTGCGGAAGATGTCGAGCTCGATCTGCTCCAGATCCAGCGCATCCAGCAGTGGCACCAACCCCGGCGCGTGCGGTGGCGCCGTCTCGACGGACTGTGACATCAGACTCCTCTACCAGCGCCGGATTCTCCCGGCGTCGTCCGATTGAAACACAGGTCACCCCAGGGTTTCCGCCATGGTGAAACGTTCGTCACTCCGCGCGGCCACGGCAGGACCTTGTGACATCGATCACGGAGCTGTCACGGCCGGGAGTCCGAAGTGGACAGAGATCACCGCGGGGAAGCCGCACGACGGCTTCCGGCCGGATCCTCGGCGACGGTTTCCAGCCGCGTGGCGAGCTCCTCGAAACGAGCGGCCGCGGCGAAGTCGCCCCGCTCGAACAGCTCACGCGCGAGCTCGACGTTGATCCGCGCCATCAGCCGCGTCGAGCCGGTCAGCTCGCGGCGCAGCAGGGTGATCTCGCGGTACGCACGGTAAAGGTGGCGTCCGGCGAGGACGAGCGCGGCGACCAGGCCGGCGGCGACGAGCGAGGTGACCATCTACGACAGTCCTCCCTCGACCGTCCACAATGGCCCGCTCCGGCGCCGCACGAAACCCATGGCCGGAGATTCTGACAACTTTGTTGGAAAATCACAACACCGAGCGATCGTCGGATCCCGGGGCACCTCCCTCAGCAGGAACGACCCCGTTCGGTGCCGGCGACGGCTCACCCGTGGTTGCCGCCACCGCCGTGCCCGTGGCCCCGGCCGGGCCGGTCCCGCTGATCCCCCTGACCGTCCGTCGCCGGCGGGGGCTGCTGTTGCTGCACCTGGGTCGTCGGCGACGGCGGCGGAGCGGGCGGCGGCGGGGGAGCGGCGCTGGTTTCGCTCGTCACCACCGTGTCGCCGTTGATGAGCGGGCTCGGGGCGGACGGGATGAGCGTCAGCCGGTGCGTCTCGGTGACGGTGCTGCCGTCGGTGAGCGTGAGCGCGATCCCGATCGACACGGTGTTCGTGCCCGTCACCTGCGGCGCCGACGTGACGGTCAGCCGTGAGACCGTCGACCAGTAGCCGGTGTACGCGGCCTCGTCCCTGGACTGCAACGCCGGCCCGAGCCGCGTCCACGCGCTCGCCGACTGGGCGGGCAGCAGCGCGTAGTACCCGGACACCGTGTCGAGCAGCGTGTTGTCGGCGAGCACGGCCCCCGCGGCGGGCGCGGCGGACGTCGCGGGGCCGGAGCGGGGCGACGCCGTCAGCACGACGAACAGCACCACTACCGCGAGTATCGCGACCAGGACCCCGGCCGCGGGCAGCACGAACCGCCGCGACTTGGCCCACCACCCGTGCGCCTCGGCCACCGCGGGCGGGCTGTCCAGGCGGGTGTCCGCGGGGCGCGGTGGCGGCGTCACCGGCACGGTCGGGGAGCCGGGCGAGAGCACGGGCTGCGTGCGGCCGCCGGTCGGGCTCAGTGCGTCCGGCGTGAGCTCGCGGCCCTCGGACACCGCCTCGAGCGCGGCGGCGACCTGTGCCGCCGTGGGCCGGTCGGCGGGGTCGGGGCGCAGCATCGCCAGCAGCACCGGCGTCAGCGGGCCGGCGTGCGCCGGCTCGGGGAACTCGCCGGCCGCGACCCGATGTAGCACGGCGATGGCGTTGTCGGCCTCCTCGCCGAACGGTGGGGCGCCCTCGGCGGCGGCATACAGCGTGGAGCCGAGCGAGTAGACATCCGAGTCGGGTGACGGCTGCTCACCCTGCGCGACCTCCGGCGCCAGGTAGGCGGGCGTGCCGGCGACGACGCCCTCCCTGGTGACCGAGATGTCGCCGGTCGCGTGCGAGATGCCGAAGTCGACGATCTTCACGACACCGTCCTCGCCGGCGAGGAGGTTGCCCGGCTTCACGTCGCGGTGCACGATTCCGGCCGCGTGCGCCGCGGCCAGCGCCGACGCGGCCTGCGCGCCGATCCGCGCGACCCGCGCCGGCCGGAGCGCTCCCTGCTCCGCCAGCACCGCGGCGAGGCTGCGGGAGGGCAGGTACTCCATGACCAGCACGGGCTGGCCGTTGTGCTCGGCCACGTCGTGCAGGGTGATGACATGCGGGTGCCGCAGCCGTGCCGCGATGCGCCCCTCACGCATCGCGCGCTGGCGGGACTCCTCGCTGCCCGCGGGGCCTGGCCAGAGTTGCTTGACCGCCACGGGCCGTTGCAGCCTCTCGTCCGTCGCCAGCCAGACCACGCCCATCGCGCCCGCGCCCAGCCGGCTCTGCAACCGGTACCGGCCCGCGAGGAGGCTGTCGGCTCCGTGAACCGTCGTCTCGCCCGATCTCGCATACGTCACTCGGACAGGTTAGTGGTGAACCCGTGCGCCGTACCGTCCGAGCGTCCCGGCGGCGGTTCCTCGGGCGAGGCCGGGTCCGGATGTCGTCGGCGGCCGGATTTGGCTTCAACCGTGTCCGGGTGAGGTAATGTCGAGCGCGCAGGCTTCCTGCGAGCCATGGGCTCGGTGGGGCGGGATCTGGCCGAGTTCGGGAAGAACCGCGCACTCGGCTGCGACGGGCAGCCGTCCGAGATCGCGGACGTGATGATGTTCCCGGCCTCCTCCGCCGCGTCGTTCACGGTGGCCCGCTGCCGCACGGTGGGTAGGTCACCAGCAAGGCACATCCGGCACGAAGGCGTGAGGAGTCAGTACCATGCCAGGACCACTCGAAGGAATCCGCGTCATCGATCTCACGGGCGCCGTCGCGGGTCCCATGGCCACCATGGTCCTGGCCGATCAAGGCGCCGACGTGATCAAGGTGGAGCCCCCCGGCGGAGATGCGTGGCGCGCCGACGACGCATCGGTCGTGTGGCACCGGGGTAAGCGCAGTGTCGTGCTGGACCTGCGCCAGGACACCGATCGGGGCCGGTTCCGTGAGCTCGTCGCGAGCGCCGACGTGCTGGTGGAGTCCTTCGCGCCGGGCACGATGGCGAAGTGGGGGCTGGACTACGAGTCGCTGCGGGACTCGTGTCCCGGCCTGATCTACTGCTCGTGCACCGGCTACGGCCGGGAGGGCGCATCGGCGGGCCGGCCGGGATACGACCTGCTGGTGCAGGCCCGCTCCGGGCAGCAGTTCGAGCAGCCCGGCTGGCGCGAGGGACCGATCTTTCTGTACCTGCCGATGCCCAGCGTGGCCGCCTCCTACCTGATGCTGGAGGGGATCGCGGCCGCGCTGTACGTCCGCGAGGTCACCGGCCGGGGGCAGTGGGTGGAAACGTCGCTGTACCAAGGTGTGCTGGCCTTCACGACACAGCTGTGGCAGGACGTCGAGCGGCCGGGCGAGAACTACCACGGCATCGGGCGGATGGTGCAGCCCAACATCTTCGAGTGTGCGGACGGCCGCTGGGTGCATTCGATGCACATGTCGGGGCGCCGCGGCAAGGATCGCGGGCCGTTGTGGCGGTTGCTGGGCATCGAGCCGCTGGCGGTGACCACCGATCCGGATGAGCTCCTGCGGCAGGACACGATCGTCCGCGACGCGGTGCGCAAGTTCCCCCGGCAGCAGCTACTCGAGGAATGCTGGCGGATCGACGTGCCGATCGCGCCGGTCCGGTCCGCGCACGAGGCGCTGCACGATCCGCTGCTCGAGGAGACCGGGCAGGTGGTGGACGTGCCGGACCCGGTGCACGGCACGACGCGGCAGGCCGGAGTGTCGTTCCGGCTGCGCGAGGCGCCGGAACCGGCGGTGCGCGGCGGGCGGCCCGTGGTGGGGCAGCACACCGCGGAGGTGCTCGCGGACCTCGACCGGCGGCCGGTCCTGCCCGCCACGCCGGCCCGCGACCTGCGTCATCCGTTGCAGGGCATCAAGGTGCTGGACCTGGGAAACTTCCTGGCCGGGCCGTTCACGCCGATGCTGCTGGCCGACCTCGGTGCGGAGGTGTACAAGCTGGAATCGCCGCAGGGCGACCAGATGCGGTACCTGGCCTTGCCGTTCAACGGATGCCAGCGCGGCAAGCTGGACTTCTGCGCCGATCTGAAGACGCCGGAGGGCAGGGACATCGCGCACCGGCTCATCCGCGAGGTCGACGTCGTCCACCACAACATGCGGCCCGACGCGGCGAAGCGCCTTGGCGTGGACTACGAGACGGCGAAGTCGCTGAACCCGCGGATCGTGTACGGCCACAGCACGATGTGGGGGTTGGAGGGTCCGCGTGCCACCTGGCCCGGCTTCGACCAGCTCGCACAGTCCTCGTGCGGGTGCGAGCACGAACTCGGCGGCGGGGACAACCCGCCCGTGTGGTACCGGTTCGGCATGTGCGACGCGGCCTGTGCGTTCCAGTCCGCCGTCGGCGTGCTGCTCGCGTTGTACTGGCGGGAGAAGACGGGTCAGGGACAGCTGGTGGACACGTCCATCGTCACCGGCGGCCTCTTTCTCAACTCCGACGCGTGGACCGGCGCGGCCGGTCCGTCCACGCGGCCGAAACTCGACGCGGCGCAGACCGGGTTCGGCCCCCTCTACCGGTTGTACCGGACGAGCGACGGCTGGATCGCGCTGGCCTGTCTGAAGGAAGCTCATTGGACGGCGCTGACCCGCGTGGTGCCCGCGCTCGCGGGGGATGCGCGGTTCGCCGACGGACAGGCGCGGGTGGACAACAGCGCGGCGCTGGCGAGCGTGCTGGAATCCCGGTTCGCCGAGGACACGGCCGCGAACTGGTTCAGCCGCATGGACGCCGCGGGCGTGCCAGTCGAGATCGCCGACGAGGGTGCGACCACGCGCTGGTTCACCGATCCGGAGACGGTCGCGGCGGGCCTGGTCGCGGAGTACCAGCACCCGGAGTACGGCCGGATGCGGCAGTTCGGGCATCTGCTGAACTTCTCCGAGACGCCGGGACACATCTGGGGCCCGCCTCCCGTGCTGGGGCAGCACACCCGCGAGGTGCTGTCGAAGGTGGGCTACAGCGACGCCGAAGTGGCCGATCTGCGCGAGCGCAACGTCATCGCCTGGTAGCCGGGGCTACTGGCTGCGCGGCAGGCGCGATCGGCTGTCGAAACAATCGACTATCCGGGGAATTGTTCGAGCAGCGCGTCGGTGACCGATGGGGGAGGGAAGTTCAGCAAGCCGGTGCCCGGCCAGTCGAACCACCCCGCGCTGGCCGACACGCCGCCGTCGGGGTGCAGCGATGTGCCGGTGATGTAGGAGGACAGATCCGAGGCGAGGAACAGCGCGCTGCTCCCGATGTCCTCGTAGGTCCCCCTGCGCCGCATCGGAATGCCGATGCGGGTGGCCAGCACCCCGCCGGGGTCGTCCCCCCAGCCGCTGGCGGCGCGTTCCTCGTCGGACCTCGTATACGTGCGTTCCGTCGGTACGCGGTCCGGGGCGATCGTGTTGACCCGGATCCGCTCCGGGGCGAGTTCGACCGCGACGGTGCGGGTGAAGCTGGTGACCGCGGCCTTCATCGCGGCGTAGACCGAGTAGTTCGGGGCCGCCCGGTGTGCTTCGATCGAGGTGACGTTGATGATGCTGGCCCCGTTCGCCGCGTTCCGCAGCAGCGGAACGGCGAGGTGCGTGGAATGCAGCAACCAGGTGAAGTTCGCCCGGATGAGCGCGTCCCAGCCCTTCGGGCGCATCTCGTCGAACCGTTGCTTGAACGTGCCCCCGACGACGTTGACCAGGACGTCGAGATGGCCTTCGGCCGCGGTGACACGCTCGAAGAACGGGGTCAGCTGCTCGGGATCCCGCGCGTCGAAGCAGCCGGTCTGCACCCGCACGCCCGCCGCGGCGGTCATCTCCGCCGTTTCGGCCAGCAGTCCGGCGTTGCGGTCACACAGCCACAGGTGCACGCCCGCCCCGGCGAAGTCGAGCGCGATCGCGCGCCCGAGCCCGCCGCCACCGCCCGCGATCAGCGCCACCTTGCCCGCGAGGTTCGCGCGTCGGTCGAGAAATCCCGGGGCGCTCATGCGCCGCGCGGGGTGAACCGCAGCGCGCCGTCCAGCCGGATGACTTCGCCGTTGAGGTAGGTGTTCTCGCAGATCTGCTGGACCAGCTGGGCGTACTCGTCGGGCTGTCCCATGCGCTTGGGGAACGGGATCGAGGGGCCCCAGTGCGCTTCCAGTTCCTCCGGCGGGCGGTTGCCATAGGCCGGCGTGAGGAACGTGCCGGGGGCGATGGTCATGACCCGGATGCCGAGCGGGCTGAGGTCGCGGGCGACCGGCAGTGTCATGCCGACCAGGCCGCCCTTCGCCGCGCTGTAGGCGGCCTGGCTGATCGTGCCGTCGAACGCGGCGATGGACGCGGTGTTGACGACGACGCCGCGTTCGCCGGTGTCCTGCGGTTCCGTCTTCGCCATCGCGGCCGCGGCCAGCCGGACCACATTGAATGTCCCGGACAGGAAGATGTCCACGACACGCCGGAACGCCTCGATGCTGTGCGGCGTGCCGTCGCGCTTCACGGTGCGCCCGTCGCCGCCGCCCCCGCCGTGCGCGCTGACGGCGATGCGGACCGGGCCGAGTTCGCTCGCCGCCTCCACTGCGTGCTGGACGCTGTCCTCGTCGGTGACGTCGGTGCGCACGAAGCGCGCCGCGTCGCCGAGGTCCGCGGCGGCCTTGGCGCCCTTCTCCTCGTCGAGCTCCATGACGACGACGCGCGCGCCCGCGTTGATGAGCCGCTGTGCCGTGGCCTTGCCGAACCCTCCGCCACCACCGGCGATAATCGCGACGGAACCGTCGATCTTCATGTGGTCACTCCCAATCGTGTGATCGTCAGCGCGCGACGCGCTTCGCCAGTTTCCTCATCAGGTCCAGCTGGACCTCGTAGTCGTAGTCGCTGTGCCGGATCTGGATCGCCGCTTCGACACATCCCGCTTCCTCGTACTGGGAGAGCAGGTCCTCCACCCCGTCGATCTCGTCCGCGGGAACACCCAGCCGGATGGTGCGTGGCACCCGCCTGTCCGTACTCGCATCGAGTCGGTCGCCCAGCCTCGCCACCTCGGCGGGTGGGATGTTCGTGGGGTGCCAGGCGTCGCCGATGCGTGCCGCTCGCCGGATCGCGGGTCCGGTCTGGCCGCCGACCCAGATGGCGGGGTGCGGTCGTTGCACCGTTGTCGGCGCGAACGTGATGTCACGGAAGTTGAACGCCGTGCCGTTCCAGGCGAGCCGCTCGCCGCGCCAGCAGGCCACCATGACGTCGAGTGCCTCGTCGGTGACGCGGCCCCGCGCGTCGAAGTGGTCGAGCCGGCCCAGCGCGGCGTATTCGCCCTTCGACCAGCCGGTGCCGATGCCGAGGATGACCCGGCCCTCGCTGAGCTGGTCGATCGTGGCGATCATCTTCGCGGTGAGCACGGGATCGCGGTAGGGGACGACCAGCACCCCGGTGCCCAGCCTGATCGAGGAGGTGGTGGCGGCCATGTGGCTGAGCGAGGCCAGGATCTCGGCCCATTCCGGTTCGTAGACGGGTGCGAACGAGCGCAGACCGATGACGTGATCGGTCAGCCAGACGGCCGCGAACCCGAGTTCCTCGGCGATGTGCGGCATCGACCGCACACTGGTGATCGCGGCCTCGCCCGAGTTGCGGATCACGTATCCGACCTTCATGCTCACGCGCCGGTCCTTTCGCCGGTGCCGGAGTGCATCAGCCGGATTGCGTCGACCAACTCGTCGCTGGTCGTCATCGCCGCCAGTATCGGGAGAGTGTGCTTGACCTGGAACTCGTGCGCCTCCGGCCACACGCCCGCCGTGCAGTCCTCCGGAATGACCACGTTGTAGCCCCGGTTGACCGCCTCGATGGCCGCGCCGGGGATGCCGAGGTTGGTGGAGACACCGGTCAGGATCACCGTGCGCGTGTCGCAGTTGCGCAGCAGCTGGTCGAGCGCCGAGGCGTAGAACGGTGTGACACCGGTGAGCCGCTCCACGTAGAAGTCGTCCGGGTGCGCGCGCAGCCTGGGATGCATCTCCACCTCGGGCGTGCCGCGCACCATCTTGTGGCGTTTCTTGTTGGACCCGAGCAGCGGTGAGTTCACGCCGCTGCCCGCCCAGTCCGGCCGGTGCACGAGCTTGTTGTGGAAGACGGGGAAGCCCGCTTCCCGGCAGACGTCGGCCAGGTCGGCTATCCGGTCGATGATCTTGCGCTGCTCGCACTGCCCGGCGAGGCCGTCCGGTCCCGAGTACTCCGGGTTGGTGGGCCCGTTCTGACACTCCATGGTCAGCAGCGCGATGCCCACGCCCGGCTGGATTCCCCGTATCGCCATCTTGCTCTTCTTTCCCTTACTCGTGGGTCGGTGGGATCGACATCCATCGGTTCCTGGACGGCGACATCGTGCCCTTGACGGCGTTGAGCGCCACCAGCCGGTTCAACGGGATGGTCGCGATATGGTCAGGTCGGCCGACCAAGATCGTTTCGTGGCCCACGCTTCCATCTCCTCGTTGATGTGGCCGCGTCCCCAGGTGGAGAAGGTTACATCAGTAAGATACGTCGCACTAGCGCCAAGGGCGTTGAAGTCTGCCGCCGAAACAGGTCAGTGTAGTAAGATGATTTGACAAAGTCCTCGCCCTCCCCAGAGCGCTCTGGGCCGACAGCTGGAGAGTTGACCGATGACACTCGAAGGCAAAGTGGCTGTGGTGACGGGCGCGGCCCGTGGCATCGGGCGGGGTTACGCCGATGCGCTCGCTTCGGCGGGTGCCGCGGTGGTGGTGGCGGATATCGACGAGGCTGCCGCCGTGGCGGTGGGCAAGGAGATGAGGGACGCGGGCCACGCGGCGGTCGGCATGGGCGTCGACATCAGCAGCCGGGAGAGCACACTGGCGCTCGCGGATGCGGTCTCCTCGGAGTTCGGCGGCACGAACATCCTGGTCAACAATGCCGCGATGTTTCATTCGATGAAGCAAGCGCCGCTGCTCGAGCAGGACATCGACTACTGGCGGCAGATGTTCTCCGTCAACCTCGACGGCGCGTTGCTGATGGCGCAGGCGTTCGCGCCGTTGCTCAAGAAGGCGGGCTGGGGCCGGGTCGTCAACCAGTCCTCGACCGCGGCGTTCCTGGGCGGCGGCCGGGTGTACGCGGTGACGAAGCTGGCGCTCATCGGGCTGACGCAGGGACTGGCCGCCGAACTGGGGCCGTCGAATGTCACCGTCAACGCGATCGCGCCGGGACCGACGTCGACCGAGGCACTGGCCTCCGTCACCTCCAAGGACACCATCGACGGCTTGACCGCACGGATGAACATCAAGCGGCTGGGCACGCCCGAGGACCTGGCCGGCGCCGTGGTGTTCCTCTGTTCGGACGCCGCGAGCTGGATGACCGGGCAAGTCCTGGTGATCGACGGCGGCACGATCAAGCTCATGTGACGACGGGCTGCCAGTCGGTAACGGCTCGATCCCTTCACGCGCACGACCGAGATGACGGTTGACGGCCTCGCCGCGCGATCGCAGGTCGACTGTGCACACCCGGCGTGTCGTGATCGACAGCCGCGGTTGCCGTAGCGGAAGTCCGCCCACGTGGCGACGCGGGCGGACTCCGGTGTCAGGCCGGGAAGTTGTAGAGCCGGCGGGCGTTGAGTTCGACGATCTTGTGTACGTCCTCGTCCGGCACGTCGGCGAACGTCTCCGCGGCGTGTTTGCGGCTGTGCGGCCAGTGCGAATCGGAGTGGGGGTAGTCGCATTCCCAGGTGATGTTGTCGATTCCGATGTCGTGGCGGTTCTTGATGCCGAAGTCGTCGTCGATGAAGCAGCCGTGAATGTGCTTGTAGAACAGCTCGGACGGGCGGGTGGTCTGGTCGATGTTCTGGTAGAAGCGGTGGCGTTCCCAGGTGTTGTCGATGCGCTCGAGCAGGTAGGGCACCCAGCCGATGCTGCCTTCCGACAGGCCGATCTTGAGTTTGGGGTGCCGGTGGAAGACCGGCGAGAACAGCAGATCCGCGGTGGCGTACATGGAGTTGCAGCCGAAGAGGGCGATCATTACGGCCATTGGGGCGTCGGCGGAGGTGATCGGGGGTTTGCCGGAGCCGCCGAAGTGCATGACGAGGGGCATGTCGGTCTCTTCCGCGGCGGAGAAGACTTTGTCCCAGTGGTCGGTGTGTAGCGAGGGCAGTCCGAGGGGCTCGGGGTTCTCGGGGAACGCGATGGCTTTGGCGCCCTTGGCGGCCGTGCGATGGATCTCGGCGACGCAGGCGTCGGGGTCCCATAGTGGCAGGATCGTGAGGGGCAGGAAGCGGTCCGGCGCGGTGGCGCACCATTCGTCGACGTTGAAGTCGTTCCATGCCCGCACGCACAGTTTGGCGAGTTCCTTGTCGGTGCCTTCGATGAAGACGGTTCCGGCGAATCGTGGGAACGACGGGAAGCACAGGGCGGCCCAGATGCCGTCGATGTCCATGTCGGCCAGGCGGGCTTTCGGGTCGTAGCAGCCGGGGAGCATGTCGTCGAAACGGAGGGGTTCGGTGCCGTACTCTTCGGGCTTCTTGCCGGCGACGGCGTTCAGCCCCAGGTAGCGGTAGATGCGGTCCTCGTAGCGCCACACCTGGGCGGGCGGCCGGGCCTCGGCGGTGGACTTCTCCTCGAGCTTGGGTCCCTGCCCGTCCTTGTACTTCGAGGGGAGAGGACCCGCCTGCTCGATGATCTGCGGGCCTTGCTCCCGGTACTTCGCGGGCAGGCGGTCCTGCCAGACACCCGCGTGCTCGATGAGGTGGTCATCGGTCGAAACGAGTTTCATCCACGGCTGCAACGGCATCTCGCGCTCCCTGCTCTCCTCCCGGCATTTCCCAGAGTCCTCACTCTACGCCGGAAAAGTATCTTGGAAAACCTCAGTCACCTATATAAACAATTTACTTTCGTTGGCTGTGTCGCGCGTCTGTCGGGAGGTCGAGGTCGCTATCCGCGCTGTCCGACAGCGAGATCGCGGTGACGCCGGGGCACTCGGTCATCCCGTAGTTCGACAGCGTGCCGCGCAAGCCGGAAATGCGCCGCATCGCGGGGTGTAGTTCGACGGGCCGCCACAGCACGTTGATTCCGTGCCGTGCGGCCACCAGCGGCATCTCGCGCGTGCCGCCGCCATGTGGGTGACGGGCTCACCGGCACGGTCATGTCGCCGCTCGCGCAGGGTGGCGGTGGAAGGGTCGCGGTCCCCGGGCAGCAGGACCGGCGAGGCCACGAGGGATTCGCAGTCGGCGGCCGGGCGGGCCATCCCGGGATGGTCGAAACCTCGCCAGAAGCCGGGAAAGATCAGCAACCGTCCTGGGCGGTGCGTACCGACAGGCCGGACGTCGGGCTGTCCCACGCGCTGTCCGCCGCGAACAGGCCTGCGACCGAGCGGGCGTCTCGTTGTCGACCTGGCGCACGCAACGCGCCGGCAGCGCTCGGATCTCGTCCAGGTCTTCCGAATGGGTCGCGCGCACGGCGAGCCCACCGCGACCAGTCGTTCCGCGCCGGCCGGGTCGCGGGCCCAGACCCCGCAGGGCCATCCTCGATGCGAACGGTGTCGCGAGGCCTGCCCGCGAAGTATCATACAACGAATTGAATGAAGTTAGTACGATATTCGAGGACTTCGGTTCGCCGGTGAAGGGTGAACGCGTGACAACGATCGATCCGACACGTAGCGGCCTCGAGGCGGTCCTCGTCTCGGACCGGAAGCTGGAGATCCGCGAGTTCGACATGCCGGAGGAGCAGCGCTACCGGATGCCCGCGGACCTGCCGGACGACGACGGGGTGGCCGGTGCGCGAGCGGACCGATCGTCGCGCGCACTCGACCGTCCTGAAAGGACACCATGAGCGTCGAAACGCCCTCCTATGCGAAACTGCCGTCGAGCCCCGACGGGTACCGGGTGACCTGGGGGCTTTTCGGGGAGACCGACGAACTGGGTGCGGTGAACCTGCTGGACGCGGAAGCGGTCCGGCGTGGCCTCGCCGCGGCCGTCGACGGCGAGGTGCACAGCCTCAACTGGAACGCGCAACTGCCCGATCCGCATCCGTTCCGGCCGTCGCCACGGCGCACGCAGGTCGCGCACGGCGCACGCAGCCGCGACGACTACCTCGCCCCGTTGTACCTCCAGTACTCCACCCAGTGGGACGGATTGCGGCACATCTCGCTCGACTCCGGCTTCTACAACGGCACCACGGCCGCGGAGATCGACCGGGCGGACTCGGGCACGCTCGGAATCCAGGGGTGGGCCCGGCACGGCATCGTCGGCCGCGGCATCCTGCTGGACGTCGCCGCGACGAGCGCGGCCGAGGGCCGGCCGTTCGATCCCATGACGGCGCACCGGATCAGCGTGGCGGACCTCGAACGCACCGCCCAGCGCCAGGGCAGCGTTCCGGGCCGCGGCGACATCGTGCTGATACGCACGGGGTGGGTCGAGGCGTACGAGGCACTCGACGGGGCCGCGCGCAGGTCGCTGGACCAGGACCTGGAAGTGGCGGGGCTCGATTCGACGCCGGAAATGGCCGAGTGGCTCTGGGACCACGGTGCGGTGGCGGTGGTGGCCGACAACCTGGCGGTCGAACCGATGCCACTGGGTCCCGAGTTCCCGCGTAGCTCGCTGCACGCGATGCTGATCGCCGCCCTCGGCATGCCGCTGGGTGAACTGTTCGCGCTCGGCGGCCTGGCCGCGGCCTGCGCCCGGAACGGGCGCTACACGTGCCTGTTCACGTCCTCGCCGTTCAACGTGGATGGTGGTGTCGGGTCACCGGGGAACGCGTTGGCCATCACCTGATTTGCCGATAACTTCAGTGCATCATCCATGAAAAGGGAGCTGCCGATGAGCTTGACGGATACCTCCGAGCGGGCGAACCTCCAACCCGATCTGCTGGAAGTGGAGGACCTCGAGTCGAACACGCTGGTGGAGTTGTTCGCCTCGAAGGGCTGGGGCGACGGCCTCCCCCTGGTGGCGCCGACCGTCGAGCGCGTCGAGACGATGCTCGCGGCGGTCGACACCGATCCCGACGAACTGCTGGGCACGATCCCGCCGCGGCACGGTGCGCTGACGCCGCGCACCGTCGCGGTGAACGCGGTACTGGCCGGGTGCGCGCCGACGGTGATGCCGGTGCTCGTGGAGGTTGCGCGAGCGCTCGGCAGCGGGGTGGTCGACCTCGCCGCGATCAACCCGACCACGCATCCGGTGGCGCCGCTGGTGATCGTGCACGGCGAAGCCGTCGAGCGACTGGGTTTCAACGCCGGGGCCGGCAGCTTCGGGCCCGGCTGCCGCGCCAACGCGACGGTCGGGCGCACAGTCCGGTTGCTGATGATCCATGCCGGTGGCGCCGTTCCCGGCGATGGTGACCGGTCGACCCAGGGGCAGCCGTCCAAGTACACCTTCTGTGTCGCGGAGAACACCGCGGCTTCCCCGTGGGGCGGTTACCCGGCGAGCGTGGGTGTGGACGCGCCGAGCGCCGTCACCGTGGCGGGGCTGGAGAACCCCACCAACATCCACGACATGGAAAGCGACCGTCCCGAGCGGATACTCGACAAGATCGCGTCGAACATCACCAGCCTCGGCAGCAACCACGCGTGCCTGAGTGGCGCCGAGATCTTCATCGCGCTCGGACCCGAGCACGCGGCGACGATCGCCGGCCAGAAATGGCGTCGCGACGACGTGCAGGGTTACCTCTTCCAGCGCGCCCGGCTGCCGGCGCGGACCATCCGCGCCGCGTTCGACAACCGCCGCGAGCCGCACTGGACCCGCGGGCTCGGCGACGACGAACTGGTGCCGATGACCGACCATCCCGACAAGTTCCGGATCTTCGTGACGGGTGGTCCTGGCAAGCATTCGCAGGTGCTGCCGAGTTTCGGCGCTCGCCCGACCAGTGTCACCAGGCCGTTGTACCTACCGGACGACAAGTAGAGAGCAGGGAACGACATGCCGACCATTCTCAGCCCGCAACCACCGGTGTTCTCCACCGCCAAGTCGCTCGCGCCCCGGCTCACCACGCTGGCGGGCGCGAGGGTCAGCCTCCTGGACAACTCGAAGGCGAACGCGGGGCCGTTGCTCGCCAAGGTGCTGGACGGTCTCGTCGAACACCACGGGGCGAAGCGGGGCATCACCGAACGCAAGAGCTCGTCGGGTATTCCCGCCACGCAAGGCATGCTGGACCGGCTCCGCGCGGCCTCGGACTTCGTGCTGACGGCGTCGGCCGACTGCGGGTCGTGCACCTCCGGCTGCGTCCAGGACACCGTCGCGCTCGAGGTGCTGGGTGTGCCGACCGTGCTGCTCGGCACGGATGCGTTCCACCCGCTGGCCAAGCAACTCGCGGAGTGGCTGAACCTGCCGACCATCCAGGCCGCGATCACGCCACACCCGCTGGGCGGCATCACCGAATCCGAACTCGACCGCAAGGCCGTCGAACTCACCGAGGTCGTGGCGAAGCTCGCGGTGTCCGCTCAGGACTAACCGTTGATGTCGCCGTAACGAGCGACCCATTCGGCCGATGTCGAGGAGCACGAAGACCGGCCACAGCCCGGACGCCGACAGGCCGAGCGAACCGACGATGGCGGGCCATGGGGCCAGCACGAGCACGACCCCGAGCAGCGCATCCCAGAGCGCGTCCGCGTACAGGATCGTGGGCAGGTATGGGCAGACCACCCGAGCACGGGCGACGGGCCCGGACGCTGGCGGCAGCCACCGATTATGTGCTGGCACACGGCATGCGGGAGCTGAGCCTGCGCCCGCTGGCAGCCGCGCCGGGTACCAGTACCCGGATGCTGCTCTACGACTTCGGAAGCAAGGAGAGACTGATCGCCGCGATCCTCGCGGAGATCCGCCGCCGCGAGGCGTCGTTACTGGCCGAGGCGCTACGCGATGCCCTGGCTTCGCCGGCGGAGCTGATCCGTGGCGTCTGGGCCTGGATCAGCGCGGCCGAGCGGGAACCGTTCCTGCGGCTGTTCTTCGAGGTGTATGTCGACGCGCTGACCCATCCCGACGCCTACGCGGACGGAGGCGCAACCATGGTCACCGACTGGCTCGACCATTTCAGCGCTGCGTTCCGAGCCACCGCCGCCGGACACCGCGACGTCGACGTCACACTGGTCATCGCGACCGTGCGCGGGCTGCTGCTCGACCGCCTGCTCACCCACGACACCCAACGCACCGACACCGCGCTCGAGCACTTCGCCGCCTCTTTCGAGTAGCTTGGAACTGCCGTATTGGTGAAATAAGTGTACCTCGTCACGTCATTCGCGCGTACACTTCGCTGGCGTGGCCAGCTTCGTCGCGAGGACGCGACCATGAGAGCGCAGGTGGTCGTCGACGGCATCGCGTTCGGCGAGGGGCCGGTGTGGTGCCCGGACGGCACGGTCGTCTGTACCGATGTCGCGGCCGGGGTGTTGTACCGAGTATGGCCCGAGCAGCACCGCAAGGCACCGATCGCCGTCACGGGCGGCGGCCCCAACGGTGCTGTGCTGGCCGGCGACGGCGGCTTCGTCGTGGCGCAGAACGGCGGACTCGACTTCGCCGCGCTCGGCATGGATCTCGGCGTGGAGTACCGGCCGGTGCGCCAGGGCCTGCAGCGCGTGTGGCCGGACGGCCGGGTGACCTACCTGGCCGACAACGGTTTCCGCGCCCCCAACGACCTGGTCGTCGCCGACGATGGACTGCTCTACTTCACCGATCCACCCAACGTGTTCGAACTTCGGCGCCCTCGCCGGCCCGGCGAGCCGGAACCGTTGCTGGGACGCGTATGGACCTGGTCGGCGGATCAGGGACCGACTCTCCACGCGGATGGTTTCTCCTACTGCAACGGGATCGGTTTCGACGGCGACGGACACCTGGTGATCGTGGAGCGGCAAGGGCTTCTGCGGGTTTTCCCGGACGGTTCCCGCGAGTGGGTGGTGGAAGACCTCGGCTGGAGCGACGGTTTCTGTACCGATGTCGACGGCCGGTTCTACGCCGCGAGCCCCCGGCCCGGCGTTGTCGTCGTCGACAGCCAGGGCACCGTGGTCGACTTTCTGGAGCTGCCTGGCGACGGCAAGGTCAGCAACTGTTGCTTCGGCGGACCCGAGAACCGGTGGTTGTTCGCGGCGGACACCATCTCGCACACTCTGGTGGTGTGGACGGACCTGCCGGTGCGGGGCGTCGTGCCGCGCCCCTGTCCCGTCGGGCCGGAGGCGGGGTGAGGGTGGACACCGGACGCGCCGGACACCGGTTGGCCCTGGGGTCGATGACGTTGCCCGCGGCGAACTTCGAAGATCGGGTGGTCGCCGCCGCTGCCGCGGGGCTCGATGCCGTCGGGTACCACCACAAGCACTACCGCCGCGACGTACGCGCCGGGGCCACCGATGCCGAGCTCGTCGCGATCGCCGCGGCCAACGGAATCCAGGTCACCGAGGTGGAGGCCGTCCACGGTGTACTGGAGCAGGACTCACGGCGAAAAGTCGTTGACTTCTTCGACCGGGTGCTGACCCTCGGTGCGCTCTTCGGCGCCCGGCACATGATCGTCCACAGCGAGTTCGACGGGAACAACGAGCTCGCCGCGGACCGGTTCGGGCGGCTCTGTGACCGTGCGGCGCCCTACGACATCAGGGTCGGGCTGGAGTTCGTGCCGTGGACGACGCTGCCCGACCTGGCCACCGCGTTGCGTGTGGTGCGAGCGGCGGGCAGGGTCAACGGCGGGGTGGTCCTCGATGCCTGGCACTTCTTCCGGGGGCGCGCCGACATCGACGAGGTGACCAGCCTGCGGCCGGGCGAACTGGTCGCCGTGCAACTGACGGACGGTCTCCCGCGACCCGGCATGGACCCCATGGTGGAGACGCTCACCATGCGGCGCGAACCGGGGCGCGGCACCTTCCCGCTCGACCGTCTGGTCACGGCCTTGTCCCACCATCCTGACGTGCAGTGGTCCATCGAGGTGATCTACCCGGAACTCGACGCGCTCGCACCGGCAACCGCGGCCGGACAGGTCGCGGACGCCTGCCGTCGGCTGCTGGGCAGCGAGTCGGAGTCGGGCCCGCGTCGTGGGCAGGGACCGTACCGGCCGTAGGAATCGATGGGAGTTCGGGTATGGCAGGCGTGATCGGAGGAATCGGCGACGACGAGTTCGCCGGGCAGTCGGCGATCATCACGGGAGGCGGCACCGGTATCGGGCGTGCGACGGCGCTGGCGCTGGCGTCCCGGGGTGCCGACATCACGCTGGCGAGCCGGAAGGTGGACAACCTCGAGCAGGTCGCCAAGGAGATCGCGGCGCTCGGGCGCCGCGCCCTTGTGGTGACGACCGACGTCCGGCGCCCCGAAGACATCGCCGCGATGGCGGAGCGCCATCTCGCGGAGTTCGGCGCGTGCGAGGTGCTGGTGAACAACGCCGGCGGTTCCTACCAGATGCCTTTTGCCGACTGGACGCTCGACGCATGGGAGAAGATGATCGACCTGAACCTCCGGGCGGTTTTTCTCGCGATGCAGGCGATCGGACCGTCGATGGTGGCCAACGGGCGCGGCGCGATCGTGAACGTGTCCTCACGCTCGGCGGCGAACCCGAATCCCATGGTGGGCCCGTACGGCGCGGCGAAGGCGGGCGTCGAGTACCTGACGACGACCATGGCCGCCGCCTGGGGACCGGCGGGCGTGCGCGTCAACTGCGTCCGGGTGGGAACGGTGGAATCCGAGGGGTTCCTGCGGGCGATGGCCCAAGCGGGGCGAAAGGTGTCGGAGGTGGGGGCGAACTCCGCGCTGGGCCGCAACGGGCAGCCGTCGGAGATCGCGAACGTGATCATGTTCCTGGCTTCGTCCGCGGCCTCCTTCGTCAGCGGCCAGACCCTGGCGGCCGACGGCGGTCCGCTCCCGCACGGCGGCGCGTGACCGGGAACACTCGGCACGCTAGTTACTAGTTACTTACAACTAACGTGTAGGGTCCCTGGCATGACGAACGACGGACAGGGTAGGGACGGCGGACCGAGTCGAACGGCACTGGCGACGGCATACGGACGCGCGTATCACCAGATCGCCGACCATCCGCGCATCCTCACCGACCCGGTGGTGGCGTCGCTGATCGGTGTCACCACCGATGAGCTGGCCAGCAGTGTCGAGCCGACCGAGGATCGGCCCGGCAGCGGCGCCACGTACAGGCCTCGGCGTCTGTTCTTCGCCGCCCGTGCACGACTCGCTGAAGACCGGATAGCGGAAGCCGTTGCTGAAGGTGTGCGACAGGTCGTGATCCTGGGGGCAGGTTTGGACACGTTCGCCTACCGGAACCCCTACCCGCACCTACGAGTCTTCGAAGTCGACCATCCCGCCACCCAGGCATGGAAACGCGACCGCCTCGCCGAGGCCGAGATCGACATACCGCAGTCGCTGACGTTTGTGCCCGTGGACTTCGAAACCGGCACGCTGGCAACGGGATTGGCTTCTGCGGGATTCAGTCGCACTGATCCGGCGGTGTTCGTATGGCTTGGCGTTGTGTTCTACCTGACCCCGGCCGCCGTACGAACGACGTTGAGCTACATCGCCGGCCAGGCTCGGCCGAGCGAGGTCATCTTCGACTACCTGCAACCGGCAGACACCGATGAGGAGCGGGAGCAGCTACAAGAACGTGAAGCCCGCGTGGCCGCCGCCGGTGAACCCTGGTTCAGCTACTTCACCCCCACCGACATCTCCGCACAGCTACGCACTCTTGGATTTACGACGATCGAGGACCACTCTGCAGCGCAACTCATCGACAGTTACGTCGACGGACCAGCAGAGTTCCAGAACCGAACTCCCCATGCGCTACGCGCGAGCCGCATCCTCCGCGCCGGTCGCTGACGGCGGTTGCCGGTTGGCCTCGGACACGCACCCACGGTCGCTGCAACGCCCTCGGCGTGCGGAACCCGTCCACACGGTGCCGGTGCGGACAACGACCCGCCGCGATGGCCTCGACCAGCGCGTCACCAACGTCGTGGCCTCGTACACCTGATATGTAGTGCAGTTTGTCAAGGGGCAGGGTGAGGCGCCGCCGGGAGTTGTTCCCGGCGGCGTCTCGTGCTTCGTCGCTGTTTTGGTGGTGAGCGTGTCATTGGGCGACGCGCGGTCAGACTGATATGCGCGGGTTGGTTACCGCAGGACGGACTGTTCGGCAGGAGCGGACCGCGTGTCTAGGGTCGAGCGTGGCCTCGGCCGGTTCCGGGCTGCTCATAGGTGTATCGCGGGTCGCTCCACGCGCTGCCACCACGTCAAGCCGCGCGGCGAAGCGGCTGGGGTTGTTATTTCATGACGGCCAGGGACCAGCACCATCCGGCCAGCTCGCGGGCGATGGCGACGTTGGCGATCACGTGTCGTTTTCGGCGTAGGTTGAAGGTGACCCACCGGTCATGGAGTCGCCGGTTACCTGCGTCGCCGCGCTGTCTGGCTGCGGCTGGAGCGAGTTCCCACCGGTCGCGCAGTGTTTTGCCGGCGACGTAGCGGGCGCGGTGGTGCCAGGCGGCTTCGACGAGGAGTCGGCGTAGGTGGGTGTTGCCGGTCTTGGTGATCGAGCCCTGCACCCGTGAGGCCCCCGACGAGTGCTCAGAGGGCACCAGGCCGACGAACGAGCCGATGGTCTTGCCGGTGAACCGATGCCAGTCGCCGATCTCCACCGCAAGGGAGAGCCCGGTCAGGGTAGAGACTCCGCGCAGACACCCCAGACGGTGCACCACCGGGGTGAACTCGCTGTTGCAGGCCAGTTCGATGATCGCCGCATCGAGCCGGTCCCGGCGGGCGATGATCGCCAGGGTGGCCTCATAGTCGGAGTCGAAGGCCATTCGAGTGGCCGGGTTATCAAAGCGCTGCTGGCGCAGCCAACGGTCGTGCGCACCGGTCCAAGCCTGCCCACCGGAGTACACGATTCCCTGCCGCAGTAACAGTTTCGACAACCGGTGCCGAGCTCTCATGAGATCACCGCGACAGTCCTCCCTGGCCCGAACCAGATCCCGCGCCGCCTCCTGTTCGAGGCTGGGCACCGCGACCGCGGTGATCTCTCCCAGCCGCAGCAATCGGGCCAGATGCACCGAATCCCGGGCATCGGTCTTGACCCGATCACCCGACGGGCGCTGAAGCTTCGACGGCGCCGCGACCACACACCGGATCCCAGCCTCCGTCAGCGCCCGATACAACCCGAACCCAGTCGGGCCGGCCTCATACGTCACCGCGACCGGGCCATCGAACTGCTCGATCCAGGACCGGATGCGATCATGTGACGGCGTCAACCGCGCCCGCTTCAGCTCGCCCGTCACACCATCGATCGCCGCAGCCACGACCGAGCGGGCATGGACATCGAGCCCAACGCTCGTACGCTCAATAAGCACCGGGGCCTCCCACACATGTCGGATAGGCCGAGCAGGCAGCCCCTGCCCAGCAACCCACGAATTTGCGTGAGCGAGGCCCCGGCCCGCAACCACCTCACACCGAAGCGGTCACCCCATACCGTCTAGTCAGCGAGGCCGCCGCCCAGGCTCACGGCCGTGCCGTGGATGTACGCCCCGGCCCGCGAGGCCAGGAAAGCGACCGCGCTCGCGACGTCGTCGGGCAGGCTGCACCTGCCGACGCTCACCCGCCGATAGGACTGTTCGATCGCGGAACCGTCCTCCCACACCGGGGCGTCCAGCAGGCGTTGGCTCACCATGATCCCAGGGCACACCGCCACCACCGAAACACCCTGCGGGCCTGTCTCGTAAGCGAGATTGCGGGTGAAGCCGATCACCGCGGCCTTGCACGCGTTGTAGACGGCGAGATTGCGCATCCCCGTCTTACCGCCCTCGGATGCGATGTTGATGACGCGTCCCGAGCCTTTCGGGAGCATGACCTTCAGCACTTCCTTCGTCATGTTGAGCACGCCGGTGAAATTCACCAGAACCGTGGTATCGATGTATTCCGCGCTGTTGTCGGAGAAATGACCCGGGAATGGGAGGCCCTGCCCGTCGAGGCCGATCGAACCGGACCCACCGGCGTTGTTGACGAGCAGGTCGACCGTCCCGAATTCGCGCACCGCCGTCTCGACCGCCGCTGCCGCTTGCGCCCGGTCGCCGACATTCGCGGTGACCGCCAGCGTGGGCACATTCCATCGCTTCGCCACGTCGTCTGCGGCGAACTTGCCCGCGCCGTCGTTGACGTCGAGCACCACGACGGTGGCCCCTTGCTCGGCGAGCCGATGGCTGATGGCGTTTCCGAGACCATCGCCGCCCGCGCCGGTCACGACGGCGACCTTGCCGTCGAGACGGAGCAGATCCGAGGTGGATGTCGTCGGGCGGTCCAGAGGCAGGTTCCTCATCCCGTAGGTGTCCATCGCCTCGGGGGACAGGCCGGACAGATCGAGCCGGGTGTGCGAGGTCCGTGGTCGCGCGGGCATGTCGTGACCCTCTCGTTGGCATGGTTGTGGCTAGCTGGTGGCGGACAACGGCACCACCACCCGCTCCGCGAAATCCTCCAGCGCGCTACGAATATCCGAGGATCCGTCGTTGCACCCGAAATTCGTGGGCCGGACGAGCGCCACGGTGGCCCCGAGCTCAGCAAGCCTGGCGTAGTCCTCCGCGGTGCGGGCGTCCACGTTGTTCGCGAGTATCTGGAACGCCTCGGCATCGCGGCCCCGTTCGGCGACGAGATCCCGTAGCCGCGGAATGAGCTCCGCGAGCGCTGTCAGCGTGGCGGGCATGGTGATGAAGCCATCGCCGAGCCGCGCCGCCCGGCGCATCGCGGCGTCGGAGCTCCCGCCGACATAGATCGGCACCGGTCGCTCGAGTGCCGGCTCGGTGACCAACTGGCCGAATTCGAAGAACTCCCCGTGATGCTCGGTGGGTCCAGGGCGCCACAGCGCGCGCAAGAGCTCAATGGTCTCGTCGGTTCGACGGCCCCGGGACGTGAAGTCGACACCGAGCGCTTCGAACTCCTCGCGCTGCCAGCCGACACCGACACCCAGCTCGATCCGGTCCCCGGCGATGAGCGCGGCCGTCGCCACTGCCTTGGCCGTCAGCAGGGGATGCCGCAGTGGCAGCAGATAGACCGTGCTGAGGAAATGCAGCCGGGTCGTCACGGCCGCCAATGCCGACGACAGTACCCAGACATCGGGCCACGGTGTGTCGATCGCGAAGCTCCGCCGGCCGTTCCCGCTCGGATAGGGTGAGACAGGGGCGGGCGCCATCCCGACGTGGTCACCGAAGGTGATCCCGTGGAGGCCGAGCTGCTCGGCGTGCCGCGCGATCGCGAGAAACTCCCTGGGACTGCCCCGGTGGCCCACGCCGACATAGAACCGCATCGTCAGCTCGTCGAGTATCCGCCGTTGACGGGGATCGTCTGCCCGGTCACCCAGCCGGCTTCGTCGGAGGCCAGCCAGGCGACGGCTGACGCGACATCAGCGGGCGTGCCGAGGCGCCGGACCGGGTAGTACCGCAGTTGCCTGGCCAGCCGCTCGGGATCCTTGGCCACCGCCGGGTTGCTGATCGAGCCGAGGGACAGACAGTTGGCCGTCACCCCGTGCTTGCCGACCTCCTTCGCCAGCGAGCGGGAAAACCCGGCCGCTGCCGCCTTGCTGGCCGCATATACCGTCTGATACGGCTCGCCCACGCGGCCGGCGTCGGAGACCACGGTGACGATCCGGCCGTGTTCGCGGGCGAGCATGCCGTTCACGACGAGCCGGGTCACCAGCAGCACACCATAGATGTTGAGGTCGATGAACGGCCGCCAGTCCTCCGGCTCGGACTCCGCGAAGCGGACGAAGTTCATTCCGGAAGCCGGGATTCCGGCGTTGTTCACGAGGATGTCCACCGGACCCAGCGACGACTCCGCGGTCCGCACAGCCGCGGTCACCGCCGCCCTGTCGGTGACGTCCGCCGCGATCGCGATCGCGGCGCCGCCGTCGGCGACAATGCTTTCCGCCGTGGCACGGGCACGGTCCTCGAACAGGTCGTTCACCACGACAGCCGCCCCCTGGCGAGCCAGCGTCGCGGCGACGACAGCGCCGACGCCCTGACCCGCGCCCGTCACCATCGCCACCCGGCCGTCGAGTGAGAACATCCTGTCCACTAAAGCTTTCTCCTCGGGTGTCGGCTGAAACGGTGACGCTGCGCTGAGCGCGACTAATGTATCACTGAATACAGTGATTCAGGTCCAGTCGTAGAGATCCACCGCGGTCTTGATGTTGAGTGTTCGCATCGCGCGTCGTGTGGCGGCCATGTGGCGCCGCCACAACTGGGCGGCCGCCGTGGCTTCGCCGGCGCTGATGAGCCGCACGGTCTGGGCATGGATCTCGTGTGTGCGCGCGAAATGCTCGACGAGTCGTGTGCGGTCGTGCACCGTCGTGGCCGCCAGTCGTGACTGCCGGTCGGTGATGTCCCGCACGATGCGGTACATCAACCACGACGCCTGGTTCTCGCGGGAGAAGACGATCTCATCGTGGAACCCCGAGGCGCACCGCTGGAACCCCTCGGGTTTCTCGATTTCGCTGGCTTCACTGGCGAGCACCGCGGCGAGGCGTTGCGGGATGACCCCGTTGGCGTGCTCCGCGAGCTCGCGCACCGCGGCCGTTTCGATCACGGCCCGCGCTTCGAACACATCCTCCAGTTCGGTGTGCTTGCACTGCAGGATGTAGCCGGCATAGCTGACGGTGACCGCGGCGTCCGGCCGGGACACGCGCGGGCCACCTCCGGTGCCCCGCACCATGGTCACCAACGATTCGGCCTCGAGTATGCGGATCGCCTCCCGCAGGGTGGGACGGGAAACGCCGAACTGACGCATCAGCTCGGACTCGGGCGGCAGGTGGTCGCCCGCGGGACGGTCGCCGGTGATGATGTCGCGCCGGATCGCGGCCGCGACGATCTCGGCTGCCTTCGGCTTGCGAGCGCGGGAACCGTTGTCGTGCACGGCGGTCATCGGACCCCTTCCCCTCGGCGAGATGGGCGACTCCGCCTGCCGTGGTGCCGGCTTCACGGATCTCACACGCCATTGTCCACACCCGTCTTGTTGAAGCATAGCCAAATGTCATTGACGTACGCACCGAAAGCCGATGATCGCGCCGCGAACGCGCGGGAGTAAGGCACTTCGTCAACAAGTCTGTCTAGCCAGACGTAGTTATCTGATGTAACCTCCTCACACTGCATGGGAGCTAGGCGCTCGGAGGTGGCGATGAAGCCGTCCAAGATGTGGATCGCCCTGCTGGCGCAGGTCGGGCTCGTGGTCGCCGGCTGCAGCGGTGGCTCGGGCGAGAACACGTCGGGCGGTGGGCCGGTGGACCCTTCGGCGTCGCTGGACATCGCGTGGCTCACGCCGCCGCAAGGTGTGGACCCGGCGCTGGAATGCCACATAGGCTGCCGCCCGTATTGGCTGCCGGTATTCGAAACCTTGTACGATGTGGAGAACAGCATAAATATCGTGCCGTTCGCGGCGGCGGCGCTGCCGACCTACTCCGCGGACGGGCTGCAGCTGACCATTCCGTTGCGGGAGGGGCGCACGTTCCACGACGGGACGCCGATCGACGCCGCCGCGGTGAAGACCGACATCGAACGAGCCAAGACCCTGCCCAAGAGCACCGCGGCGTCCAGCCTGAAGATCGTGAAGTCGGTCGACGTCGCGAACCAGTGGACCGTCAAGATCACCTTGTCCCAGCCGCGCCCCGACTTCGAGGCGGTACTCTCCGGCCCGGAAGGGGCGTTGATCAGCCCGAAGGCGATCGCCTCGGGACGGAACATCAACCTGGAGCCCGGGGATGCCGGTTCCGGCCCGTACCAGCTCAAGTCGCTCGTCCCGAACAACAAGGCCGTCTACACCGCGGTGCCGAACTACTGGAAACCCAACCGTGGCCGGGTCGCCACGCTGAACATCAACGGCATCACCGACGTCAACACGGGCATCAACGGGCTGCAGAGTGGTCAGTTCGATCTGGCGTACGGCGAGTTCCTGCCCGAAGCCCGGGTGAAGCAGCTGGAAGCGGCGGGATTCCACGTCCCGTTCCATGAGTCGCTGAACACCGAAGCCATCCTGCTACGTATCAACCGCGGCGCACTGAGCAATCCACTCGTTCGGCAGGCCATGATGATGGCCATCGACCGGGATGCGATCTCGAAGCAGATCTATGACGGCAAATGCGTGGCCGCCAACCAGATGTACACCCCGAACGTGCCCTTGTCCACGCCCGGCTACAACCCTTATCCCTACGACCCGGCGAAGGCGAAGCAGCTGCTGACGCAGGCCGGCTTCCCGAACGGGTTCGGCTTCGACATCGTGACCGTCTCCGGACAGGAGGCGAGCGAGCAGAACGCGCAGGTCGTACAGCAGATGCTCGGCCAGGTCGGGATCAAGGTGACGGTCACCCCGATGACGTCGGTCGAGGGGAACCAGCAGTTCACCCAGGACAAGCTGGACGCCAGGGCGACGGTCGGCCTCTTCGAGGAGGATTCGCTCGGCACGGTCGACTACGTGTTCATGCCGGACGGCCAGAACCACCTCGCGATCGGTCAGGCGGACACCCTGACGAGGCTCCACAACGAACTCACCTCGACGACGGACCCCGCCAAGGAGCAGCAGATCCTCGCCCAGATGGGCAAAGAGCTGACCGACCAGGTCTATGCGTTGCCGCTGTGCTACCAGACCGAGACCTGGGCCGCGTCGAAGAAGGTCACCGGGATGGAGACGCTGGCCATGCGCGGCGTGTTCGACCCGCGTGCGCTCGCCGTGACCAAGTAGCACGTATACAACTGATCCAACTTACATATTCATATCTGACACAGTCTCATCGCACGCCTGTGAGCTCACCCGCCAGGCAGCCATGGAGGTAGGGATGAAGCGATTCAAGGCATATATCGCCGGCTTGGCCGTGATCGGGCTCGTCGTCTCCGCTTGTGGCGGCGGTTCCGCCGGCAGCGGTCAGGGTGGCGGCGCCGGCAGCGGTCAGGTCGACCGGTCGGCGTCACTCAGCGTCACCTGGATCACGCCGCCACAGGGCGTGGATCCTGCTCTGGAGTGCCATATCGGGTGCCGGGCGTATTGGCTGCCCGTGTTTGAGACGTTGTACGACATCGACAAGGACGCGAACCCGGTGCCGTTCGCGGCGGCGGCGATGCCGGCCTACTCCGCGGACGGGTTGCAGCTGACCATTCCGTTGCGGCCGGGACGCACGTTCCACGACGGGACGCCGATCGACGCGGCCGCGGTGAAGACGGATCTAGAACGAGCCAAGACCCTGCCCAAGAGCACCGCCGCCGCCGACCTCACCATCGTGAAATCGGTCGACGTCGTGGACCAGTGGACCGCCAAGATCACCCTGTCCCGGCCACGGCCGGACTTCCAGGCGGTACTGTCCGGCCCCGCCGGAGCGCTGATCAGCCCCGCCGCCATCGCGTCCGGCCGCAACCTGGCCATCGACCCCGGCAACGCAGGCTCCGGCCCCTACCTCCTCACCTCCCTCACTCCCAACAACAAGGCCGTCTACAGCGCGGTGCCGAACTACTGGAAACCCGAACTCAACCAGGTCGCCAGCCTGACCATCAACGGCATTCCCGACACCCAGACCGCTGTCAACGCGGTACAGAGCGGCACCGTCGATGCGGCGTACGGCGCCAACCTGCTCAACGAGCGGAAGCAGACCCTGACCAACGCCGGGCTGAAGGTCATCCAGACCAAGTCGTACAACCTGGAGGCCATCCTGCTTCGCAGCAGCCGCGGCGACCTGTCGAACCAGCTCGTGCGTGAGGCGCTGGCCTCCGCGATCGACCGGGACACCATCAACAAGACGATCTACAGCGGCACGTGCGACCCGACCTCACAGGTCTACCCGGACCCGCTGCCCGCCCACGTGCCGAACTACGACCCCTATCCCTACAACCCGGACAAGGCGAAGGCGTTGCTCGCCCAGGCCGGCCGGCCCAACGGCATCAGCTTCAACATCGTCACCGTGTCGGGCGGCTCGGAGTCCACCCAGAACGCGCAGGTCGTGCAGCAGATGCTCAGCAAGGTGGGAGTGCAGGCGAACCTCACGCCGATGAACTCGGTGGACGGCGTGGTCGCGTTCAACCGGGATCAGCTGGACGCGCGGTCCACAGTGGTCACCTTCCGGGCCGACTCCCTGGGTTCGATCGACTACGGGTTCTCACCGGACGGCCCGATCCACATGTCGGTCGGTGACGGGGCTGACCAGCTCAGTGCGATGACGGCTCAGCTGGCCAAGGCGGGCAGCGATCAGCAGAACCAGATCCTGCAGCAGATGGGCAAGTTCATCTCCGACAAGGCGTACGTCATCCCGATCTGCTTCCAGAGCCAGTCCTGGGCCGCGAAGCCGAAGGTGGTCGGTTTCGACAACATGGGCTACGCGCGATACGGCGTGCTCGATCCGCGGATGCTCGCGGTGACGAAGTGACGACTGGGCCCACTCATCCTTGAGGTCGTCAGCCCGGCCGAACGACAGGAGAGCACGGTGTTTCACCACGACACGCTGTTCATCGGCGGCAGCTGGGCCACACCGGCCACCGACGTCACGGACACGATTCTCAACCCGGCGACCGAAGAGGTCATCGGAACCGTTCCCGTCGCTTCGACGGCCGATGCGGACGCGGCCATCGCGGTGGCGCGCAAGGCATTCGACGAAGGACCCTGGCCGTCGATGCGCCCGGCCGAGCGGCAGGGCTATCTGCGACGGTTGCACGACGCGCTTCGTGCCAGGGCCGCGGTGCTCGAAGACCTTGTCGTCGGAGAGTCCGGGGTCGCGCGTGCCCGGGCGAGGGCGCTGCACATCGACACGACGATGGATCACCTGGCGTTCTTCACGGAGATGGCGGGACGGACGTTCACCGAACCGCTGATGCCGATGGTCCGGCCGCGGCCGGGAGGCCGTTCGGTACTCGGCAGCAGCGTGCAGTACCGGCAGCCCGTGGGAGTGGTGTCCGCGATCGTGCCGTACAACGCGCCGTTCCTGGTCTCGATCGCGAAGGTCGCTCCGGCGCTGGGCATGGGTAACACCGTTGTGCTGAAACCGTCGCCGTTGAGTCCGTTGCAGACGTTCGTGCTCGCGGAGGCCATCGAGGAGGCGGGGTTCCCGCCCGGTGTGTTCAACCTGCTGACGGGCGAGTCGGATGTCGGCGAGCTGCTGAGCTCGGACGAACGGATCGACCTGGTGAGCTTCACCGGGTCGGAACCCGTTGGCGCGGCGGTACTGGCGCAGGCCGCCAGGACGATCAAGAAAGTGTTGCTGGAACTCGGTGGCAAGTCCGCCCTGATCATCCGCGAGGACGCCGAAATGGACCGCGCGGTGCAGGCGGGGCTCGCTTCGCTGGTGAACCAGGCGGGGCAGGGGTGCTCGATCACCACCCGGCATCTGGTCCACCGTTCGGTCGTCGACGAGTACGTCGCCTCGCTGACCGCCGCGGCCGGCAAGGTCCGCATCGGTGACCCGAGCGACCTCGACATCGACATGGGACCGCTGATCCGGGAACGGCAGCGTGAACGGGTGGAGTACTTCGTCGAGACCGGGCGGGCGGAGGGTGCGGAACTGGTCTGTGGCGGCCGTCGCCCTGGCCACCTCAGCAAGGGATACTTCTACGAACCGACCGTATTCGCCGGTGTCGACAACGCCTCTGTCATCGCGCAGGAGGAGATTTTCGGCCCGGTCGCCTCGGTGATCACGTATGAGACGGACGACCAGGCGGCCGAGATCGCGAACAACTCGCGGTTCGGCCTCGGTGGCCAGATCTTCTCCCGCGACTCGGGCTCGGCATTCGAGCTCGCCCGGCGCATCAGGACCGGCCAGGTGGGCATCAACGGGGGAGCAGGCGGAATGAGCTCGTACGCGCCGTTCGGCGGGATGAAGCGCTCCGGACTGGGCCGTGAATACGGGGAGCAAGGCGTACTCGAGTTCACCGAAATCCAGGCGATCTCGTTCAACGCCGGCTGACGACCTGTGCCTTGCTTCACGACAGGTAGGTCGATACGCTTGTTCAGTATAAAAGGTTCGATGATGAAATCGCGCCGATGACGGCGCCGCGCAAGTCACCAGCGACCACGCCGAACCGGCACCGTTGCCGCTAAGGAGGGGCCTTGCTCAAGACCCTTGCAACTCGAATCGGCCTCTCCGCTGTACTGCTCGTACTCGTCTCGTTCCTGGTGTTCCTGCTGATCGACCTCGCACCGGGAGACGCCGCGGTGAGCCTCGCGGGCGACAACGCGTCACCGGAACGGATCCAGGAGGTCCGCGAGCAGCTCGGGCTCGACCGGGCGCTGCCGGTACGGTACGTCGACTGGCTGGCCGGCGCGGTGCACGGCAATCTCGGCACCTCGCTGAGCACCGGTGAGCCGGTGAGCAGCGTGCTGCTGCGCACCATTCCGCCGACGCTCTCGGTTGTGGTGGTCGCGGTCGTGATCGCTGTCGTCGTCGCGATGGCCGGGGGCACTCTGGCGGCGCTCAAACCGGGTTCGCTCTTCGACCGCCTGATGACGATACTGGCGTCCCTGGGGGTAGCCGTTCCGGGCTTCTGGATCGCGCTGGTCCTCGCGTCCGAGTTCGCGGTGCAACGGCATTGGTTGCCCGCCATCGGATATACCCCGCTCGCGGACGGCTTCGGCCCCTGGCTCCAGCACGTGATCCTGCCGTCGCTGGCCCTCGCCGCACTGGTCGCCGCCGAGCTGATGCGCCAGCTCAGAGGCACCCTGCAAGATGCGCTGCGGTCGGACTACGTGCTCACGGCTCGCGCCAAGGGGCTGCGCGCCAACAAGCTCGTCTTCAAGCATGCGCTGAAGAACGCCGCCGTTCCGGTGATCACCGTACTGGGCGTCCGGTTCGCCACCGTGCTCGGCGGCACGGTCATCCTCGAGGCCATCTTCAACCTGCAGGGCATCGGACAGGCGATGTTGCAAGCGGTTCTCGCGCGCGACATTCCGACCGTGCTCGGCGTCACCGTGTTCGTCACGGTGGTCGTGCTGCTGACCAACATTGCGATCGAGGTACTTCACCCGTACTTCAATCCGAAGGTGAGGAAGACATGAGCGTGTCGCCGGTGGACGCCGACACTGTGCGGGCCGTGCGTCCGCAGGATGCGCCGGCCCGGCGCATGCGAGCGCGCACCGCGCGGCGCTTCTTGCGCAACAAGCTGGCCACCGCGGGCCTGGTTTTCCTGCTCCTTCTCGTCGTCGTCGCCATCGCGGCGCCCCTGATCGCGCCTTTCGATCCCGACGCGCAGGTGCTGGTCGAACGTTTCCAGCCGCCATCGGGTGCGCATTGGCTGGGCACGGACAGTCTGGGCCGTGACATACTCAGCCGGTTGATCTTCGGCACCAGGGTCTCGTTGATCGCCGGCCTTGAGGCGCTGGCGGTGGCGGCGGTCATCGGCGTGCTGCTCGGGCTGATCGCCGGATTCGTCGGTCGCAAGGTCGACTCGGTGCTGAGCCTGATCAACGACGCGCTGATGTCGGTGCCGGGTCTGATCCTGGCTCTGGCCATCATCGCCGTGCTCGGCGCGGGACTGACCAACTCCATGCTGGCCGTCGGCTTGACCATGTCGCCCCGTTTCTACCGGCTCACCAGGATCACGACAAGGGGCCTGCGAAACGACACGTTCATCGAGGCGTCGACGGCGATGGGGTGTTCGCGGCGGCGAATAATAGGTGTTCACATCCTGCCGAACGTGCTCCCGCCGTTGATCGTGCAGGCGACGTTCGTCTTCGCTTCGGCGGTGCTCGCGGAAGCGAGCCTCAGCTTTCTGGGTCTGGGCGTGTCGCCGCCGACCGCCAGCTGGGGCGCGATGCTCTCCGACGCGTCGGAGCGGCTGGACCTGTCGTACCTCATCTGGGGTCCTGGCGTCGCGCTGTCGTTGTCGGTCATCGCGTTCATGGCCATCGGCGACGGCTGGCGGGACGCGATCGGGCTCGACCGGGAGGATGGCCAGTGAACACGCGGTCGGCGGCCCGGATCGGCCGGGGCACCTCTGAGGTGTCCGACGCGGTGATCGCCGTGGAGAACCTGCAAGTGTCCTTTCGCTACAGTGGCGTGCTCACTCCGGTGGTGCGTTCGGCCAGCTTCGCCGTCGGGGCGGGAGAGACCGTCGGGCTCGTAGGTGAGTCGGGCTCCGGCAAGACGGTCACCGCGATGGCGATGCTGGGACTGATCAGGCCGCTCGGCGGAGAGATCAGTAACGGCCGGATCATGTTGCAGGGCAAGGATGTCACGCATCTGAAGGAGCGGCAGTGGTCGGACATCCGTGGCCAGGAGATCGCGGTGATCTTCCAGCAGGCCATCCGGAGCCTGAATCCCGCGTTCACAGTCGGTGAGCAGCTCGCGGAGTCCGTTCGGCGGCATGTGGGGCTGAGCCGGAAGGAAGCCTGGACGCGGGCGGTGGAGATGCTCGACAGGGTGCACATCGCGCGGCCGGCCGAGCGCGCGACGATGTATCCGCACCAGCTCAGCGGCGGCATGTGCCAGCGCGCCATGATCGCGATGGCGTTGATGTGCAGTCCCAAGGTGCTCATCGCGGACGAGCCGACCACCGCGCTGGACGTGACCGTGCAGCGGCACATCTTGGCGCTGCTGCGCGAGATCCAGGCGGAGACCGGCGTCGCGATAGTCTTCATCACCCATGATCTCGGCGTGATCGCGCAGATGGCGGACAGCGTCGCCGTCATGTACGCGGGCGAGGTCGTGGAGCAGGCCGGGGTCAGGGAGCTCTTCGAGCACCCCCGGCACCCTTACACCGAAGGGCTGCTGGCCAGCATCCCCACGGGTGGGGAGCGACGGCTGGGCTCCATTCCCGGCCGGGTGCCCGCCCCGACCACGATGCCGGGCGGGTGCCGCTTCCATCCGCGTTGTTCCTATGTGGTCGAACAGCTGTGCACGACGGGCGGCCCGCACGAGCTGCACCCGTCGGCGGGTGGCACCAGCCAATGCCTGCGATCCGAGGACCTCAACCTGGTCGGCCATACCGTCAAGCGGGGAGCGACAAGATGAGCCTGCTGGAAGCCGAGGGCCTGGTGAAGCGGTTCGTCCGGCGCGGTTTGCTGACGAGGAACCGCAGCGAGACGCTCGCCGTCGACAACGTCTCTTTCGGCCTCGATCGCGGCAAGACGCTGGCGGTGGTCGGCGAGTCGGGCGCGGGAAAGTCGACGGCCGGACGGCTGGTCCTGCGTCTCATCGAGCCGGACGCCGGTGCGGTGCGCTTCGACGGCCGGGACGTGACCGCGTTGCCGCACAAGAAGCTGCACTGGCTGCGGCGCCGGACCCAGATGATCTTCCAGGACCCGTACAGCTCATGCGATCCACGGATCACGATCGGGCGTTCGGTGACGGAGCCGCTGCGGGTGCACGAGGGCATCAACCGGTCCGACCGGGAGCGCAAGGCGGTCGAGGTGCTCGACCGGGTCGGGCTCGACGCGCACTATGCCGAACGGCTGCCACACGAACTCTCGGGTGGCCAGCTGCAGCGGGTGGCGATCGCCAGGGCGCTCACGGTGGAACCGTCGCTGATCGTCTGTGACGAACCGGTGGCCGCGCTGGACGTCTCGGTGCGGGCCGGGGTGCTCAACCTGATGCTCGACCTGCAAGAGGAATACGGCATCGCCTACCTGTTCATCTCCCACGACCTGTCCATCGTCGAAGTGATCTCGCACGATGTGGCGGTGATGCGCTCGGGAACGCTCGTCGAAATCGGCGACAAGCACCAGATCTATTCGGACCCGAGGCACGAGTACACCCGGCAGCTCCTGGATGCCGTGCCGGTGCCCGATCCCAACCGCAGGATGTTCGACGTTGATGACCCCGCGGCGTCCGCGCCTGCCGAGGACCGTCCCACTCACGCACAAGAATCAATAATTTATTGACGTTCATTGATGATACCCTAAATCGATGAGTGGTTCTGCAGTGCGTGAGCCTGCGTCCGAGCGCGAGCCGTACACTCAGCTCCGGGTTCCGAAGGCCGCTGAGCTTGTCGCACAGCGGATCCGCAACCAGATCGTCCGAGGCGAACTCACCGAGGACGACTCCCTCCCCACCGAGGGTGAGCTGATGAAGGAGTTCGGTGTCTCCCGGCCGACGCTGCGGGAGGCGCTCCGGTTGCTGGAGTCGGAGTCGCTCATCGCGGTGCACCGAGGATCGCGTGGAGGGGCCAGGATCCGGGTCCCGCAGCTCAGTGTCGCGTCCCAGTACGCCGGTTTGCTGCTGCAGTTCAGCGACACCACGGTTGTCGACGTGCTCAACGCGCGTCTGGTGCTCGAGGTCGGTGCGGTCCGGATGCTCGCCGAGAGCAAGTACAAGCCGTTCCTCGTGGACCTGCGATCGTCGCTGGCCGCGGAAGAGGGGACCCTCGACGATCTCGTGCGTTTCCGGGCGGCCGCGAGCAGCTTCCACCGCAGGCTCGTCGAGGCGGCCCAGAACCAGACGCTGCTGCTGCTGTACTCGATGCTCGACGACATCGCCACCCGCCATTCCGAGGCGGTCACCGCCGTGCAGGCTCCGCATCCCAGAAAGCGGCCGTCGTGGCGCACGAAGACACACGCCGTTCACGGCGAGATACTCGACCTGGTCGCGGCCGGTAAGGCCGACGCCGCCGAGCAGCTGTGGCGGGCGCATGTCCGCGAGACCACGCGGGCGAAATCGGAACAGGTGGGGTTGAAGAGCATCCTCGATCTCTTCGGCTGAGGTCGTCCCCCAGTGTTCCGCTGCCTCGGTAGATCAGTTAGATGATATGGTGTAGCTGCCTGATACGGGCGTGGCCGCGCGATTGCGAGCCCGGTGCCGCGGAGTGCGGATCATGACGCACTAGGAGACCGATGGATTACGAGTTCAGCCCCGAAGACCTCGCTTTCCGCGACGAAGTTCGCACGTGGCTGCGGGAGAACGTGCCGCGGACGCCCCGCCCGGTTGAGCGCTCGGCCATGCGGGAGTTCGACCTGGCGTGGCAGCGCAGGCAGTACGAGGGTGGCTGGGCCGGCATCGCGTGGCCCGTCGAATACGGCGGCCGTGGCATGACGCTGACGCAGCAGCTGATCTGGCACGAGGAATACGCCATGGCGAACGCGCCGGACGTCGGCGCCAATTTCGTCGGCCTCAACCACGGCGGCCCGACGCTCATCGCGCGCGCGAACGACGCCCAGAAGGCCTTCCACCTGCCGAAGATCCTGCGCGGTGAAGCCGTGTGGTGCCAAGGGTTCTCCGAGCCGGGTGCCGGCTCCGACCTCGCGGGCCTGCAGACGCATGCCGAGATCGACGGCGACGAGCTGGTGGTCACGGGCCAGAAGATCTGGACCAGCTATGCCGATGTCGCCGACTACCAGGAACTGCTGGTACGCACCGACCGCACGATGGGCAAGCACAAGGGCATCACCTGGACCATCGTCGACCTGACCACGCCGGGCATCGACATCCGTCCGATCAAGACCGCGACACGGGACACCCACTTCGCCGAAGTGTTCTACGACGAGGCGCGGATTCCGCTCGACAATGTGGTCGGGCGGCTGAACGACGGCTGGAGTGTCGCCATGTCCACGCTCGGGTTCGAGCGTGGCACCGCGTTCATGTCCAGGCAGGTCGCGCTCTCCCGGCAGGTCGAGGAGCTGATCGAGCTGGCGCGGGAACACCCGGGCCCGGACGGTCGCCGGATGGCGATCGCCGATGACGAGATCGCCCGGCAACTCGCCGATGTCCGTGCCGAGGTGGCGGCGCTGCGGGCGATGACGATCGCGGTCGTGTCCCGCAACGCCAGGGTGGAGCAGCCGGGGCCGGAAGGCTCCATGATCAAGTTGTACTTCTCGTCGGTCATGCAGCACCTCGCGAAGGTCGCCATGTCGGTTCTCGGCGCCGACGGGCTGCGGTTCACGGCCCTGGAGGAACCGGGGGGCTGGACCGGCCAGTACATGCGCAGCCTCTCGGCGTCCATCGGTGGGGGCACCTCCGAGATCCAGCGCAACATCATCGGTGAGCGGGTGCTGGGCCTGCCCCGGTGACGCCGACAGCGTTGGCGCGACGCCATCTGCCGGCAACGAACGGCTCAGTATCAGGAGGAGAGCATGGATCTCGTTCCGTCGGACGAGCAGTCCGGGATGGTCGACAGTGTCGAGCAGTTCCTGTCCAAGGAGCTGTCGGTCAGGCAGCTTCGTGACCGCCTGCAGGCCGATCTTCCCGTCCCCGCTTCGGCGTGGGCGAAGGCAGGGGAGATCGGGCTTTTCTCCCTCGGCCTCGCCGCGGACGCGGGCGGTGCGGATGCCCCGTTCGTCGAGGAGGTCCTGGTGTTCCAGCCGATGGGCCGGCACCTGGCACCGGTGGGGTTCCTGGGCTCGGCGGTCGCGACCAGGCTCGCCGACGTCGCCGGCATGACCGAGACCAGGGACGCGATCGGTGCCGGGACGGTCGGGGTGGCCGTAGGCCTCGCGACGCGGGGAGCGACGGTGGGCGCCCGGGTCGACGGCACGTTCGACGTGTTCGACCTGCCGTCGGCCGAGTGGGTCCTGCTGCTGTCGCCGGAGACGGGCGCCCTCGCGTTGCTGCCCGCCGGTGAGCTCACCGACCGGCGCCCGGTCAGCTGTCTCGACCCGTCCACGCACATGACGGAGGTGGCGGTCGGGGGTCTCGCTCCGCGGGCGCTCGTCGACGGGTGGGAACAGCCCGCGTATCAGCTCGGCGCTCTGCTGACCACCGCGATGTTGGTCGGGATCGCCGAGGCCGTCCACGACGCGGGCGTGCAGTACGCGAAGGAACGGGTCCAGTTCGGCAGACCGATCGGTGTCAACCAGGCGATCAAGCACATGTGCGCCGATATGGCGGTGCGCTGTGAGGCCACCAGATCACTGTTGGCTTTCGCGGCGCTCGCGGTCCGCGACGGCCGCGGTGACGCCGCTTTCCAGGTGGCGGCGGCGAAACGGCTGGCCACCGACGCGGCGATCGAGAACAGCAGAGCGAACGTCCAGATCCACGGTGGTATGGGCTACACCTGGGAGCACGACGCCCACCTCTACCTCAGCCGGGCGCACCTGCTGGATCGGCTCTTCGGCGACGTGCACGCCCAGCAGGCCGCGATCCTGCGGACCGCGCCCGCCGTGCCGTGAAACTCGGCCTGCGCTACGACATGCGGCGCGCCTCGTTCTCGGTCGACTCGCCCGAGCAGCAGTACCAGGCGTGCCTGGAGCAGTGCGCGTGGGCCGATGCGGCCGGTTTCGACCGGATCACGCTGTCGGAACATCATGGCTCCGCCGACGGGTACTGCGGGGCGACGACCGTACTCGGCGCCGGTATCGCGGCGCGGACGGCGTCGGCGACGGTGGCGTTGCGGGCGCTGCTCGTGCCGCTGCACGATCCGGTGCGGCTCGCCGAAGAACTCGCGGTCCTCGACCTGCTGGCGAACGGTCGTCTGGAGCTGCTGTTCGGTATCGGCTACCGGCCGGAGGAGTTCCGGATGTTCGGCGTCGACGTTCGCCGTCGCGGCCGGTTGCTGGAAGACGGCGTCGAGGTCATCAAGCGGGCATGGTCCGGTCAGCCGTTCTCGTATCGCGGCGCCGAGATCCTGGTGCTGCCCCGCCCGGTGCAGCGTCCCCGGCCGCGGATCGTCCTCGGCGGCTCGACCGATGCGGCCGCGCGGCGGGCCGCACGCATCGCCGACGGCTACGATCCGGTGCCCGCCGCAGCCGGCACCTTTGCCACCTACCGGGCGGAATGCCGCAGGCTGGGGAAAACCCCGTGCGAGCCGAGGCGGAACGAGCCCGACGCGGTGTTCCTCATGGTCGCCGAGGATCCGGCGGCGGTGTGGCGGACCGTGGCGCCCTATGCGGTCCACGAGGCGAACTCCTACGCCGAATGGAACCTCGCGGCGGGGCTGCCCACGGCGTATCCGCGGGCCGACGCGGAAGGTCTGCGACGCAGCGGCCAGTACCGCGTCGTGACACCCGCGGAATGCCTCGCGCTCGCCCGTGAGGTCGGGCCCGAGGGGCGGCTGACCTTCCACCCGCTCATGGGCGGCCTGCCGATCGAGCTTTCCTGGCGCTCGCTGCGGCTCGTGGAAAAGGCCGTCATTCCCCGATTGCGGGCCGAGGGCCTGCTCGACGATACGCAGCCGTCCGGCTCGGTGAGGAGCGTGTCACCATGATCGACACCCACGTGCACGTCGTAGCGGCGGACACCGAAACCTATCCACACGCACCGGACCCGCCGTTCGCGACGACCAAGTACGTCCACGACGTCGAGGACTTGATGGCCGATATGCGGACCGCCGGCGTGACCGGTGCGGCGCTCGTCCAGCCGTTCGGTATCTACGGTACGGACAACAGCTATCAGCTGGATGCGGCCCGCCGCGCCCCGGACCGGTTCGTGGGAATCTGTGGCGTGTCGAACGAGCCGGACGCACCCCGCACACTGCGGTACTGGATCACCGACCGGGGCATGGACGGCGGTCGCATCATCACGCTCGGACAGGGAATCAGCCTGGATGACCCCGGTTTCCTCGCCGTGTGCCGGGAAGCCGAACGGCTCGAGGTCCCGCTGTGCGTGCTGACCTCGCGCAAGCACGTGGCCGACCTGCCCCGGCTCGCGACGCGTGTACCGAACCTGCGCATCGTGCTCGACCACCTTGGTGTTTCGGGAGGTGTCACGGACGCGGGCGAGGTCATCGACCGAATGGCGAAACTCGTCGACGTGGAGAACATCTACCTCAAGATCTCGACCCCGATGCTGCACTCGGGGGACGCCGGGCGCCGTGTCGTCGAGTTCGTGCTCGATCGGGCGGGTGCCGCACGCGTGCTGTGGGGCACGAACTATCCCGTGACCGATCTGGGCGGGTACGCGGCCACGGTGGAGGTGTCGCGGAAGGCCCTCGCGTTCCTTTCCACCGACGAGCGGGAGCGGGTCGTGACGGGGACCGCGCGGGAGCTGTGGCCGCGGTTGCCGTAGCGGAAGTCCGGCCGCGTGGCGGACCCCGGCTGTCAAGCCGGGCGTGCTACGCGCCAAGCCGGCTGAGCGTCCCGGAGAGCCACTCGATTCCACGGGATATCGCGCTCGGGTATCCCTCCTTCTCGATGCGTGGCCCCAGAATCTCCAGGTCGAAGGGCCCCTCGTAGCCGGCGTCGAGCAGCATCTGGAGCAGCCGTGCCAGCGGCATGTCGCCGTCTCCCGGTACTGCCCGGTCCGGCGTCGTCGCCGTTCCGATGACGTAGTCGCTGACCTGGACGATGTGGAAGAGGTCGCGGCCCGCGCGGAAGAGGTCGGCGAGGCGGTATTCGGTCCAGCAGTTGTTCAGCTCGACACAGATCCCGATCCCGGTTTCCCTGGCGAAGGCGACAGTATCGGCGAGCGTGTGCAGGAAACCGATGTCGCGCCGGAGCGGGCTGTTGTTCTCCAGCGCGATCGCCACACCCCGGCTCCGCGCGTGGTCGAGCACCGGCGCGATCGCCGACCGGAAGGCCGTCGCGGCCTCGTCGGTGAGCATCCGCCCGGGTGGACCGGCTGTCATCGCGAGACATTTCGCGCCGAGCATGTGGGCTGCGTCGACGGCGCGATTGGCCGCGGCCCGCTCGTCGTCCCAGCGCGCCGGCATGTCGAGGTGAAACGCCGCGGGCCAGAGCACGGCACTCACGCCCAGTCCGGCGGCACGGATCGCCGCGAGGCCGCTGTCCCAGCCTGCGGCGACGACCTTCCGCAGCGAGATGCACACGTGGTCGATGCCGTTGCTCTTCCAGAACTTCAGGTCCTGATCCAATGTCCACGATGCCGAGGACATCGCGTTCACCGAGATTCGGGGATGGCACTGCACCACGGCCTCGTCCATTCGTCGTTCGCGTGTACTACGGATTCTTCACGAGCGGGATGACGTCCCGGCCGATACGTGTGGCGTTCGTGTTTGCGAGCGCGGTTCCCGCCAGCGATGTGCCCGCGAGCGCGGAGAACCGCGCATGGGTGATGACCGAGCCCTTGATGATCGTCGACCTTCAGCGGCTGGCGCCCGAGGAACTTCATCGCACCGTCGCCCCGGCCGAGGCTGAACAACGTGCGGCCGCCCGAAACAGCGTGAACCGAGGCCATCGCCTTCGCCGCGAGCTGTGGGTCACGCACGGGCACGATGACACCGGTACCGAGCCGGATCCGGCTGGTCGCCCGCGCCGCGAGGGTGAGACAGACGTAGGGATCGGGCCCAGCGCCCGCCGCTTCGCCCACCGCGAAGCCGTCCCACCCGATCGCCTCCAGCTCGCGAGCCAGCTCACCGGTGGTGTGCACGGGAACCGGCCATGCCCCGATTCGCCAGATCTGGAACACTATCGGGCACCTCCTCACGATGGCGGGCGGCCCGCCACCGCTTTGCGGAAGGCCGGCAGCACCTCCTCGCCGATGCGCAGGAGCTGTTCCCGCGCGATGGACAACGGCATGCCGTGATACGGGATCCGCATGTTGACGCAGTCCATGCCGGCGGCGAGCGCGTCGAGCCAGTCCTCGACGATCTCGTCGACGGTGCCGCCCAGCCGCGGCGGCTGTTCGATCACCCGCGTCTTCAACCCGGCAGCGGCCGGCCCGAGGACGTTCCGTTCGGCGATGCCTTCCGCCACGCCTTCGGGAGGTCTTCCGACGAACACATAGGTCGTGTAGACCTTCGGTCCGCGACCGCCCGCGCTCGCGTACAGCTCGAGCAGCTCCCGGACCGGGTCGCCGCCCGTGCCCGCGGCGTTCGCCGGCTGCCACTGCCTTCGGCCGAACGTGACGCCGACGCCACATCGCGCGGCGCGGCGCACGCCGGTGCGGGTCATGGACCCGGACGAGAGGGGGATCGGGTGGCCGGCGCACCGCGCGATCGCTGGATCGCCGCCCAGTGCACCGCGGTTTCGGCCACTGAGCACATCGGAGACGAGGCGTAACCCCTTCTCGTACGCCGCGGCGCGGCTCTCGAACGGTACGCCGAGCGCGGCGAAGTCCTCGTTGTCCGCGCCCGCCGCGAAGGTCATCCCGACCCGGTCCGGGAACCGCGCGTTGAGCCAGGCGAGCTCCTCGGCGAGCGTCCCCGGCACGCGCAGCGGCAACAGCATCGGGCAGCCCGCCGCCCACGTCCGTTCCGTCTCGTGCAGATACATCGACATCAACTGAAGCGGATTGGGCATGTAGCCGCTCCGGCCACGGTGGTGCTCGCTCGCCGTCACGCCGTCGAAGCCGAGCTGTTCCGCGGTCCTGGCCATGTCGACCATCTCGTCGAGCCGCTCGACCGGGTCCGCCATCCGGCGGTCCTGGTAGACGTAGATGCCGATCGAGACGGACAACGGCGAGAAGGGCGGCAGCACCTCGTGCGCTTCAGTCATTCCGCACACTCTCCGTGGGATCCTGGTGGGGTTTCCGGGGTCTTCTCGCGACACCCTCCAGCGGAGCGGAATCGCACGACACTAGCGCGCCGTGACCGGGACGTTCTCGTAGCCGCTGACATTGGTCATGTGGACGCGGGTGAGATCGTGTTCGCGAATGTGGTGGCGCGGCCACCGGGTGGCGAGCTGCTGGATGGCGATCCGGCTTTCCAGCCTGGCGAGGTGGGCGCCGATGCAGACATGGGTGCCGAAGCCGAAACCGATCTGACGGTGCTGGTCGCGTTCGATGTCGAAAGCGTCGGGGTTGTCGAAGCGGCGAGGATCGTGAGTGGCCGCTCCGGTGACGAGCAGGACGCGGGCGCCGGCCGGGACGGTGCCGGTGGAGAACTGCACCGGCGCGAGGGCTCGGCGCCCGGAGTAGCTGACGGGCGGCCAGTAGCGGACGGTTTCCTCCACGGCGGCGGGAATGAGAGTGGGATCGTGGAGGACCTTGGTCCACTGGTCGGGATTGCGGTGGAACAGCACCGCGGCGTTGCCGACGAGTTTGGTGACGGTCTCGCTGCCCGCGGAGCCGAGGAGGCGGGCGAACCCGGCGATCTCGTCGTCGGTGAGCGTGGTTTCGGTGCCGTCGAGGTCGTCCTGCGCGCGGCACATTTCGCTGATGAGATCGCTGCCGAGGTGGTTGCGGCGATCGGCGACGAGGTCGCGGAAGTAGTCGAACAGGTGCGTGAACGCGGCGCGGGCTTGCGGGCTGGGCGTCAGTTCACCGGGTTCGCGGTGCAGGCGCTGGGCGGTCCATTCACGGATCTGGGGGCGGTCGGCCTTCGGGACGCCGAGGAGTGCGGAGATGACCTCGACGGGGAACAGGGTGGCGAAGTCGGCGACGAGGTCGAACTCGTCGCGGTCGGTGAGCGGGTCGAGGAAGGCGGCGATGGTGTCCCGGACGAGGGACTCCTTGGCGTCGATGGCGCGCGGGGTGAAGGCGCGGCTGAGGAGGCGGCGGAGACGTTCGTGGTCGGGGCGGTCGAGCGAGAGGATGTTGCCGACGGTGCTGGCATCGTCCTCAGGAGTGTCCTGGATGCCGACGCCCCACCGGTTGCTCAGCCGTTTCCAGTCGCCGTACCCGGCGAAGACGTCCTCGTAGCGGGAGACCGCCCAGTAATCGGGGTCCGCGTTGTGGTAGAGCGGGGCCTCTTCGCGCAGCCAGCGGAACATCTCCGACGGATCCTCGAAGAACTCCGCCGACGTCGGATCGAACATCACCCATCACCGTCCCAAGTCAAGGAGACCGGCCCGATACCGGAATATATCACTGATACAGCTGAGTTGAAGCAGTTGTACTTGTTGCCTGCAGTTGGATTTCCGGATTTCAACGGCTTTCTCGAGCCCGGTCCAGGAAGCGCTGGCACGCCGTCCTCGCCCGTTCGGCGGCGGCGCGGGCAGGCAGTGCCGCGAGCTCGTCGGTACTCGCCTCGATGCACCACCTCACGCCCGGCGCGACCCGGTCGACGATCCGTACCAGCGACTCGACGTCGAACTCGCCGTCTCCGGGAAGCGTCCGAAAGCGACGGACCTCTTCCAGCGGGTCAGGCACCCTCGGCGCGCGGTAGCCGTCGTTGAGCTGGACGGCTTCCAGGAGGTGCCCCGGAAGCGTGGCCAGCGCGGCCAGGTCGGGGTGGCCACGAAAGAAATGCCAGCAGTCGAGAATGATCCCGATATTGTCGCGCTGTGTCGCGGAAACAATCCGTGCCGTCGTTGTCAGGTCGCGTAATGCGCCGAACGCGACGAACTCGAGCCCGATCCGCACCCCGGACCGGGCGGCGCGATCGCATGCCGCCGCCAGGCGATCGGCGGCGGTGCCGAAGTCGGCGTCCGGCCCCGACGGCGTGCCGATCATGCGCGCGCCGAAAATGTCGGCGATCGCGAGCAGCTTGTCCATGAACGCCAGCTGCCGCCGCGGATCCGTCGCTTCCAGTGCGCCGTAGAAGGACCAGATCTCCTCGACGGCGACGCCGTTGGCCCGGCAGATGCGCACCATCTCGGCATCGGTCTCGCCACGTTCGCGATACGCCCGGTAATGGCGGTAGTCCAGGGCCAGCCCGGACCGGCCGGCAGCCGCCGCGGCCTCTGCTCGCTCCGCGAAGGTCTCGGTGTCCAGCGTCGCGTGGCAGAACAGGAAATGGGTGCGGCTTGCGGGCGTTGAGCTGGTCAACTGAACGACCGTACCTGTACGACGTCGATCATCTGGCCGCGAGGCCTCGTCACCGCGAACACCATGGATTCGGCGACCTCTTCGGGTCGCATCTGGGTGGCGCCCGCGACCCTTCGCATGCAGCCGTCGGCATCCCATGCCGCCTGCGCTTCCGCTCGTCGTTGCGGGGTCATCGGCATGGAGAAGTTGGTCTTGGTGCGCCCGGAGACGAACAGGGTCACCCGGATGCCCGCGGCCTTCAGCTCCTTCGTCATGGCCTTCGTGAACATTTCCAGACCGGCCTTCGCCGTTCCGTACAACGTCAGATACGGGAACAGGTCGATGGTGACCTCGGAGGAGACATTGACGATATCGCCGCCGCCCGCCGCCTGGAGGAGCGGCACGGCCGACCTGGTGGTGTAGACGGGCGCGAGCAGGTTGGTGCCGATGACCGTGCTGATGTCCTCGTCGGTGGCGTCGGCGATGGTGGTCGCCCGCGCCGCGCCCAGCACATTGAAAAGCATGTCGACCCGGCCGAATCGTTCGCGCACGGTGCGGAAAGCGGATCGAACCTGGTCCGGGTCGGTCGCGTCGCAGGGAACTCCACAGGTGTTGCGGCCGATGGCGGCCACCGCCTTTTCGAGCCGATCCGCGTTACGCGCCATCCCCACCACGTTCGTCTCGTGCTCGGCGAGCAGCGCCATCGTCGCTTCGCCGATCCCGGAAGACGCACCGACGACCACCGCGACCTTGCCCGCGAGAACGGAAAACACCGGTCCTCCTCAGCGCGCGGCGGTGATGAACGTAGTTTTATTATCTGGCGATCGCGGCCACGTCCTGTCAGGAGTGCACCCTGATGACCGCGCCGTCCTTGGCCGAGGATTCCCTGATGGCGTCGAGTATCCGCATCTCGGCGACGCCGTCGGCGAAGGTCGCGGACCGGGTGCCGCCCGTAACCGGCTCACCGGCGATGGCCGCGCACATCTGCCGGTAGAGGCGAACGAAGGGCAGCACGTTTCGCTCGAACTGAGGTGCCACACCCGCCACCGGGCGCAGCGCGATGTCATCCGGCACCGGAACGGGCTCGTGCTTCGATCGGTCCGCCACGAACACCTGGCCTGTCGTGCCTTCGACCGAGCCCAGGCCGGTCTCGTCATCGATCCACAGGGTCCCCGTGCTGCCGACGACCCTGCTGACCGACAACCCCGGGCCCCAGGCCCCCGCCGTGGACTGCAACGTGCCCTCGACCCCGGAGGTCGTGGTGAAGCGGACATTGAACGTGTCGTCGGCGACTTCCCGCCGGTCACTGGTGATCGTCAGCCGGGCGCTGACCGATGCCACGTCGCCCAGCCAGTGCCGCACCCGGTCCACGGCGTGCGATCCCGAAGCGCCCAGCCAGCCGCCGCCCCGTTGTTCGTCGAACCACCAGTCCGGCATCGCCTGCCCGGGGTCCGCGACCAGGCCACCGTGGGCGAGAAACGTTGCCAGCCGTGGTTCGCCGATCGCCCCCTCGGCGAGCAGCCGGGCACCGAGTGCGGCGCACTCCGCGAAGCGGAACTCGTGGCCGAGATAGCCGATACGCCCGGCGGTGGCCGCGCGCTCGGCCAGTTCCTCGGCTTCCCCGCTGTCGAGGGTGAAAGGTTTCTCGCACAGCACATGGCAGCCGGCGTCGAGTGCTAGCCGGACCAGTGGGGCGTGTGACGCCGGCGGTGTCGCCACGACCACCAGATCCGGTGTCAGCTCGAGGGCAGGACGCAGGTCGGTGAACGCGCGCGGCACGCCCGCCCGTTCGGCCTTGTGCGCGGTGCGTTCCGGGTCGCGGCCGACGAGGCCCAGCACATCGATCCCCGCCGCGCGCAGAGCGCGGACGTGTATCCGCGCCCCGAACGCGGTACCCGCCACTACGGCGGTCAATGACGGTGCATCCGCTGAACCGGCCATCTGGGATCCTCCCTCGACGCACCGACCATACGTGCCGACCTCGGGCACCGCCAGTGCTTGCACGCGGTCGTACGCGCACTTATTGTAAAGAGTTATAGATTGACTGGCCACAAGAAGTCGTCTGCTCAACAAGGCTCTGACGAAGTGAGGACGCCGTGAGTTGGGACTTTTGCACCGAACCAGAGTTTCAGCAGAAGCTCGACTGGGCCGACCGCTTCGTCACCGATGAGGTCGAACCGCTCGATCTCGCCTTTCCCGACGAGCATTTCGACATTCCCACCGCCGCGTTGCGGTCCGTCATAGACCCGCTCAAACAGCGGGTCAAGGCCGAGGCACTATGGGCGGCGCACCTCGAACCAGATCTCGGCGGCCAGGGATACGGCCAGGTGCGATTGGCGCTGCTGAACGAGATTCTCGGCCGTTCCAGCTGGGCGCCGCTGATTTTCGGTACGCAGGCCCCCGATACCGGTAACGCGGAGATCCTCGCCAAGTACGGCACCGATGAACAGAAGGCGGAGTACCTCGCCCCGTTGCTGGAGGGCGAGATATTCTCCTGCTTCTCGATGACCGAACCGCACGCGGGCTCGGATCCGAAGCTCTTCACCACCCGGGCGGTGCGGGACGGGGATCACTGGGTGATCAACGGAGAGAAGTTCTTCTCGTCCAACGCTCACGTCGCCGCCTTCTTCATCGTGATGGCCGTGACGGACCCGGACGTGAGCCCCTACGAGGGCATGTCGATGATCCTGGTGCCGGCCGGCACGCCCGGAATCACCATGCGGCGCAACGTGGCGACCATGTACGACCGTCCCGGCGAAGGCCACCACGGGTGGCTCCGGTACGACAACGTCCGCGTATCCGAGGCGAACGTCCTCGGTGGTGAGGGCAAGGCGTTTGTGGTGGCTCAGACCCGGCTCGGTGGTGGCCGGATCCATCACGCGATGCGCACGGTAGCGGTGTGCAAACAGGCGTTCGACATGATGTGCCAGCGCGCCGCCACCAGGCATACCCAGGGAAGCCTGCTCGGCGAAAAACAGTTGGTACAGGCCGCGATCGCCGACTCGTGGATGCAGATCAACCAGTTGCGGCTGCTCGTGCTGCACACCGCGTGGCTGATCGACAAGTGCACCGCCGAGGGTGATCTCTCCGGCCGCCGCGTGCGCAAGGAGATCGCGGCGTGCAAGGTGCAGGCGTCGCGAGTGATGCACGACGTCGTGTACCGCGCCCTCCACACACACGGCGCACTCGGGGTCTCCCAGGACACTCGCCTCGCGCGGATGTGGCAGCGCGCGCCCAGCATGGGCATCGTGGACGGGCCCACCGAGGTCCATCAGGTCACGATCGCACGGCAGTTGCTCCGGCAGTACGCCCCCTACGAGGGGGTGTGGCCCCCGTACTGGTTGCCGCCCCGGATCGAGGAGGCACGGGCCCGCTACGCCGACGTGCTCGCGGCACACGAGGCCGAGAAGGCGGAAACGGCAGCATCGCGGTGAGCGCGACGCCGGTAGACATCGACGATATCGTCCAGCGCGCCGGAGCCGTACTGCGGCAGACGGTGCCGGACGCGTCGGTCACCTCGATGGAACCGTTACCGGGAGGCGCATCCAGCCTGACGTACCAGGCCGCCGTGTCCGGTGGGCCCGACGTGCCGGACCGTGTGGTGGTGAAGGTCGCGCCACCCGGACTCGCGCCCGTGCGCAACCGGGACGTGTTGCGCCAGGCCCGGTTGTTGTCGGTGCTGTGGGATGTCGACGGGATCTGCGTGCCACGGGTGTTCGGCGGAGACGAAGGCGATCCGCCCGAGGTCCCGCCGCTGTTCGTGATGAGTTTCGAGCCCGGCGGCTCCTACGAGCCGCTTCGCACAACCGCCGACGTGCCCCCCACCGCGGCCGAGCTGGCCGGGCGCACCGGCGCCGCGATCGCGATGCTCGCCGCGTTGCAGCAGCCGGAGCTGGTCGCCCGTTTCCCGGACGAGCCGGTGGTGACGTTGGCGGACGAGATCGACCGCTGGTCGCGAGCCCTCTCCACTGTCGACCCGGAGTGGGCACCCGGCGCGGCGGCGTGCGAGAAGGCGCTGGCGGCAGCCCGGCCCGCGGCGCTGCCTCCGGTGGTTCTGCACGGGGACTGGCGGCTGGGCAATATGCAGTGTGCCGGGTTCGCCGTGCGTGCGGTGATCGACTGGGAGATCTGGTCGATCGGCGATCCGCGGCTGGATCTGGCCTGGTTCTGCATGATGATGGATCCGCGACATCCGGGCGTGATCGTCCAGCGGTCCGGAGTCCCGGCCGTGGAGCGGATCGTGACCGACTATCAGGCCGCCACGGGAGCACCGGTCGGGGACTTCGCCTGGTTCCTGGCCCTCACCGCATACAAGCAGGCCGCAACGTCTGCGCTCATCTGCAAGAACGCGTTCAAGCGCGGCCGGTTCGGTGCCGCGGAGCGCCGCCGGGTGGCGCTCGTCGCCGCGCTGTTGCGCTGGAGCGGGGAGCTGCTCGACTCCGCCTGACGACCGTTCCCCGTCCGCGCGTTCAGCGGCGCTGGACCGGGTAGGCGATCGGCGCGCCGTCCCTGATGGTCCGGTAGATGAACATGTCGGCGCCCTTGATGGCCGACCGGTCCCACGGGCCGTAGCCCATGATCGCGCGCGGGCCCCCGGTCGCGCACGGCAGGTTGCGCACCTTCTCCAAGCCGGCCTTCAGACCGGCCCTGGTCAGATGCGGTGCCCGTCGCAGTCCGGCGACCAGCAAGGTCATCATGTCGTAGCCGACGCCGAGCTGGCCGGCCTGGGGCGCCCGCCGCCGGTAGCGTTTCTCGTAGCCGGCGCGAATATCGCGCACCAGCGGCTTGTCCCCGTCGTACTGGTCGGTCCAGATGATCCCTTCGTTGACCGACAACGACTCCTTGTCCAAGGCCGCGCCCAGCATGGCGATGTTCGCGAACCGCGGTACGTCCCAGCGCAGCTCGTTGATCGCGCGGCCGAACGCGAGGGTGGGCTCGCCCATGCCGAGGAACACCACCGCGTCCGGTGCGGCGTCGTGGATGTCTGTGACCTCGGCGACGACGTCGTCGCGAGACACCGGCGCGGACCGGGTGGCCACGATGTCAATTCCGGCGGTCGTCGCGCCCTCGCTGAACGCGGCCAGGTAGCGCGCGCCGACCACGCCCGCGTGCAGCACACCTACCCGCCGGTGGCCCAGCGTGCGTAACAGCTCGACGAGATAGTCGCTCTCGTCGGTGAGTGAGCCCCACGGAAATTGGAAGTACCACTCGCCGCGCGCCTCGTCGGCGCCGGACCACTGCAGCGTGGGCACTCTGCCGGCCTCGACGGGAGCGATCAGGGGCAGGCAGTTGTCGGAGATGCCCGGGCCGATGATCCCGATGACACCGGGGTCGGCGGCCAGCTCCGCCCACGCGGTCACACAGTTCTCGGGCAGCCCGGCATGTGCGCCCTCGGCGCGCCGGAAAACGAGTTCGACGTCACGACCCGCGACGCCCGTCGTGCTGTTGGCCGCTTCCGCGCACAACTGCAGGCCACGGAAGACGGGCTGGTCGGGGGAGCGGTCCGCGTTCTCCAGCACGACCCCGATCCGGATCGCCGCCTGCCCGAGATCGGCCATGTCACTCTCTAGCTTTCCCGAGGGTCCTCGATGTCGAGGTGCCGCACGCCGTCGGCGTTCTTCTGCAGGATGTCCAGGCCTACCCGCTCGAGAAGCGCGCGCGGTAGCACGCACTCCCGGCAGGAAGCACCTTCGAGAATCAGGCGGGTGCGCACGGTGCCGGCGTCCTGGTCCACGCTGACGAGTTCCATGTCCCCGCCGTCGGCCTGCAGCAAGCCACGAATCTCGGCGAGCCCGGCGCTCAGTGTCGCTTGGTCAATCATCGTAGGCCGCTCCATGGGTTGGTCACGCGGTCGGCGCGGGCACGCCACCGAACCGTTCGCGAAGCCGTTTCTTGTCGATCTTTCCCATACTGTTGCGTGGCACTTCGGCCAGTTCCAGCTGTTCGGGAATCTTTTGCTTGGCGATCCCGGCCGTGGTGCAGAACCGGGCGACTTCGGCGAGGGTGAGCGTGGTCGCGCCCGCCGCGAGTTGCACCACGGCACAGCAGTGCTCGCCGGTCCGCTCGTTGGGCAGGCCGATGACGGCGACGTCGACGATATCGGGGTGTGCCGAGAGGACGTTCTCGATCTCCAGGGCCGAGATGTTCTCGCCGTTGCGAATGATGACGTCCTTGATCCGGCCGGACACCCGGACGTAGCCCCCGTCGTCGATCGTGCCGAGGTCTCCCGAGCGGAAGAAACCGTCACGGTCGAAGGCGTTTTCGTTGAGAGTCTCGTCCACGTAGCCGGAGAACAGCTGGGGGCCACGGACCAGCAGCTCGCCCTCGACCCCGTTCGGCACCGGGTCGCCGTTCGCGCCGACCACTCGCATCTCCGCTCGCGGTGTCAGCTTTCCCGACGTCTCGGCGATGTTCTCGCTCGTGTCCGAGGGCGAGATCGCGGTGACGCCGGGGCACTCGGTCATCCCGTAGCTCGACAGCGTGCCGCGCAGGCCGAACGTGCGCCGGATGGCGTGGTGCAGCTCGATGGGACGTGACGCGCCGCCACACTGACAGGCGCGCAGACCGGGAAACATCGGCTCGCTCCCGTGCTCGCGCTGCGCATCCAGGAACGCGCGGGCCACCGGCACCGCGGCACGTAGCACGGTGAGTCCGTGGCGCGCCGCCAGCCGTGGTGTCTCGCGCGCGTCGAAGGCGCGCATGACCACGAGGCGGAATGCGGTGAGCAGCTGGGTCGCGAGCGTCATGATGCCGCCGACATGGGTGATCGGGCTGACCAGCAGGGTGACGTCGTCCGCGCCGAGCGCGAGGCCGCAGAGCAGGTGCACGCTCGTCGCGATCGCGGACCGATCGGTGTGCTTGACGCCCTTGGGGTCAGCGGTCGTACCCGAGGTGTAGTACACCCAGCGAACAGGGTGCTCCACCGGGGGAATCGCGGGCGGCGGCGGAAGGGTCGCCACGTCACCGACCGGCAGCGCCAGCGAGGCGGACCCGTTGCGGCCCGCGGGCGGTTCGCTGACGTAGCACCGGCAGCCGGTGGCAAGCGCGACGGCCCGCGCCATGTCCGGATAGTCGAAACCACGCCAGAATCCCGGCACGATCAGCAACTGTGTGCGCAGTTGCCGCGTGATGAACGTGACCTCCCGCTCGCGCAGGATCGGCAGCACCGGGTTCTGGACGGCGCCGAGCCGGCTGAGCGCGGCCATCAGCACCATCGCTTCGATGCTGGTGGGCAGCTGCCAGGTGACGACGGTACCCTCGCGCACGCCGAGCGCGTAGAGCCCGGCGGCGACCTGCTCGGCGCTCGAGCGATACTCGGCGAACGTGAGCGACCGGTCTTGCTCGTCGACGACCATCACCTTGCCGGGCGTCTGCTCGGCCCTGCGGACGACCAGGTCCCAGAACGTCGACGACCGGTAGGCCTCGTCGAGAACGGGAGGATATGGCGCGTTCATCACACTCCAGTAAAGGTCGCGCGGGTACCGTCTTTCGGCACCGGGAGGAGTTCCTCGGGCGTGACGCCTTCACGACCTGGGGAACGATCTCGAATCCGCCCGGGTCTCCCGGTCGGCGACGCCGATGCCGGGACGGGTCCGGCCGGATCAGTCGTGATGGCGACAAGCCTGCGATCCGCGCCGTGTGCTACCTCCGCGATGCTGCTCCCCGAAGCGCCGGTCACCAGGAGCCGGGGAGGGTCGAGGCCGCCGGGTCGCACCATGTCGAGAGTGCTCGTGCGCCGGACCGGGCCCGGCGCCGGTGCCGGCGTGTGTCGCGCGGGTCGCCCGGTCAGTTCGGACCGGGCAGGGATGTGGTCCGTCTCTGCCGTCATCTGTCCGACCTCCTTGCCGATCCAATACTATCCGGCGACCCCGCGGTTGAGACAGGTCGCGCGAGACCTTTCCATTCACGAGGTAAGATGATTGCACGAGGTTCCCGCTCTGTTGGCTACACTGGGCGACATCAGCGAGTCCTTCCGACCCGGAGGTGGGCCATGGAGGAGGTGGAACGGCTACTCGCGGAGCAGGCGTGCCGGCGAGTCATCCTGGAGTACGCGCGTCGCGTCGACTCCGGGCGCGCGAGCGCGGTTGCGGAGCTGTTCACTCTCGACGGCGTGTGGGAGGGGGCTGACGGCCGGGTGATGCGCGGCCGGGACGAGATTCGTGACGCATTCCTGCGGCGGGAGAAGCTGGTGAGACGGACGTCGCGGCATGTCTGCACGAATGTGCTCGTCGACGTCGAGACCGAGCATCGCGCGGTCGCGGTGAGCTACCTGATCAACTACCGGCACGACGCGCGCGACGGCGTGCCGCCGGAGCCCGCTCCCGCGCAACTGCCGAAGTTCATGGGGGAGTACCACGATCGCCTTGTTCGAACCAGGGACGACGGCTGGCTGATCGCCCATCGTCGGTTCGACCTGGTCTTCCTGCGACAGCGGCGCGACGTCCCTTCGCCCGATTAGTCCCTGCCCAGCGTGGACGCGAAATCGACGGCGACCGTCCCGTTAGGACGTCCACAGCGTACTGGTCGGACCGTGGCTGGTGTCGTGCGATTCCGCTCGGTTTACCCCGCCCCGCTGGGCGCCGAAGGTGGCCTTGGGTGCCACATAGGCGCCGAAGGCCACCTGCGGCCCCCGCGCCGCAGCGGCGGGAAATGGGCGAGCGGGTCAGGCAACCACGATCACGCGACACTAGACGAGCCCGGCAACGCGCAGATCTTCGATCCCCTGCTGGCTGAAACCGGCTTCCGACAGCACGTCGTCGGTGTGCTCCCCGGCCCGGGCCGGCTCCGATATCGCCGTGCCCGGCCGCGGGCCGTCGACGTCACGGAGCCGGATCGGGTTCGCCGGCACCGGCACACCCGCCACTTCGAGGATCGCGCCCCGCTCCCGGTAGTGCGGGTCCTTCGCGACCGCGCCACCCCGGTTCACCGCACCGACGGCGGCTCCGGCAGGACCGAGCCGTGCCAGCCATTCGGCCGCCGTCCTTGTCGCGAACAACGCCGAGAGCCGCTCGGTGATCGTGGTCGCGGCGGCACCGACCGGTCTCACTTCGTCGACGAGGTCGGGCAGGTCAAGCGCCTGGCAGAGGGCACGCCAGGTGCGGGGCTCAGCGGCCGCCACCGAGATGAACTCACCGTCGGCGCACTCGTAGAGGCGCCGGCCGGGGCTGACCGGTACTCCCGTCGCGGGGCCGTCGGTCAGCGCCTTCGCGTCACCGGAGAGCAACCAGGTCGCGGACTCGGCGAGGCTGATGTCGACCTGCGCTCCCTTGCCGGTGCGGCCGCGCTCCAGCACCGCCGCGAGGATTCCCGTGGCAGCCATCATGGCGCCCAGCGGCACCGACAGCATGGTCCTCGGATGCCATGGCAGCGCGGGTTCGAGCGCGCCGAGCAGTCCGGAATGAGCGACGTAGCTGAGATCGTGCCCGGCTCGGTCCGCGTAAGGTCCGTCCTGCCCGTATCCGGTGATCGAGCACCAGACGAGGCCGGGATTCTCCGCGGCGGCGTCGGCGTAGCCGAAGCCCCTTGCCGCCAGGTCACCGGGCCGGTTGTTCTCCACTAACACATCCACGCCACCCGCGAGACGCCGCAGGACCGTGGCGGCATGCGGATGCCGCAGATCGAGGGTCATCGAGCGCTTACCGCGGCTCAGCCCGACCTGGCCCGCGACGAGGTTCACCTTCCCGGCGCCGGCCGGCGGCTCCACCCGCACCACGTCCGCGCCCAGGTCGGCGAGCAGCGTCGTGCAGTACGCGCCCGGAGGAAAACGGGTCAGGTCGAGGACGCGGAACCCGGTGAGCGGACCTCGTGACATTCGCGCCCGTCCTCCCTTTTCCGGCGGTTGACTCAACCGCCACATAGGTATGTTCTTCAAACTACATTTGCTGGAACGGAGAGACCAGTAAGGAGCGAACGTGTCGAAGGAAGACGTTGAAGGAGCAGCGGCATGACGCCCGAGGAAGCCACCGCTCGCGAGGGCATCAGGTACACGATGGCGGTCTACAACACCAGCGGTGACCGCGGGCGTCTCGACGAGCTGGCCGCCACGTTCACCGAGGACGGTGTCCTCGAGACGGCGGCGCAGCGGATGGTGGGCCGTGCCGCCATCGTCCGGGCGCTCGGGGCGAACCTCGGCAAGACGGACGGCGACGGTCGCCCGCGCACGAGTTTCGTCCGCCACAACCTGACGACGAGCCGGGTCGAGTTCGTCTCACCGACCGAAGCACAGGGGTGGACCTACTTCCTTGTGTTCAGTGACGCGGGGCCCGACCACATGGGTACCTACATCGACCGGTTCCGCAAGGAAGGCGACCGCTGGCTCATCGCGTCACGGCGGGTCAAGATCCATTGGGACTCGCCCCAAACGATTTTGCACGCGCCGGCGTGACCGAACCCGCGGCATGTCGGCCTGGATTCCGGCTTCTGCAACGGAATTTCGCATCATCAGGCTGCCGCGGTCAAGCCATAGCACCAATCGCAATAGGTCGACTTACACTAAATAGTGAGATAAGATACCGAGCGCGGCCCAAGATCTCGACGCTGATGTGAGAGGTGGAAGTGATGGCCAAGGTGATGGAGGGCGTCAAGGTCGTCGAGGTCTCGTTGTACGGTTTCGTGCCGGCCGCCGGTGCCGTGCTGGCGGACTGGGGCGCGGAAGTGATCAAGATCGAGCACCCCCTGCAGGGCGATCCGATGCGGGGCGTGATCGCCTCCGGGATGGGCCCGGAGCAGACCGGGTTCACCTTCATGTGGGACATCGTCAACCGCGGGAAGCGCTCCGTGGGTATCGATCTCGCGACCCCCGAAGGGCTGGAGCTCCTCATGGAGCTGGTCGACGGTGCCGACGTGTTCCTGACGAGCTTCCTTCCCGAAGCACGACGGCGGCTGGGCATCGACGTCGACTCCGTCATGGCTCGTAACCCGGGCATCGTCTACGCCCGCGGCAGCGGTCAGGGGGTGAGGGGCCCCGATGCCGAGAAGGGTGGCTTCGATGCCATCACGTACTGGTTCCGGGGAGGCATCTCCTCCGCGATCACCCCGGTGGATTCCCCGTACCCGTTCCGCATGCCGGGCGGCGCGTTCGGTGATGTGCAGAGCGGGATGGCTCTCGCGGGAGGGGTCGGCGCCGGTCTCGCGTACCGCGCAAGGACCGGCGAGGGCACGGTGGTGGACACTTCGCTGCTCGCGATGAGCATGTGGGCGATGCAGCCCGGCATCGTCGGTACCGCGCTGGTCGATATCGACGAGATGCCCAAGCACGATCGCACCAGGCCGTACAACCCGCTCGCCAACGCCTACCGCACCGCAGACGGGCGGTTCCTGGCGCTCAACATGCTTCAGGCCGATCGATACTGGCCGGGGTTCTGCGAGGCCGTGGGCCGGCCGGACCTGATCGGCCATCCGGACTACGCCACGGCGGAACTGCGCCTGAAAAACGTCGAGGCCTGCGTCGCGCTGCTGGACGAGATCTTCGGTGCGAAGCCGCTGGCACACTGGCGGGAGGTGCTCTCGCGGCAGGAGGGGCAATGGGATGTCGTCCAGAAGGTGCGCGAGCTCAATGACGACGCCCAGGCCCTCGCCAACGGTTACGTGCAGACGGTGGACTACGGCGACGGGCGCGCCATGCCGATGGTCGCGGCCCCCGTGCAGTTCGCCGAGACCGCGCCCGAGCTCCGTCCCGCGCCCGAGCACGGCGCCGACACCGAGGCGGTGCTACTGGAAATGGGCCACGGCTGGGATCGGATCAGCGAGCTCAAGGACAAGAAGGTCATCATCTGACCGCCCGCCTGCCACGGTCGTGACGATGTCGGCCGCA
>DASZUO010000125.1:0-3739 GCA_035547575.1 Amycolatopsis sp. | reverse complement strand
ACTCGCCCAGAAACTCGGCCCCGAAGACGACCGCACCGTCCCGCAACGCCGCGCCGACGCCCTCGCCACCCTCGCCAGCGCCGCGGCCGGCTTCGACGACCTGCTGCCGGACTTCAACGGCGACCGGCCCCACCTCGACGTGATCACCGGCTACGACACGCTGGTCCGCGACCTCGAACCGCACGCCGCCTTCGATCCGGCAACCGCCCCCACCCTCAACGGCATCCGCGTGACGCCGGAGACGGTACGCCGGCTCGCCTGCGACGCCGACATCCTCCCGATCGTGATGGGCAACGACTCCCAGGTCCTCGACATCGGACGCGCCAGCCGGATCTGGCCCAAGACGATCCGCAAGGCGCTACAGATCGAAGACCGCGGCTGCGGCTGGCCGGACTGCAAGATGCCGCTATGGGCCTGCCGGATCCACCACCTCACCTACTGGTTCCACGGCGGGGTGACCAGCAAAGCCAACGGCGTCCACCTCTGCCGCTTCCACCACTGGCTCGTCCACCACCGCCGATGGAAAATCTGGCGAGACACGGTCACCAACAAGATCCACGTCGCGCGGACCTGATCGCCACAGCCACCGAATGTGCAGCCGCCAGCTAGCTGGCGTTGTCGGCGCGGTCCCAGGTTTCGGCTAGGTCGGCTAGCACCTTCTCTGCCATGGGCAGGCTGCCGAGGTGGCTCTCCCCCGGCATCACGAACAGCTCCGCGTCGGGTAGCAGCGACACCATGTGCTGGCCGTGGCGGAACGGGATGATGTGGTCGGCGTCGCCGTGCCACCAGCGGATCGGCGTCTTGACGTCGGCGACCCGAAAGCCCCAGTCGCGACCGAACAGCACGATGTCGTAGACCGGCGCGCGCAGGTTCCTGGCATTGAAGATGTCGTCGAGGAACATCGCGCGGAACTCCGGCCGGTTCAGCACCGCGCGGTCGCCCGCCGGTGACAGCCGCGCGTACGCCATCAGCGCCGGCGTACCGAGCGGGCGCGCCAACCCGACCAGCGTCGACACCGTGAACGCGAGCGGATCGCGGAACCGCGTGAGCACACCCTGCAGCTGCGCGGTCAGCTTCACGATGCCGCCCTCGGCCGCCTCACCACCGATCGACGGCGCGACCCCGCCGAGCACCGCCGCCGCCCTCACCCGCGGATACAGCGCGTACGCCGACGCCAACACATACGGCCCACCGCCGGACAACCCCACCATCGCGAACTGGTCGATCCCCAGCAGGTCGACCACGACTTCCAGGTCGTTGGCGAACTCGAGGATCGTGTCGTACTGGTACGGCGTCGAGCGGTTCGTGCCCGGCCGGTCGATCGCGATCAGCCGCAGGTTCGTCTCCTGCGCCGCGGCCCGCGCCTCCTGCGGGATCTGCCGGCTGCCACCGGGCGTCCCGTGCATCCAGACCACCGGGCGACCACCGGGGTGGCCGTACTCCGCGAACGACATCTTGCGGCCGTCGGGCAGCCACGCGTTGCCCTCCAGGCGCGGCGAGGTCAGCACCGGCTTGAGCCCCCCGTCACGGTCATCGTTCCTCGCGGCCCGCGTGCACCCAGCGGATGAACCGCTCAACGCCGCGGATCACGTGCGCACCCCGCACCGAGTGGAAGACGTCGAAGCCGTGCTGCGTGCCCGGCAGCTCGGCGTAGGCGACCGCCTCCTTGCTCACCTCACGCAGCCGGCGGACCAGCTCGCGCGCCTCCGCGACCGGCACCAGCGAGTCGTGCGCGCCGTGGATCACGAAGAACGGCGGCGCGTCCGGGCCGAGGTGAAGCAGCGGCGTCGCGCTGTCAGCCGTTGCACCGTCGCTGCCGCGTCCGAACACCAACGGCTTGAGCAGGAAGTCCAGCCGCGTGCGGCCCGCCAGCGTGCCGAGGGTGTTGGCGAGGTCGTACACGCCGTAGAACGGCACGCACGCCTGCAGCGTCGTGTCTTCCTGCTCGAAGCCGGGCTGGAACCGCGGGTCGTTCGGCGTCAGCGCGAGCATCGCCGCGAGGTGCCCGCCGGCGGACCCGCCGGTGACGGTGATGAACGACGGGTCCCCGCCGTACGACGCGATGTTCTCCTTCGTCCACGCCAGCGCCCGCTTCAGCGCGACAAGGTGCTCCGGCCACTTCGCCTTCGGCGAGAGCGGATAGTTCGGCGCGACGCACACGAAGTCGCGCGCCGCCAGGTGGTTCATCAGCGGGATGCCCTGCTGGTGCTTGTGGCTGATGACCCACGCGCCGCCGTGCACCTGCATCACGACCGGCAGGTTCTCGCCGCCGTCACGCGGGACATAGACGTCGAGCTTGTGCCGGAACTTCCCGTCACCGACGTAGTCGATGTCCGCAATCCGGCGGACCCGCGGCTCGGAGATGTCCCACGGCTTGAGCACCGTGCGCCACGGCGTCGTCAGCTCCGACTCGGTCGGCGCGCTGGCGAGCCGCTCGACGTAGTTCATCTCGAGGCCCTCGCACAGCGCGTTCTCGACGACGCCGCGGGCCGCCATCGCCTGCCGCAGCATGTGCGCCAGCCCCGCCACCGACGCCGCGTTGAGCGCGAGCGCGACCTTGTCGGACTTGCTGAGCCGCCCGCGCTTTCCGGCGACGTACGCCGCGCTGCCGGCGGTCGTGATCGCGAGATTCTGCGGCGCGAGCTCGCTGGTGAGCCAGGCGCCGAAGAAGCTCGGGATCGCCAGCGGGTTCGCGCCCACGGCCGGGCGCAGCGCATTAGCCGTCAGCGCCGCGCCGAGCGCCGACAACCGAAGGAACCGCTGGGCCATGCCGCCATTCTCGCAGCCCCGCCGAGCCCGCCGTTTTGGGCGCCTCAACCCCCGCTGAGACGCCGAAAAGGGCGGGCTCGACATAGCGGCGGGGCGGCTACTTGACTGCGAGGAGGTCGATCACGAAGACGAGGGTCTGACCCGATAGGCGATGCCCGCCGCCCGCCGGACCGTAGGCGTACGACGGCGGGCAGGTCAGCTGGCGGCGGCCGCCGACCTTCATGCCGGGAATGCCGTCCTGCCAGCCCTTGATCAGACCGTTCAGCGGGAACTCGATCGACTCGCCGCGGTTCCACGACGCGTCGAACTCCGAACCCGAGGCGAACTCGACGCCGACGTAGTGCACCTCGACGCTGTCACCGGGCTTCGCTTCCTCGCCCGTCCCGACGACAAGGTCCTCGATGACCAGGTCGGTCGGCGCGGTCCCGCTGTTACCCGTGAGCTCCGGCTTGGTGAGAGACATAACGACACCCTATGGCCGCGTCGAGCCCGACGTTTTGGGCGCCTCGACCCCCATTGAGAGGTCATCTACGGCGGGCTCGGCGGTACACCCGCGGCGACATGACCACGCTCCGGGCCCGCACCGAGGCACTGCTGCGAATCGCGCAGCGGCTGCGCCACGAGGTTCACCAGATCAACCAGAAAGTCCCGGAATCCGCCAAGGCGCTGCCGTGAGCACGCCCGCCGTGCGCGTCAGTACGGCTAGCTAACGACGTTCCAGCCGGGGGTGCGGGCGGCCTGCTCGAGCCACGTCGCGAGCTCCGGGCCGTCCACCTCGTCCATCGCGGTCAGCTTGACGTAGCGGGTGCGGTCCGTCGTACCGAGCGGAGGTGGCGGGTCAAAGTCGGCACCACCGTAGAAGACGACGTTGACGGACTGGTGGTACGGCGCGACCTCGATGATCCAGCCGAGGTCGGGCAGTCCGTAGTGCGGCCGGCCCCGCTTCGCGGCGAAGTGCAGGCCGGGGATC
>DASZUO010000124.1:0-60980 GCA_035547575.1 Amycolatopsis sp. | reverse complement strand
GTGCCGTCCAGCGTTTGCGTCGCGTCGGCGCGCAGCTTCGCGAGCGCGGCGACCTCGGCCCACCTTTGGTTGCCGCGGCGCAGGAAGCGGCGGCGGGCCGCGGACGCGAACTGCCGGGCGGTGCCGTAGTCGCCCTCCAGGCTCGCGGCCGCCGCGCGCGCCACCTCGGCCTCGGCGACGTCCTGCAGCACCCGGTTCGCCCGCAGCTTCGGCAGCGCCTCGTCCAGATGCCGCGACGCCTCCTCACCCCGCCCTGCCGCGAGCAACGCCCGCGCCTGGTCCAGCCGCACGATCGGCAGCGACCCCGGCCCCTCCACCTCGAAAATCCGGGCCGCGTCCTCGTAGTGGCGCAGCGCCTCGGGAATGTCGCCGACCAGCAGGGCCCGGTCGCCGAGGTTGTGCCGGACCTTGCCCTCGAGCTGCCGGTGACCGTTGGCGACAGCCAGGTCGAGGCAGCGGTTGAGATCCGCGAGCGCGGCCTCGGGATTGCTCATCCGCAGGTGCACGTACGCACGGTTCATCAGGTTGACCGTGAACCGCAGGCGGTTGTCCGGCGAGTCGCGGTCCAGCGCCGGCAGGACCGCGTTGAACAGGGCGAGCGCGTCGCCGAGCCGCCCGGCGCGGAACAGGACCACCGCGTGCTGCAACTCGACGACGACTTCGAGCTCGCCTCGTTCGTCACCGGGCGGCATGCGGGACAGCACCGCGCGTGCCTTGGTGAGATGCGCCAGCCCGGCCTTCAGCGACGTGATCTCCGCGTCGGCGGAGGCGAGGCTGATCAGGACCCGAGCCCGCACCGCGAGCCACTCCGGGCTCTCCGCCGGCGCCTCGTCGAGCCTGCGCAGGGACTTCTGCAGCAACCGCGCGGCATTGGCGGGACCGTGATCCTTGGCGGCCTCGCGGGCCCGTTGGTACAGCGCGTCAGCCGCGGTCACGGCGCGGTCGACGCGAGAACGGAGCGCTGCCACGTGCCCTATCTGAGCACACCACCACCTACAGCACGACGGCCGGTGTGACCACCGTCCGCTGCCCGCCCGTGCCCGCGACCGAGATGACGATCTGCGTGGTGCCCCGTGGCACCTCGGCCAGGACGAACCGCCCGCCCTCGTCGGCGATCGTCGAGGAGGACCCGTGCTCCGCGACCCGCACCTCGACGCCGTGGCGCCCGGCGGGTACGAGCCAGCCGTCGATGCGGTGGCAGCGTCCCGTCTTGGTGAGGTTGATCATCACGGTGAGGTCGCTGACGGTGAAGGTGATCGTGCCCTGATCGACACTGCTGCGCACGCCCGCGAGCCCCGCTCGCTCCCAGCGTGCGACCTCGACATCCAGGTTCTCCAGTTCGAGCGCGAACTGGAGCCGTTCGATCAGCCCTTGGGGTGGCGGATCGAACGTAGCGATGACCCGGCCGAGATCGGCGAGAAGCACCTCGTGGTCGGGATGAGCGCCGTCCTCCGACGCTCCGATATCTACCATGCGCTGCCCCCTTCGATGTCCAGCAGTTCGCGCATCGTCTTCAGACAGCGGCCGCGGTTGGGCCCGATGCTGCCCCGCGGCATCTGCAGTGCCTCCGCGACGAGCCGGTACTCGGCGCGTCCGGCCAGCACGGTCAGCCGTAGCAGTTCCTGACAGCGCAGCGGAAGTTGCTCGAAGGCGTGCCAGATCCGCCGGTCGCGCTCGGCTCGCAGCACCTCGGCCTCGGGGGCCGGCAGCGTGCTGGGCACGGCCTGCGCCAGTTCGTCGGTCAGCGGCACCGGCGGCGCCTTGCGGCCGTTCACCCGTTGTGCCTCGTGCCGTGTGGTGGTGACGAGCCAGCCGGCCAGCGCTTTCGGCTCACGCACGTGGTCAAGGTGGCTGAACAGCGCCAGCCACACCGTCTGCACGACGTCCTCCGCGGTGTGCGTGTCCAGCCCTTGGCCCCGCGCCACATTCCACACCAGCGGCGTCAGCTCGCTCACCAGCCTGTTCAGGGCCGGCTTGTTGCCCTCGCGCGCGGCGTTCAGGCAGGCGGCGAACAGTTCGGGGCCCTCAAGGCCCTCCCAGGGAGGATCTGCTTCCGCGGTATGGACTTCCGTCACCGCATTCGCCCCGCTCTCGGTCTTCTCCTCGTGCTCGGCGCTGGCAGTATCTCCGCTCCTCGTGACAAGAGAGGACGGTCGGAACTACCAGATACAGGGTTTCACTCGTTCGGCCTAGGGACGCCGCACACGCGGGAAAGATGCCGGCCGGTGCTCATCGAACACCGGCCGACGGCCCCCCTCAATCCCGATGGCCGCTCCCCCGCGACCATCACACCCGCCCGGATCGCAGGAGCGCGACCCGGCACGGAGGTGGCGTCCGGCGGCCCCCTCGGCTGCCGGCCACCACCAGCTCATCGCGTCAGACCAGTAGCTGGTCGATCTGGCCGGCCGCGTCCTCGTGGAAGGACACCGCGAGGCCGTTGGTCTTCGCCAGCAACGCCAGCGTGGTCAGCGGACCGCGCCCGTTCTCCGACCCCGCGAGGCGGCGCCAGCCCGCGCCGGGCACCCACGCCCACACGCCGGGGCTGGCGCTGGAGGAGAACAGGTGCGTGATCCGGCGGCCGTAGACCCAGGCGCCCGTGGCCTGCGCCGGAGCGGGCGCCGGAGCGTTGTTGGGGTCGGGTGGCGGGGTGTTCGGCTCCCAGTTGCCTGTGGGGGTGACCGGGGGCGGGGTATTGGGCTCCCAGTTCCCCGTCGGCGTCACGACCGGAGGCGGGGTATTCGGCTCCCAGTTCCCGGTGGGAGTCACCACCGGGGGCGGAGTGTTCGGCTCCCAGTTCCCGGTGGGGGTCACCACTGGGGGCGGGGTATTGGGCTCCCAGTTCCCGGTCGGGGTGACCGGGGGTGGGGTGTTCGGCTCCCAGTTCCCCGTCGGCGTCACCACCGGCGGCGGCGTGTTCGGCTCCCAGTTGCCGGTGGGCGAGATGTCGATCTTGACGTCCTTGGCGGCCTGTTCCGCGGCCTCGTCGGTGTCCGCAGGCTCGTGCTCGGTATCGGTCATGGCTAAGGGCTCCAGAGAATGTCAGAAGGTGGTATGGACCATGCGAATCTCGTCGTGCTCGAGGTACGCGGTGACGGGGTAGCCGTCGGCCCGCGCACCGGCGAGCAGCTCGAACTGGTTCGCGCCGCTCGCTCCCCGGGAGAGCCGGGTCCAGCCCAGGTTCTCCAGATTCGCCCAGCCTTCGTGCGCCGAGGCGTACAGGCCGAGCGCGCGCTGGGCGGGTAGCCACGCGCGCAGGGTGGCGCCCGTGCAGCCGACCGTGGTCGGCCTGGACTCCGGATAGTCCTCCAGGTACGCCTCCCCGTAGGCGATCCGGAAGTAGCCGGCCTCGCCCCAGTCGGTGCCCCACGAGTTCTTCCCGATCCAGCAGCCGTTGTCGTCGTCCCACCCGATCAGCGCGATGCAGTGCCCCCCGCGCATGTCGTCTGTGGTGCGCCGGTACACGCCGCCGGTGTAGTGGAAGAAGTCGTCGTAGACGACCATGCAGGCGGTGACGGGTCCGTACCCGTAGATGTGGTGCTTGATCGCCGCCGGGTCCCTGGTCAGATCGACCAGCTTCTCGGCATGCACGACCTGCGACTTCCAGTCCGGGTTGAGCGTGCCGCCCCCATTGTCCTGGTACGGCCAGTAGCTCTCGACCGTCACGCCGTCAGAAACGCAGTCAGCCAGCAGGTCGTCGGGCCAGGAACCGCTGGTGCTCGTGAGGTGGTGCTCCGCGGCATGCCCGAAGAACAGCTGCGCCTCGGACAGGTCCAGATCGAGTCCGGCCTTGCGCCGCGTGTACGCCGCGGTGCCCTCCAGCACCGCGATCACGCCGAACGCCGTGCAGGACCCACATTCCCCCTGGTCCTTCACGGGCGTGGTGTAGTCACCGTCGCGCGTGTACCGCAGGTCGAACTTGTGCGGCAGCGTGCCGGTCGGCGCGTGGACCGCCGTGCATCTCTGCCCGGCGGTCCCGAGCGCGGCCTCGGCCATCTGCCCCGCCAGGTCCACCCTGGCCTCGACCTCGGCCGCGCTCGGGGCCGGCACCCCCAGTCGCACAGAACGCGACTCGGCGCCAAGCCGGCTGAGGCAGGTCTCCCCCACCTGCCACGGATCCCCAATGGAGGCAAGGGAATCACGAATGGCCGCGATCTCCTCCTCGCAGCTCATGCATCCTCCAACCGGGTCTCTCCTCAGCCGACGCCAGCTAGGACGCACGAGGACGCCGCGCAGATACAAACCGGCCGGCACTTTTTCGGACGACCTGGGCAGGGGGCGGCAGTTTCACCCATTCAGAGCAGTGGTCCGATTCGTTCAAGCCCACCGCGGCGGACGTGGGCAGACTGCTCGCATGAGCACAGTCGAATCACGCACACTCACCGTCCGCATCGAGCGTCCGTTGTCCGAAGTCTACGACTTCCTTGCACAGCCGGTGAATTTCCCGAAATGGGCGTCGGGTATGGCGCCCGGCAACGAGAACGTGACCTTCACCCCGCGCAACGACTACGGCATCGCCGATCACACGGTGCACCTGTCCGATGGCGCAGACGTGTACGTACCGTTCCGGGCGGTCCGCAACGGCACGGGCACCGAGGTGCAGTTCACCGTGTTTCGTCAGCCGGAGATGACCGAGGCGAAGTTCGCCGAGGACGCGGAGTGGGTCACGAAAGATCTTCACGCCCTGAAATCGTTGTTGGAGGAGAATTAGCGCCCGGCGGCCACCGATACCGATGTCCCGATGAGACTGTCGTCGGCCGCGACGCGCAGCAGGTAGTCGGCGAGATCCGGGCGGCCGATGGTGAAACTGCCGCGCACGTTGCCGTGGGTGGCGCTGGCGATCCTGCCGGTGTGCGGCCGGACGGTCAGCCGCGGCGGGCGGACGATCGTCCACTCCAGACCGCTCGCGGCGACACGCTCCTCCATCACGCGCATGTCGTCGTAGCCCTGGCGCAGAATCCGGATCAGGACCGGTTTGACGAGCCGGCGGGTGAAGAAGCCGTCCCCGTCGGTGTGCATGCCGCTGTTGCTGACCACGACCAGCCGGCGCACGCCCGCTGATCGCATCCCGTCCATGATCGCCCGCGTGCCGTCCCGGCAGATCGTGGTCGGCCCGCGGCCGCGCGGCCCGAGCGCGGAGATGACCGCCTCGCGGCCGCTGATCGCCGGCTCGATCGCGGCCGGGTCGAGCACGTCGGCCGTCACCACGTCGAGCCGCGCGTGCGCCGGCACGTTCAGCCTGGCGGGATCGCGCACCACGGCGGTGACCTGGTGACCCCACTCCAGCGCCTGGCGGACCACCTCGACACCCGTTCCGCCGGTGGCCCCGAACACCGTCAGCTTCATGTCGCCTCCCTGGTTAGTGTTCACTCACCATTATGGTTAGTGAGTACACACCAACCGGTCAAGCGCACGCTGAGAGAAGGCTGAGGATGGGCACACGCGAGGCGATCCTCGAGGCGGCCACGCGCATCATGCGCGAGCAGGGTTACGCACGGGCCACCACGAAGGAGATCGCGCGCGCCGCCGGGTACTCGGAAGCCGCGCTGTACAAGCATTTCCGGGACAAGACCGAGATCTTCCTCAGCGTGCTGTCCGAGCAGTTGCCGCCACTGGGCGAGGTGTCCGCCGATGATGCGGGCAAGGGCACTGTGCGCGCGAACCTGACCAGGGTGACGCGGACCGCGCTGGCGTTCTACGCCGAGAGCTTCCCGATCGCCGCGTCGGTGTTCGCCACGCGCGAGTTGCTTGTCGCGCATCGGGACGCGATCCGGGAACGAGGTGCCGGTCCACGCCGCGCACTCACGGGGCTGGCGGCCTACCTGCGCGCGGAGCAGAAGCTGGGCAGGCTGTCACCGTCCGCGGACACCGGCGCGATGGCGGCACTGCTGCTCGGCGCCTGCTTCCAGCAGGCGTTCCTGCTCCATTTCGACGGGGCCGAGTCGACCCCCGGCCGGCTGGACGCGCTGGCGAAAAACCTTGTCAAGACGCTGCTGTCCGGCGCTCGATGACCTGTTCGCGCCAGCGCGCGAGCAGCAGCGGCATCTCCTTGGCCAGGTACTCGAAGAAGTCCCGGGTCTCGAGCAGCCGCCGGCCGACCTCGGTGCCGGCCCCCACGGCCTCGACGCCCTCGTCGACGGCCTGCGCCAGGTCCCGGTAGGTGCTGTCCTTCTGACTGACGATCTCGTACCAGCCCACGTCGAACGCGAAATGATCGCGCCGCTCGCCCGGCTCGCGGCCGCGCTGCAGAAAGCCGACCTGCACGAGGTAGCGGACCGCGCCAGACACGGCGGCCGGGCTGATCTGCAACGTCTCCGCCAACTCGGCCGCTGTGAGCCTGCCGCGTGCGCTCGCGAGTGTGGCCGCGAAGACCCTGGCGGGCATTCGGGCCAGCCCCGCGTTGTTCAGCAGCACGGCGAACCTCTCGACGAACGGCAGTACCTCCTGGGGCACCGGGGCCGGATCAGGTTGGGGTCGGCTGGACATACCGTCATCCTCTCACCCGGATGGCTTGCGCTAGAGATTCATACATTTTCTTAACTTCACAGATTTCTGAAACGAGTGTAGCTTCGCGGCATGGACAACGCCATCTCCATCTCCGGCCTGAACAAGTCGTTCGGGTCGACCAAGGCCCTGAACGGCCTTGATCTGCAGGTCGCGACCGGGGAGGTGCACGGCTTCCTCGGTCCGAACGGCTCCGGCAAGTCGACCACCATCCGCGTCCTGCTCGGTCTGCTGCGCGCGGATGCCGGCAGCGTCCGCCTGCTCGGCGGTGACCCGTGGCGGCAGGCCGCCGACCTGCACCGCCGGCTCGCCTACGTCCCTGGCGACGTCAGCCTGTGGCCGAACCTCTCCGGCGGCGAGGTGATCGACCTGCTCGGCCGGCTGCGTGGCGGGCTCGACCAGAAGCGGCGCAGGCAACTCCTCGAACGGTTCGACCTCGACCCCACCAAGAAGGGCCGCACCTACTCCAAGGGCAACCGGCAGAAGGTGGCGATCGTCGCCGCGCTGGCGTCCGATGTGGAGCTTCTGGTGCTGGACGAGCCCACGTCGGGGCTGGACCCGCTGATGGAGGCCACCTTCCAGTACGCGATCCAGGAGGAGCGCGAGAAGGGCCGCACCGTGTTGCTCTCCAGCCACATCCTGGCCGAGGTCGAGGCGCTGTGCGACCGGGTGAGCATCATCCGTAACGGCCACAACGTGGAGACGGGGACGCTCGGCGACCTGCGGCACCTGACCCGCACATCGATCACCGCCGAACTCGCCGGTCATCCCAACGGCCTGTCCTCCCTGGCGGATGTGCACGACCTGAAGGTCGAGGGCAACCGGGTCCGGTTCGACGTCGAGACCCACTCGCTGGACAAGGTGCTGCGGCAGCTGACCGATGTCGGCGTGCGCAGCCTGACCAGCCAGCCGCCCACGCTGGAGGAGCTGTTCCTGCGGCACTACAGCGCCGAGGCGAGCGCAAAATGAGCGGCGTGGTGGGCACTCGTCATCTCGTCCGGCTGGCGCTGCGGCGCGACCGCGTCGTGCTGCCGCCGTGGATCATCGTGCTCGGCGTGATCCCGGCGGCGACGGCCGGGCTGTACGACCAGCTGTATCCCGACCAGGCCGGCCGCGCGTCGCTGACGCACGCGATGTCGTCGAACCCGTCGCTGAGCCTGCTCTACGGGCCCGCGTTCGACCTGTCCACCGCGGGCGGGTTCACCGCCTGGCGCTACGGCAGCCTGATCGCGCTGGTCATGGGCCTGGTCTGTGTCTTCACCGTCACCCGGCACACCCGCCAGGAGGAGGACACCGGCAGGCAGGAACTGCTGTCCTCGGCGGTCACCGGGCGCTATGCCTCCTTGACCGCGGCACTGATCACCGCGGGCCTGACCGCGGCGGCGACCGGGCTGGTGTCGGCGGTCGCGATGATCGCCGCCGGGCTGCCCCCGGCGGGGTCGATCGCGTTCGGGCTCGGGATCATGCTCACTGGCTGGGTGTTCAGCGCAATCGCCGCGGTCTCGGCGCAACTCGCGGAGTACTCGCGCACGGCCAACGGCATCGCCTCGGCCGTCGTCGGGGCCACGTTCCTGCTGCGCGCGGTCGGCGACGCGGCGAGCGACCTCGGTTGGCTGTCGTGGCTCTCGCCGATCGGCTGGGCCTCGCAACTGCGGCCGTTCGCGGGCGAACGCTGGTGGGTGCTGCTACTCCTGCTCGCGGCCACGGGCGTGCTCGCGGCCGTCGCTTACCGGTTGCTGCCGCGCCGGGACGTCGGCATTGGCATCCTCCCGGCCAAGCCCGGACCGCCGGTCGGCGCGCCGGGGCTGCGCTCGCCGCTGGGGCTGGCGTGGCGGCTGCACCGCGGGCTGCTGACCGGCTGGCTGGGCGGGTTCGCGGTGATGGGCGCGTTGTTCGGGTCGATGGCCGCCGGGATCGGCGACGTCGTGGGCGACAGCGCGCAGGCGAAGGAGATGTTCCAGCGGCTCGGCGGCGCGTCCGGCATGGTCGACGCGTTCCTCGCCGCGATCAGCTCCATATACGGGATGATCGCCGCGATGTACGCCGTGCAAGCGACGCTGCGGATGCGCACCGAGGAGACCGGGATCCGGCTCGAACCGCTGCTCGCGACGCGCGTCCGGCGGCTGCGGTGGGTGGGCAGTCATCTGGTGTTCTCGCTGCTTGGCAGTGCGCTGCTGCTCGTCGTGGCCGGGGTGGCGACGGGGCTGCTGCACGGGCTGCGGGTCGGGTACGTGAGCGGGCAGGTACCCGCCGTGCTCGGCGCCGCGGTCGCGCAGATCCCCGCGGTCTGGGTCGTCGCGGGCATCGCGGTGCTCGTGTTCGGCGCGGCGCCGAAGTATGTGATGGCGGGCTGGTCGGTGGCGTCGTTGTCGCTGGCACTCGCGCTGTACGGGCCGGTGCTTCAACTGCCGCAGATCGTGGTCGACTTCTCACCGTTCGCGCACGTCCCGAAGCTGCCGAGCGCGGCGTTCACGGCCACCCCGCTGCTCTGGTTGTGCCTCATCGCGGTGGTCGCGCTGGCCGCGGGCCTGACAGGTTTCCGCCGCCGCGATGTCGGGTAGTCACCCGTGGGGGGAAGAGCCCGGGTTTTCGTCGGGGGACCCGGGCTCTTTCAGGCGTGGTCACTGCATACGCTCCGCCCGGCGCGGGTAGCCAGCCGGCATGAACGAGCTGATCGAGCGGGTACCCAAGCAACTCTTCCTGGCCGGCCGGTGGCGCGACGCCGCCGACGGAAGCCGCTTCGGCGTGGCCGATCCCAGCAACGAGCAGCAGTTGTGCGAGGTCGCCGATGCCCAGGATGCCGATGTCCAGGAGGCGATCGACGCCGCTGTGGCCGCGCAGCGCGACTGGGCGGCGACGCCGCCGCGGGAGCGTGGCGAGATCCTGCGGCGCGCCTGGCAGCTGATGACCGACCGGGCCGGCGACCTGGCGCTGCTGATGACGCTCGAGATGGGCAAGAGCCTCGCGGAGTCCCGCGCCGAGGTGACGTACGCGGCGGAGTTCTTCCGCTGGTTCTCCGAGGAGGCCGCGCGCATCGACGGCCGCTACGGCCGCAACCCTGCCGGGCCCGGCCGGATGCTGGTGACGAAGCGTCCCGTCGGCCCGTGCGTGCTGATCACGCCATGGAACTTCCCGCTGGCGATGGGCACGCGCAAGCTCGGCCCGGCGATCGCCGCGGGCTGCACCATGATCGTGAAACCGGCGCAGCTGACACCGTTGTCGATGCTCAACCTCGCGGGCCTGCTGCGCGAGGCGGGGTTGCCCGACGGCGTGCTCAGCGTGCTGCCTGCCACGTCGGCGAGCCGCGTCGTCGGGCCGGCGCTCGCGGACGCGCGGATCCGCAAGATGTCGTTCACCGGTTCGACCGAGGTGGGGCGCACGCTCGTGGAGCAGTGCGCGCCGAACCTGCAGCGGATGTCCATGGAGCTGGGCGGCAACGCGCCGTTCCTGGCCTTCGAGGATGCCTCGCTCGACGACGCCGTCAAGGGCGCTGTCACCGCGAAGATGCGCAACAACGGCGAGTCCTGCGTGGCCGCCAACCGGTTCCACGTGCACTCCTCGATCGCGGACGAGTTCGTGCGGCGGCTGACCGAGGAGATGTCGTCGATGAAGACCGGGCACGGCACCGAGGACGGCGTGCAGGTCGGGCCGCTCATCAACGCCGGCCAGCGCGACAAGGTGATCGAACTGGTCGACGACGCGCTCGCCCGCGGCGCCCATGCAACGACCGGCGGGAAACCGCTGGACGGCGACGGGTTCTTCTACGCGCCGACCGTGCTCACCGACGTGCCGCCGGACGCGCGGATTCTGCGCGAGGAGGTGTTCGGCCCGGTCGCGCCGGTCACGACGTTCGACAGCGAGGACGAGGCCGTGCGGCTGGCCGACGATACCGAGTTCGGGCTCGTCGCGTACCTGTTCACCCGTGACCTCGACCGCGCGATCCGCGTCGGTGAGCGGCTGTCCACCGGGATGGTCGGCATCAACACGGGACTGGTGTCCAACGCGGCGGCCCCGTTCGGCGGTGTGAAGGCGTCGGGCTTCGGCCGCGAAGGCGGCGCCGAGGGCATCGACGAATACCTCGACGTCAAGTACCTGGCGCTCGCGATCAAGGAATGAGTTCCGGCTTGCCCGCGGAACCCGCGTCCACACCCGCAAAGCGGAAGCAGCCAAGGCGCAGCTTCAGCAGGCGTCGGCCACTCTGTCCAGTCAGGACGGTGCCGCGACGGTCACCGTGTTCGGGCCGAAAGCGCGTGATCAGCGAGCACAGCGACGCTGGAAGGCCGGCGTCAGGAGAACGAGCAGGGCGACCGGTCGCGGGAGGCCGCCGGGGCTGCTGAAGAGGAACGCGAGTGACGCGGATTCGCCTCGCCAGGCAGGCCAGGCTCGACCAGGTCACGGTCCTGGTCGACGTCGCGGTCATCGGTCTCGGGCTCGTGTTGCTCGGCGCGCTGGGCGACTGGAGCGGCTGGCTGACGGTGCCGATGATCGTGATCGGGCGGTGTTCCTGCTGGTCGCTTCGCCGCGCCTGCAGGGGTGGCCGAGCCTGGTGTGGTCACGGAACCTCGTGGTGGACGGCGAGGGGATCCGGTGCGAGTCGCGTAAGGACGACGGGTGTCGTGCAGTCGAAGGAGCGGAATCTCGATCTCGCGCTGGGCGCCCGACCGGCCGCCGCCGAGCGGATCGCCGAGGCTGTGCGGCAGTTCGCGCCGCGGGTGTGGCACGGCGCTGCTACGCGCACCGGCCGCTTCGACCTCAAGTTGCGCGCAAGCCGTCGACGAGTACGCGGCCGAGCGACCGCGATCCGCGCCTGATGGCCAGATATCCGGCGAGCAACGCGGTGAGGTCGCCGGGTTCGAGATCACCGCGCACGGCCCCCGTGGCCTGCGCGCGGACGAGCAGTTCCGCGAACAGCGTGCGGAACTCCGTCGACGGCACCGTGGCCAAGCCGCCCCCGGCGGACTCGATCGACTCGCACAGCGCCTTGTTGAGCATCGCCTGCTCGGCGACGATCTCGAGGAACTCGAAGAACGCCACGCCCGGATCCGGCGCCGCGCGAAGCTCGCGCGCCCGTCCGGTCAGCCGCTCGACACTGTCCAGCACGACGGCCGCGAACAACGACTCCTTGCTGGGAAAATGCCGGTAGACGGTGCCGGCGCCGACCCCGGCGCGGCGGGCGATCTCGTCCAGCGGCACCGACGGCCCGACGTCCGCGAACGCCTCCTGCGCGGCGGCGAGCACCCGCGCACGATTGCGCCGCGCGTCGGCGCGCAACGTGGGTCTCGCCGCTGGACTGCTCATCGCTGTCCGATTTTACGGCTGCCATCCGCCCGCGTCTTCGTAATTCGGCGCGCGGATGCTCGACTTCGCCGAGGACCGGGGCGCGTTCAGGTGACCGAGGTCGTGAACAGCCGGTCGTACAGGGCCACCAGCGCCTCGATCACGCCGGGCAGCAACACCAGCGCCGCCACCAGGCACAGCGGCGCGATGATCAGCCGTTCGACGCGTCCGCCGGTGCGGAACCGCAGGAAGTCCGGCGGCCGTAGTTCGTACCAGGTCTCACCGGCGATCGGGATCGGGAACAGGAACGGGCACCCGGCCTCGGTCAGCGCGTCGCCGAGGCAGTGCGCGACACAGCCCGCCGCGACCGCGACGCCCAGCCAGCCGGTGAGGTGCCGCAACTCGCCGCCCGCGCTCGCGGTGAGCGCCCACCAGGTGATCGCACCGCCCGCGACCAGCAACAACCAGTCCCCCAGCGCGTCCGCGGCCAGCAACACACCGAACAGCACCACTCCCGCCACGACATACCAACCGCCCGCGCGCGTGCCCCACATGGTCAGCACGCCGAGCCCGGCGGCGAAAAGTAGCGTGTGGGACATGTGCCGATGTGTGCCCTTGCCGCGCTCGTCCCGTGGCCCCTTGGTCAGCGCGTACAACAGGGCCGACGCATGCCGGAGCAGCCACGACAGCACGCCCGTGATCGGCCCGAGCAGCCTCGACGCGCCCGCGCCGGGATGATCGAGATCAGGCAGGAGCGCGAAACCCGCTGTGGTGGCAGCGAAAGCCACCGCCTGGTGCACGGTCCCGGCCCCGACGGCCGGGGCGATCGCGAGTCCGGCACACCAGCCGGTCAGTGCATGCGTGCGGCCCATCATTTAGGGGGCACCTTCCGCTTGGTCCACGAAGCGGAGGTTATCCATCAGCCCCGAGATGCAAGGATGACCCCCGTGGATGACCTGATCACGTTTCTGCGCGCCCGGCTCCGCCATGACGGCATCCACGCTCATCGTCGAGGTCGAAAGCAAGCGACAGATCCTCGACTACTTCCAAGCATGGCTCAACAGCGCGCACCGGCTGAACGCGACCGAAGCCACGCTTGTGACCGAGATCGCGCGCCAGATTCTCGCCAAGCTCGCACTGCCGTTCGCCACACACCCGGACTACCGCAAAGCGTGGCGACGGTAGATCAGTCGAGCCAAACCGTGGCTGACCCGCACTTATCGAGGTCATGCCCCGAGAGAGTGCGTGCGTACGACCCATCACGACACTGGATCTTGCCGTAAAAGTGAAGGAGGACAGGGGATTTGGCCACCGACGAGTTGTGCGCCTTCTGGCGGGAGCGACTGCTGAGCACGCTCACCACCTTGCGCCCCAACGGATCGCCGCACGTCGTGCCGGTCGGGGTCACCCTGGACGAGGACTTCGCCGTCGCGCGGGTGATCTGTTCCCGAGGCAGCCTGAAGGCACGCAACATCCGTGCCGCTGGCGAGTCCGGTGCCCGGGTCGCGGTGAGCCAGGTGGAGTGGCGCCGCTGGTCGACCCTCGAGGGCATCGCGGTCGTGCGCGAGGACGCGGAGTCGGTGCGTGACGCGGAGAATCGCTACGCGGCACGGTACGGCAGGCAGCCGCGACCGAACCCGGAACGCGTCGTCCTGGAGATCACGATCACACGGACGCTGGGGATGCGTTAGCCCAGAGCCTGCCACCAGGGGTCGATCGGGGGCACGTCATCCACGTCGATGCGCTCGCCGGGGCGCGGCACCGCCAGTTTGACGTCGTGGGCCTTCGCCTCGCGCCAGACTCGCTCGGCCGGTTCGTTCCAGGCGTGCAGTGCCAGCCGGAACGTCGCCCAGTGCACCGGGATCAGCAGGTCCGCACGGACGTCGAGGTGCGTGGCCACGCCCTCCTCCGGCGTCATGTGGATGTCGGGCCACGCCGGGTGGTACGCCCCGATCTGCACGAGCGCCGCGTCGAACGGCCCGTACTTCTCGCCGATGCGCCGGTAGCCGTCGAAGTACCCGGAGTCCGCGGTGTAGAAGACGCGCCGCTCGCGTCCGGCGATGATCCACGACGCCCACAGCGTGTTGTTGCGGGTGAACGCCCGGCCGGAAAAGTGCTGCGCGTCCGCGGCGGTGATCGTCAGGCCGGCGATATCGGTGCTCGCGTGCCAGTCGAGTTCGATGATCCGCTCCGGCGGCACCCGCCACCGCCGCAGATGCGACCCGACCCCGAGCGGCACGATGAACGGCGCCTGCTGGGTGCGTGTCAACGTGCGGACGGCATGGATGTCGAGGTGGTCGTAGTGGTCGTGGGACACGATGATGGCGTCGAGCTTGGGCAGTTCGTCCAGGTTGTGCGGCGGGCGGTGCATCCGGCGCGGCCCTACCAGCCGCGACGGTGACACGCGCTCGCACCACACCGGGTCGATCAGCACGCGCGTGCCGTCGAGTTCGACCAGCGATGACGCGTGGCCGTACCAGGTGATGTGCAGGCCCCGGTCCGGATGGTCCGGGCGCTGCGGCACCAGCGGGACCGGCCCGGTCGGCCGGCGGCGCTGCCCGCCGAGCACCATCTCGCGCAGCAGGTCGCGCCCGGTGTGCGTGCCCTGCACGACGGGCGGGGCCAGGTTGCGGAACCGGCCGTCGCGGAACTGCGGTGATCGCCTCATCACCTCGAGGTCGGGCCTGCCGCCGAACGCGAGGGGGATTTCCCACATCGCCCAGCCCAGCGCACCCAGCAACGTGGGGATCGCCCATCGGAGTCGTTTCGCCATAGCATCGAAACTACCTACCGATCGGCGAAGTTCCCCGCCCCGGCGCTAACCCGGACGGGCGAGGCCGTCACTACTGGCGCGTTTCGGACACCAGCCAGGCGAGGTACTCGGCGCTGCCGCCCTCGATGGGGGTGGCGATGATCTCCGGGACGTCGTAGCCGTGGCGTTCCTGAAGCAGCCTGACCAGGGGCTCGACCCGGTCGGCGGCGGTTTTGACCTCCACCCGCCACTCGGGATCGGTGCGGACCTCGCCTTCCCAGCGGTACACGCTGGTGATCGGGCCGACGATCTGCGCGCACGCGCCCAACCGGGCCTCCACCGCCCGCGCGGCCAGGGAACGCGCCGCCTCCTCGCTGTCTGTCGTGGTGGTGACGATCACGTGGTCCGGCATACGGCGAAGATTAGCTCCGGTTGGGACGCCCGTAAGCGGGTACTCGACCCCCTATGCGACTTGGCGTGCTGGACATCGGTTCCAACTCTGCTCAACTGCAGATCGTGGACGCGCACCCCGGGGCGCCGCCACTGCCCGCGCTCGCGGTCAAGGAGCCGACCCGGCTCGCCGAGAAGATCGAGAACAGCGGCGAGGTGCACGAGGACGGCGTGGACTGCGTGGTGGCCGCGGTGGACGAGACGCTCGCCGCCGCGCGAAGACACCGCGTCGAGCAGCTTTTCCTGTTCGCCACCTCCGCCATTCGGGACGCGACGAATCGCGACGACATCCTCGACCGCATCGAGCAACGCACGGGGGTTCGCCCGCAGTACCTGACCGGCGAGGACGAGGCCCGCCTCACCTACTCCGCCGCACACCGCTGGTACGGCTGGTCCTCGGGGCGCCTGCTGTTGCTCGACATCGGCGGCGGCTCGCTCGAGATCGCCCTCGGCCGCGACGCCGAACCGGACCTGACCCTGTCCCTTCCGCTCGGTGCGGGCCGGCTGACGCGGCAGTTCCTGCACGGCGATCCGCCGTCCCGCAAGGAAGTCAAGGAACTCCGCCGTTGGGTGCGCGGGATGCTGCGCGAGGTCGCCGACCGGTTGCGGTGGGAAGGCGTCCCGGCCCGAGCGGTCGGCACGTCGAAGACCTTCAAGCAGCTTGCGCGCCTTTCCGGTGCGCCGCCGCAGCGGAAAGGACCGTTCGCGCGGCGGAGCCTGACGGTCGAGGCGCTGGACGAGTGGATCCCGAAGCTGGCCAAGATGCGGGCCTCGGAACGGGCTCGCCTGCGCGGGATTTCGGCGTCGCGGGCCCGCCAGATCCTCGCAGGCGCGATCGTCGCCAAGGCCACAATGGACACTCTGGACATCGAGGCGATCGACATCTGCCCGTGGGCGTTGCGCGAAGGCATCATGTTGCACCACCTGCAGACCCTGCGGGTGGACCAGCAACTGCTGCCACTGCAGGCGATCAGCGCCGACATGGCGTCGCGGGACGCGGCGACGCTGCGTCCGGTGCCGGATCGCCGCGACGCGTGACGGTCAGCGCCGCGTGAGGCGCCGAACCACGTAGCGTGCGTCGCGACCGACACCGCGCAGACTCGCCGACAGCAACCCGCGCTGCCACTCCAGCCCGACGAAACCCAGCCCCGGGTGAGTGGTCGACAAGCCCTTGTGCTGCGCGGGCAACCCATCCTCATCGACGGCACCGTCGGGCAGGTAGCTGATGTCGGGCCGGTAGCCGGTGGCGAGGATTATCGTGTCCACCGGCTCCCGCACGCCGTCGGACCAGGTCACGGCGTCCTCGTCCACGCGCGTGAACATACGGCGCTGAGCGGGTTTCCCGGATCGGATCGCGCGCCGGTAAATGCCGGTGTCGAGCACCGGCACGCGCGGGGGGTTGCGGTAGCGCGACGCGATCGTCACGAAGCCCACGCCGGTCACCGTGAACCAGAACTGCAGGTCCAGCCCGAGCGGACGCTGCAGGGCGAACCCGACCGGCTTGCGCGTGGCGAGGGTGACCGTCGCGTGCTCGGCGAGTTCCGCGCCGATCTGCACGGCCGTGTTGCCCGCGCCGACGATCACGATCCGCTGTCCCGCGAACGGCCCGGGTTCGCGGTAGTCGCGCGCGTGCAGCACCTTTCCCGCGAACGACTCCAGACCCGGCAGCGCAGGTCGGTGGGGATGGCCGAAACCGCCGGTGGCCGCCACGACGATCGGGGCGGTGAACTCGTCGGCGGCCCGCACGGCGAATTCTCCGTCGTGCTCGATGGACGCGACGCGCTGACCTGTCCGGATGTCGGCGTCGAGATGAGCGGCGTAGTCGCGGAGGTAGTCGATTACCTCGTCACGATGCGGATAGCGGCGCGGATCGCCGGGAAAAGCCCTGCCGGGCAAGGAACTGTAGCCGGCGGGCGAGAACAACTTCAGACTGTCGTAGTAGAGCGGCCAGGAACCGACCGGCTCGGTGCCGGCCTCCAGCACGAGGGGCTGGAGGCCGCCCTGTCTCAGCGCGTACGCGGCGGCGAGGCCTGCCTGCCCGCCGCCGATCACAATCGCATCCGGCATACCGGCGAAACTAGCGGAAGGCGCGCAGCCGAAGCGAGTTGCTGACGACGAAGACCGAGCTCAGCGCCATCGCGGCACCGGCGATCATCGGGTTGAGCAGTCCGAACGCGGCCAGCGGCAGCGCGGCGACGTTGTAGGCGAACGCCCAGAACAGGTTGCCCCTGATCGTGCCCAGCGTGCGGCGGGCGAGCCGGATCGCGTCCGCGGCCGCGCGCAGGTCCCCGCGCACGAGCGTGAGATCACCCGCCTCGATGGCGACGTCGGTGCCGGTGCCCATCGCGAGCCCGAGGTCGGCCTGCGCGAGCGCGGGCGCGTCGTTGACGCCGTCACCCACCATCGCGACGCGATATCCCTGGTCCTGCAGGCGTTTCACCGCGTCGACCTTCTGCGCGGGCAGCACCCCTGCGATGACCTCGGCGATCCCGACCTCGCGGGCGACCGTGCGGGCGACCGTCTCGTTGTCGCCGGTCAGGAGCACCGGGTGCAGCCCTAGGCCCTTGAACCGCTCGACGGCTTCCGCGGACGTCGTCTTGACTGTGTCCGCGACCGCGAGCACGGCGCGCGGCTTGCCGTCCCACGCCACCACGACCGCTGTCTGCCCCAGCTGTTCGGCGGCGGCCTGCGCGTCGGCGAGCGGCCCGGCGAGCCGCAAGCCCTGCTGTTCGAGCAGCGCGGGCCGCCCGGCGAGCACCGCGCGCCCGTCGACGACACCCCGCACGCCGAGGCCTTCGAGACCCTGAAACTCGGTGAGCTCGCCGTACTCGGGCGCCGCGGCGGCGATCGCCTTCGCGATGGGGTGTTCCGAGGCGTTCTCCAGCGTCCCCGCCAGGCGCAGCACCTCGCCGCGGTCCTCGCCCTCGCCGGGGTGTACGGCGGCGAGAGCCATCCGGCCCGTGGTCACGGTGCCGGTCTTGTCGAGCACGATGGTGTCCACGCGACGGGTGCTTTCCAGCACCTCCGGGCCCTTGATGAGGATCCCGAGCTGCGCGCCGCGGCCGGTGCCGACGAGCAGCGCCGTCGGGGTCGCGAGACCGAGCGCGCACGGGCACGCGATGATCAGCACGGCGACCGCGGCGGTGAACGCCGCCGACGCCGAACCGCCCGCGATGAGCCAGCCCACCAGCGTGACCAGTGCGAGCGCCAGCACGATCGGCACGAACACGCCCGCGACGCGGTCGGCGAGGCGCTGGACCTGGGCCTTGCCCGTCTGCGCCGCTTCGACGAGCCGAGCCATCTGCGCCAGCTGGGTGTCAGAGCCGACGCGCGTGGCGCGCACGACCAGGCGGCCGCCGGCGTTGACCGTGGCTCCCGTGACGGTGTGCCCTGGCGCGACCTCGACCGGCACCGACTCGCCGGTGAGCATGCTCGCGTCGACCGCGGAGGAGCCCTCCTCGACCACGCCGTCGGTGGCGATCTTCTCGCCGGGCCGCACCACGAACCGGTCGCCGACCGCCAGCTGGTCCGCGGGGATGCGCACCTCGGCCCCGTCGCGCAGGACAGCGACGTCCTTCGCGCCCAGTTCGAGCAGCGCCCGCAGCGCGGCTCCGGCGCGGCGCTTGGACCGCGCCTCGAAGTAGCGGCCGGCGAGCAGGAACGTGGTGACGGCGGTGACGACCTCGAAGTACACGTTGCCGTCGCCGCCGACGCGCTGGACGGTCAGCTCGAACGGGTCTGTCATGCCGATTTCGCCCGCGCTGCCGAAGATCAGTGCGTACAGCGACCACAGGTACGCGGCGAGGGTGCCGACCGAGATCAGCGTGTCCATCGTCGCGGTGCGGTGCCTGAGGTTGACCAGCGTCGCGCGGTGGAACGGCCACGCCGCCCAGGTCACGACGGGCGTGGCCAGCACGAGCGAGAACCACTGCCAGTACTCCATCTGCAGCGACTCGACCATCGCCGTGGCGACGACCGGCAACGACAGCACCACGGACGCGGCCAGCCGCTGCCGCAGCGGCTCGAGGTCCCCGGACTCGCCGCCGTCGGGATGCTCGAGCGTGGCCGTGTACCCGGCCGCTTCCACGGTCTGCACCAGGCGCTGCGGGTCCACGCCCGGCGGAAAGGTCACTTTCGCCTTCTCCGTGGCGTAGTTGACGCTGGCGGTGACGCCGTCGAGCTTGTTGAGCTTCTTCTCGACACGCGTGGCGCAGGACGCGCAAGTCATCCCACCGATGGCGAGCTCGAGGCTGCTCCCGCCCGTGGTGACACTCATCAAGCGACCTGGTAGCCGGCCTCGTCGACGGCCGCGCGAATGGCGTCCTCGCTCGGCGTGACGCTGCTCACGACCGTAACCGCGCCGGTAGGCAGGTCGACCGCGACGGACTGCACCCCGTCGATCCGCCCGACCTCTTCGGTGACCGCTTTGACACAGTGTTCGCAGGTCATGCCCGTTACGTTGTAGACAGTCTCAGTCATGTGATCGACTATACCCCCTACCCGTAATGGGGAATCAACGGCCGGTACCCGGTATGCTGTCAGCAGTCGATGACGAAGGTGGGCTGCGATATGGCGAGCTACAGCGGCGACAAGGACGCCTACCTCAAGCGCCTGCGTCGCATCGAAGGACAGATCCGGGGCCTTCAGCGGATGGTGGAGGAGGACAAGTACTGCATCGACATCCTGACCCAGGTGTCGGCCGCCACCAAGGCGCTGCAGTCGTTCTCCCTCGAACTGCTCGACGAGCACCTCTCCACGTGCGTCGTCGACGCGGCGAAGGCAGGCGGCCACGAGGCCGAGATCAAGGTGCGCGAGGCCACGGACGCGATCGCCCGGCTGGTGAAGTCCTAGCCAGACGGCGGCTTTCCCTGGCACACTAGGGAAAGCTAACCGTCCATAGTGGAATCATCCGATCGGACGCCGGCCCGAAGATGCCAAACTGTCGGACCCCACCCCTATGCTCGAACTCATGTTCGACACCCATCGCCGCGGCAGCGGCTCACCACGGAGCGCCCACCGGTCCGTAGACCCGTCTGCTCTCCACGGATCCGTCCCGTCGCTGGATTTTCAGCAGACTGGGCCGGTCGGCGCGCGCGAGCCGCGCCGCCGCGTTCACGGCTTCGCGCTTGCGTTCGTGGTGCGACAGCACCTTGTCCGCCCGCCGGACGTCCCAGTTGCCCAACAGTGGCGAGACCCAGTACACCGTGCCCGTCATGACCGTGTTCCCTTTCCAGTGCGTCCCGCGGCGAACTCTCCCCCGTCGCGGGTGTTTCAGTAGTGCAATGCTATGTTAGTACCGAAATACTCGCCTTGCAAGAGCGGAAGTGCTCCGCGACACTGCGGCGGCACATTTTCGCGGAGGGTGAACACATGGCCGGACGGCTGGACACGGGCGGGCTTTACGCCGCTCTCGACGCACAACGAGAGGCGAACGGCCTGTCCTGGCGGCAACTCGCGCTCGAAGCGGGCGTGAGCGCGTCGCTGGTCAGCCGCATGGGCAACGGCCACCGGCCCGATCTCGACGGGTTCATCGCGCTCGTGCAATGGCTCAATATGCCCGCCGAGACATTCATGGTGTGGCCGGAAGGCTTGCGCGACAAGCGTCCCCGGCCGACGTTGGAGGCTCAGCTGGCGCCGCTGCTGCGCGCGGAGGAGGAACTCGGCGAGGACGACAAGCAGCACCTACTCGACGTCGTCGGCGTGACGGTGCGGCACCTCAGAGCGAAGAACAGCAAGCACAAGACCGCGAGCGGCTGACGCTCGCGCGACTGGGGGGATATCGGATGGCGCTGCGGCGCGGTTTCAAGAAGGAAGCCAGAGAGCTCGCGCTGGAGGTCCGTGCGGAGCTGGGCACCGAAGTGTTCGCCCCGCTCGACCCGTACGCACTGGCCGAGCTGTACGGAATAGACGTTTACGATCTGCGGAACCCGGTGCTGCCCAAGGAATCCGTGCGCTACTTCACCGAGGAGCGGCCGCACGTGTTCTCCGCGGCGCTGGTGCCGACGTCACCCGGCGCGATCATCATCGAGAACCACGTGCATCCGCCGCGGCGCCGCCGGTCGACGATGGCGCACGAGATGTCGCATGTGCTGCTGGAGCATCCGTTCGGGGTCATGCTCACCGGCGAGAACGGCTGCCGTGCCGGGGTGCGGGAAATCGAGGAGGAGGCCGCGGAACTGTCCGGGGAGCTGCTGATTCCCACCGACGCGGCCCGGATCGCCGCGTTCAAGGGCTGGACGGACTGGACGGTGGCGCGTTATTTCGACGTGAGCGTCGCGATGGCGACGTGGCGGATGAACGTCACCGCCGCGCGGCGGATCGCGCGCCGCGCCATGGCCCAGCGGCAACAGGCAGTACCGGCATGATCCACTGTGGACGGTTACCCGAACAGTTCTGCCGCGGCGCGCGTCCGCAGCCGCTCCAGGCGGGTCGCCTGGCTGCGCCCGGCGGCGATCAGCTCGTCGAGCCGGTCCGCGTCCAGTCGCGAATCCACCTCGGCGCGGGCGCGCAGCGTGCGCCAGCCGGCGATCTTGCCCTCCACCCCGAGCCGCATCGCTTCGAACTCCACCACACGGCTGAGCGGCGACCGGGCCACCACCCTGCCGTTGGGCTTGAGCCGGCCCGCCTTCTCCGCCACCCAGCCCATCGCGGCCTCGATCCGCCGCACCGGCTCGCCGATCGCGGCCATCATCTCGAGCAATGCGGCCCGGTCCTGCTCGATCTCCTCCGCGAGCCGCTCGAGCCTGCCGTTGCCCGCCCACTCACCTTCGGTTCTCGCGAGCCGCTTCGCCAGCTCGACGCCGACGGTCGCTCCCGTGAGGTGATCGTTGAGGTAAATCCCCAGCAGCGTACGACTCATGGTCTGTCGGTTACCCCGTCCGGCCACCATCCAATCCCCCGCGCGTCACGGGGGGTCAACGGTGCTCGACGGTCGGTTCACACGCGTTCTCGTGACCGGCGCGGTGCGAGGTTGGGCACGCGAACGAAACCCGCGGCCTGGCGGACGGCGATGCCGGCGACCGCGATCGCGGCCGGGATGTGCACCGCGAGCAGACTTCGCCCGGCATGGCCGGTCACAATCACCGTGATGACGAGCGCGAGGAGGAACACCCGAGTCGCGAGCGCGGAGCGCGCTTCGGGCTGCCGGCGCAGGAGTACCAGTGCGGCCACGAGGCTCACCACGGGCGGCAGCACGAGCGCGATGCCCAGGGCCTCGTGGCAGGCGTACCACCGGTGGTCGCCGCCAAGGAAACCGCCCGCGAGCAGGCCCTGGACGAGCACACCCACCGCGAGCACGAGGCCGGTCATCGCGGTGACGCGGGGCGCGGCGATGGCGCGCGGACCGGTCGTGTCGTTCATGTCGGGGTCCCTTCTCCGGCACCGGATCCACTGGACGTCTGTCCACGATGGACTGCCGGGACGGCGCACACCATGCCGTCGCTGACCCCGGCGGCGCCGATACCGAGGGCGAGGTTGAACCGGCCGCGCATGTTCTCCAGCGCGATGTAGTGGGTCAGCTCCACGATCTGCGCCGAGCTGAAGTGCTGCCGGAGCCTGTCGAACAGGGTGTCGGGCACCTCGACCGGCGTGCGGCTCATGGCGACGGCGTAGTCGAGCACGAGCTTGTCGAGATCGGAGAACAGCGGGCTCGACACGTGGTCGGGCAGCGCGAGCAGCTCGGCGTCGGTCAGACCCCAGCGGTGGGCAATCGCCGAGCCGAGGTCGATGCAGTACTCGCAGTGGGTGAGGGTGGCAGCCTTCAGCTCGGCCAGTGCGTGCAGACGTGGCTCGAGCCCGTGCAGTGCGGCGGTCGCACGTTCCAGCCTGACGTAACCGGAGAACAGCGCGGGCACGTGCGCGTACATCTGCAGCGGCTCGATGACCTTGGCCGTGTCCCTGCCGGTGACCTTGGCCAAGCCGCGGCGCACGAAGTGGTACACCAGCCGCACGCGCAGCGGCGCCCGGCGGGGCGAGATGCGTGCCATGATCGCTCCCTTCCGACGACCTCCAGCTTGAGAGTACTGCTCTCAAATCAATAGTGCTACTCTCATTCCGTGGCGAGTACGAAGGCGCAGGCACGAACGCGGCTGGCCCGCGCGGCGGTCGTCGAGGCGGCCAGGGCACTGTTCGTCGAGCGCGGTTACGCGGCCACTACCATGGACGCGATCAGCGAACGGTCGCAGATCCCGCCCGCCACGGTTTATCGGCTCTTCGCTTCGAAGCTGGGCATCCTCACCGCGTTGATCGAGGCCGCCGTCGCCGGAAGCGAGGACGCCGGCGACGTCGTGGACCAGCCCGCCGCACAGGCCCTGCTGCACGAGCCCGACCCGGCGAGGCAACTCGCGGGCTTCGCCGCCATCTGCCGCGCGGTCAACGTCCGGACCTCGCCGCTGTACCGCGTTCTGGCCGGTGCCGCGGATTCCGACCGCGACGCGGCGGCGCTGCTGGCGGAGCGGGCCCGGCAGCGCGGTGCTGGGCAAAAGCAGATCGCACGGTCGCTCGCCCGCTCCGGCGCCCTGCGTCCCGGGCTCCGCGAACAGGACGCCGCGGACATCATCCACGCGCTGATGTCGCCCGAGGTGTTCACACTGCTGGTCGCCGACCGGCGCTGGTCACCGCAACGGTACGAGCGGTGGCTCGCCCAGACCCTCCAAGATCAACTGCTACCCCGGCGGCTCACCCAGCCCGATCGACCGTAGCCGGGTCTCGAAGAACGCGGCTGCGGTAATCGACCCATATTTCCGCGGGTTGGCGCCCCAGCGCTCGTCCGGCCGTAGGTCGACGTCGGCGCGTGGGTAGATGAACAGCGGGCTGGAGTACCGGCTCCGCTCGGTCGGCGCGGCGGGTGCGTCGATGCGGTGGACGGCCGAGCGCAGATAGCCCCCGGTCAGGTACTGCAGCATGTCGCCGACCTGCACGATGGAGTGCCCCTCCGGTGCGGTGCCCTCGATCCAGCCCCCGCGACGGAGCTTGACCTTGAGGCCCTTGCCCGTCGACGGCGGGAGGACCGACACGAGGTTTCCGTCGGTGTGCCGGCAACCCCACACGACCCGCCCGATCTGCTCGGCCGTGATCGGCGGGTAGCACAGCGGTCGCAGCGCCGTGCTCGCGTCGCGGGTGATGTCGGCGAAGAATCCGTCGGCACAGCCGAGCTGCGATTCGAGGGCGCGGAGGATCGTGAGGCCCACGTCGTTGAGGGCATCGAACAAGGAGATCGCGTTGTCCCGGAAGTCGGGAGCGTTGTCCGGCCACACGTTGTCGGCGTAGAAGGCCGGGAAACGGTCCTTCAGCGATGCGTCCGCGACCGATTCCGGGCCGACGAGCCAGCACGAGCGCTGATCGGGTTGGGGCTGACCGTCCTCCCCGGTGCGCCGGCACGCCGCCGCCGTCTCGACGCCGAGCGGGGTGTAACCGCGCAGGTAGTGGATCGCGGGCCGCCGATACCGCTCGAGGTCGGCCGCGGGACGCGTGAAGACGTCTTCGTACGCGGCATAGACTCCAGCCAGCATCCGTGCGACGTCACGGGTTCGGACGAAGACGAATCCCATCTCGCGCAGCGCCCACTCCACGGTCTCGGCGAACTCGCGCCGCCGGTCCACCGACGCGACTGACGCGTCGGCAAGATCGACCCGGGGAATCTCCCGCAACATCTCCGCAGGGTAAGCATGCACCGCCCGAACAGACAACGACTCCGACCGCCATGCGCCGGCAACCCTTGACATGAGGGTGTCAGGACCTTAGACAAACTAGGAGCTATCGACGCCAGGCGTTGAGCCCGATCCTGGAGGGGGGCCGATGACCGTCGACTGGTCGTCGGGAATGCCCGACGAACGAGAGACCATCGTACCGACGCGGCCGGACATCCCGTTCTGGTCGGAAAACCTGCTTTTCGCCTTGTACGACCCGACGAGCGACATCGGGTTGTGGCTGCATCTCGGGACCGTCCCCAACGACTGGGGTATGTGGGAAGACCGCGCCTACGTGTGCCTGCCGGGCGACGACGGGGTGCTCTCCATGGTGGCCTATCACCGCACGCCCGAGGAACAGCGGCCCGCGGGCGCCAACCTGGCATTCCGCTGTCTCGAGCCGTGGCGCCGCTGGCGAGTGTCCTTCGACGGGTTCGGCCTGCACACGTCGAACAAGGAGATGACCGAAGGGCGCGCCAGGGTCGGGCCGATGCAACCGTTTTCGCTCGATCTCGACGTCGAGATGGCGGTCCCGGCGTGGGACGCGCACGCGGCGGCCGAAGCGGAGACCGGCCAGGGCAGCATGCGCGGACAGGGCTGGGCGACGCATCACTACGAGCAGCTGTACCGCGCCAACGGGACGGTCGCTCTGCAGCGCGGTACTCACGACTTCCACGGATTCGGGTGGCGGGATCACTCGCGAGGCCCTCGCGGGGGCAACACCGGTGCCCCGTGGGGCGGTCACGTAATCACCGGAACGCTCTACCCGGACAGCGGCCGGGCATGGGGGCTTTCCCGCTACTGGGGTCCGGATGGCGCCATCTCGCTCGAGGGCGGCTACGTCGTGGACGCGGACGGCACGCTGCACCACGCCCGGGTCACCACCACTCCGCGGCTCGAGCAGCTGACCATGGACCCGGAGACGCTCCCGATCGGGCTGGAATGGCCGGGCGGCAAGCTCGATACCACCATCGTCACCCGCCGCTCGCTCTGGCTGGCGATGGCGCACAGCCTCGCCGTGGGCAAGGAACTTTCCGGAAACGGCCTCATGTACGTGCTCAACCACGGGACCAGCGACTGGGACGGGGAGGCCGGACAGACCTACCTCGAACGGTCCGATCCGCTCAACGCGTTCCCACCCCGGCTGGGCCCCGCGGAGGTGTAGCCGAGAGATGGCCGATGTCAACGAAGACCGCGGCTACGTGGCTCCGCTCCGGGGGTCGCAACGCGAACCCGGACAGCTGAAGGCGACGCTCGGGAACTGGCTCCGCCAGCCGCTCGGGGCCACATCGGCGGTCCGGGTCGACGCGCTCTCGACGCCACGCGGGACGGGCGTGGCCAACGAGACCCTGCTCTTCGACGCGTGCTGGTCCGACGCCCGCGGCGAGCACGAGGCGGCGATGGTGGCCAGGGTGGCGACAGACAACGCCTTGTATCTCGACGCGGATATCGAGACGTCATTCCGGATGTACGAAGCGCTGGCGGAGGCGCCCGGCGTGCCGGTGCCTCGGGTGTGGGGGTTCGAGGGCGACCCGTCCATCCTTGGTGCGCCGTTCTTCGTCATGGACCGGATCGCGGGCGACGTCCCTGGTGACAACCCGCACTGGAGCGAGGCCGGTTTCGTCCGCGACGCGACTCCCGCGCAGCGCCGGCGGCTGTGGGAGACGGCCGTGGACGCCCTCGCCGCGCTCCACCAGGTGCCGGCCTCGAAGTTCCCGTTCCTCGAATCCGCCGACGGACGCGATGGGCTCAGCGCCCACCTCGACTACTGGCGGCGCTATCTCGATTGGGTGCGGCCAAGGCGCGACCACGAACTGCTCGAGGCCGGCTGGGAGTACCTCCAGGCGCATGTGCCGCCCGGCGAATGCACGGGGATCAGCTGGGGCGACGCCCGTATCGAGAACATCATCTTCCGGGACTACCGGTGCGTCAGCGTGCTGGACTGGGACACGGTGTCGCTCGCCGGCGCCGAGGCCGACCTCGGCTGGTGGGCCGTCATGAACGGCACCTACGCCGACGACCTCCCCGGCATCGGCACGCCCGACGAGCTGGTCGAGCGCTGGGAGGCGGCCACCGGCCGGCGTGCCGGCAACCTCCACTTCCACCTGGTGTTCACGACGTTCCGGCTCGCGACGGTGCTGTGCAAGCTGTTCGCCCAGATGCGGGAGGCCGGGCTGATGACCCCGGAGGAGGCCACCTACCGGGCGACGCACAACGACCAGTTACGTCAGATGTCCGTCCTGATCGGCGCCCCGCCGCCGAGCGGCGGACCGGTCATCCTGCCCCATCTCACCCGGGCAGGCACCTGACTCCGTCGCCGCACCACTCTCCTCGCCCTGTCTGCCGCCGCCACCGGACGCGCGCACTGCTCGGACGCCGAGCTCATCAAGGAACTAGAGAAGACTACCGGCGCGACACATGGCCGGCTGCCCGGCAGGAGATGGACGACCGCGTTTCTGGCCAGGTACGTCGTGCATGCTTCGACGAGCCATGGCGCGTCACCACAGTCGACCAGGCTGCCGATCCAGGCGTGGGCAATTTCGTGGCTGACAACGGTGGCGGCATATTGCGGGCCGCGTGTCGCGATGAGGTCGAGCACTCGATCGGCGAACAGGATGAGGCCGGGGGTGGAGAAGGCGAGCGAGGGAAGGTCCCGCACGAACACTGCTTCGCACTTCTTGTATGGGTACGGCAGGCCAAGTTGGTGTTCGTAGAAGGTGATGGACTGCGCCATCAGGTCGGCGATCTGCCGTCCCCGGTCTCGTTCGGCAGCCCGCGAGCGTTGGGCGTGCAGCCAGTGGCACCGCACTTCCTTGGGACGGCACGGCGGTGCGAGGCATGTCCACCCGTTCGGCACCGACATCGTCACCTTGACCGATGCCCGCAGGCCAGGGTCGTCAAAGCAACAGAAGACGCGGGCTGACGCGGTTGGGAAGTTCATGCCGTACACATACGAGGCGCCGTCTGGATCGGTCGCGCGCCGCACGCCGCGTCCGTCGACGGCATACGGAAAATGCGCCGCAACCTCCAATACGTTGGATATGGCAAGCGGGCGGCCATTCTCGGCCGGCGGCGCATCGAGCCGCAACTCGATGTCATACGACTCGACGGAAAGTCCGGACGTGCGTTCGGGCAACGACATCACCCCCAGCGATGTTCCAACGAGAACGACACCTTGCGTCAGACGGTGAGCAGGGCGGGGGCCAGGCGCTGCAGCTCGTCGAGTGCGGCGGCGATGGTGGGGTTGGTGCGGCCGCCGTGCCGGGTGACGGTGAGGATCTTGCGCCGTGGCTCGCCGGTGCAGGGTATCCGGACGACGGCGGCGTTCGCCGGCACCTGAGCCAGCCGGGGTACCAGCGCCACGCCGAGGCCGTGCGCGACCAGGGCGATGGTGCCGTTCCAGTTCGTCGCGTCGTGTGCGGCGTTCGGAGTGAAGCCGGCCGCGCCGCAGGCGGACAGGACGTGTGTGCGACAGGTGCACGCCGTGCCGGGCACGATCCAGGGGTCGTCGGCGGTCTCGGCGAGGTCCACCCGCTCGCGACCGGCAAGCCGGTGGCCGGCGGGGACCATCAGGTCGAACGGGTCGTCCAGCAGTGGTTGCTGGTCGAACCGGGCCCGGTCGCGCGGCGGCTCGTCCGGTTTGGCCTCGACGACAGCCAGCTCGGCGTCCCCGTCGAAAAGCAGATCGAAACAGTCCCAAGCCTCGGCCTCGGCGATCCGCGGCGTGAGCCGGGGATAGCGCGCGACGAGCCCCGCCGCGGCCGGGGCGAGCAGCGCGGTCACCGCGACGGGGAAGCCGGCCATGCGCAGAATCCCGGCCGGCTCGTCGCCGTCGGCACGCAGGTCCAGCTCAGCGAGTTCCCAGCGGGCCTCGATGTCGTCCGCGTGTGCCAGAAGTCGGTGCGCCGCAGCGGTGAGCCGTACCCGGCGGCCGTGCGGCTCGAGCAGGGCCACACCCAGTTCCCGGCCGAGCTGACGGATTTGCTGGGACGCCGCAGACGGAGTGAAGTGCAGCGACTGCGCCGCCGCGGTCACCGTGCCGTAATGGTCCACCGCGCGCAGCACATGAAGCCGACGCAGATCAATCATGTAGTCGATTCTTCACAGTAGTGCCGAGAAACGCAACCTGGACCTGTCCAGAGCATCGCACCAAGCTGGAAGTGACGCCGATTGGGAAGGGGTTCGCGATGAGCGGCAGGTGCCCATATTGCGGATGGCCTGAGACACAGCCGTTCAAAGTGCTGTCGCGGCACGATACGACGGACGGGTTGACGGTGTGGATTCGTTGCGCCTGCGGCTCGGTACAGGTGTGGGCAGTCGATCTGGCCGGTGCGCGCCTACTCATCCGTGGCCGACCACAGGCAACGCAGGAGGTGCCCTGATGATCACGGTGTGGCTATCGCTGCTCGCCGAAACCGTTGTCGTCACAGGCATCGCGGCCGCGCTGGCCCGCTGGTCCCACCGCCGGTTTCGCGCCCACTGCTCAGCCCACCAAGTGACGCACGCCCGCCGCGTGAGCAAGCACGAAACCTGCGGCGGGTAAGCCGTTCGCAGAGTGGCGCGCCGATCACGTGTGGGCGGCCTGTGGAACGTCGCGCATGGTGCGCAGCGGTGAGAGCACGAGGAGCGCGATCGGCAGCAGCAGGAGCAGGTAGGCGCACCAGAGGGTGTTCCCGACACCCAACCAGGCACCGAGGGCGCCGCCGACGAGGCCACCGATCGGCATCGTGCCCCACACCACGAACCGGACGGTGGCGTTCATCCGGCCGAGCAGATGGTCTGGGCAGATGGCCTGCCGGTAGCTGACCTGGGCCACGTTGTAGACGATCACCCCGAAACTCATCACCGTCATGCCCACCGCCACCAGCACGATCTGCCAGCCCGTTCCCGCAAGCGGGGTGAAGATCTGGAACGGCCAGGTCAGCGTCGGGACGAGCCAGATCGACCGGGCCTGCCCGAGGCGGCGTGTCAGCCATCCGGCGAGGAGCGCGCCGAGCACCCCGCCCGCGCCGGAGGCGGTGAGCAGGCCGCCCACGGCCGCCGCACTCAGGCCGAGGTTTCTGGTCAGGAAGAGGATCAGCATGGACTGGAAGATTGTCGAGGCCAGGTTCGCCGTGCTGGTGCACAGCGTGATCGGCCGCAGCGTCGGGTTGGCGAAAACGAACCGCAGCCCCTCGGCGATCCGCGTCCGCAGCGGTAGCCCGTCGTGCGGACGCGGCTCGGGTTCGGCGGCGGTGATCCGCAGCAGGAACAGGCCCGAGGCGAGATAGCCGAGACCGGTGGCGAGCACGGCGTTGGCGGCGCCGGCCAGCTGGGTGAGCGCCCCGCCGACGCCCGGTCCGACGACCTGGGCCACCGATTGGCTGGCCTGCAGCTTCGCGTTGCCCTCCAGCAGGTGCGCACGCCCGACGAGGGAGGGCAGATAGGACTGGTAGGACACATCGAAGAACACCGTGCCGACGCTGACCAGCAAGGCCACCACGATCAGCTGCACCAGGGTCAGCACCCCACACCACCACGCGACCGGCACTGTGCACAGCAGCGCGGCGCGGGTGAAATCGGCGCGCAGCATCAGCGTGCGGCGGCGCATCCGGTCCACCCAAACCCCCGCGGGCAGCCCGATGAGCAGGAAAGCCGCGTTCTCCGCGGCGGTGAGCAGCCCCATCTGAAACGGTGTGGACGCCAGGACGGTGGCCGCGAGCAGCGGGATCACGGTCTGGCCGACGAAGCTGCCCGCCTCGCTCACCGTTTCGCCCGCCCACAGCCGGCGGAAGTCGGCGTGGAACCACAGGGAGTCTCTCCGCACAGCATGAGCATCCCGCGAGTGATTGGAAAGTGTCAATCACTGATTGCCTTTACTCTGAAACCGTGTCGAAACGGCGCAAGGCGACCGAGGCCGAGGCGAACGCGCTCGCGTCTGGAATCCGGCTGCGCATCATCCGGCTGACCTACCGGGAAGCGCTGACGAACAAGGAACTCGCCGGGCGCCTGGGGCGCGATCCCGCCACGACGCTGCACCACGTGCGCAAGCTCGTCGACACCGGCTTCCTCACACCTCAGGCGCCACGCAGGGGCAACCGGGGCGCCAAGGAGATCCCGTACCTGTCCACCGGACTGTCCTGGCACCTCAGCCTGGGCGCCGACACCTCCGTCGCCGAGGCCATGCTGGAGGCCTACCTCGCCGAGATCGCGGAGGTCCCACTCACCGACGTGCGGCAGACACGGCTCGTTGTGCGGCTGGCCCGCAACGACTTGACCGAGTTCGAAGACCGGCTCCAGAACCTCCTCGAGGAGTTCAGGGACCGCTCCCACGACGGCGACGGCGAGCAGACCGCCATCTACGTCGCGACGTACCCAAGCCGTTGACAGAGTTCGATTCCCTTGGGACGACAAGGAGAACGCGGAAAGCCGGCCACGGAAGCGATTGCACCAGGACCGGTCCATCCGCTCGCGTGGTCGCGGCTGTAGCTCAGGCCGGCGGCGACCCCGGCGCGGGATCGGCAGCGGCGGTGTAATCGAGGATGTTGCGCGCCAGCTGACGCAGGAGCACGTCCACTTCGGCCGGTGTTGTCCGGAACAACTCGCGGCGATGCAGAGTCCTTTCCGAATGACCGAGGTTACTGATGACGTAGACATACCCGGCGCGGATGTTCGCCTACATTCGTAATGCATTGCCGGCCACTAAAGCCCCCACACATCTCCGACCGGTTCACACGAACATCATCAAACTGTGGGGTTAGGCCTGGCCGGTCATCGTGGCTGTTGTCGGCGGCGCGTGAAATCTGGTTCTGGCACGCTTTCCGTGATTGGCCCCGGGTCTTGTGCGCCCGGCCGCGTAGTTGATCATGGCCGCGGTGTGTTGATCTTGATCTTGTTTCGGTCCTGTGGCCGCATCTCGCTGGGGTGCGGATCGAGGCCGTGTCGGCGGCTGGCCGCGTGGTGCAGATCCGGGCCAGGACCGGTGGCGGGCCGGCGGCGTGTCCGGGGTGTGGGATGGTGTCTGATCGGGTGCACAGTCGCTACGAGCGCCGTCTGTCCGACACCGCCTCGGCCGGGCGGGAGGTGCTGATTCGGTTGACTGTCCGGCGGTTGTTCTGCGACAACGCCGACTGTGTGAAGACCACGTTCGCCGAGCAGGTACCCGGCCTGACCGCTCGATATGCCCGACGCACCGGGATTTTGGAGCGGGTGTTGTGTGCGGTCGGGTTGGCGTTGGGCGGTCGGGCCGGTGCGCGGTTGACCCGGCAGTTGGCGGCCTCGGTCAGCCGGATGACGTTGCTGCGGATGGTGCGCGCGCTGCCCGATCCCGACCGGGCGACGCCACGGGTGCTGGGGGTGGACGATTTCGCGCTACGCCGCGGCCTTTTGACGGTCCTCCGGGTTGCCGATCAGCCTGGCCCACGTCTCTGGCGTGTAGCTGAACCTCGATAGGTAGAGCGGCATCACGTCTCAATTCTCCGTCCGCCAGCACTCTGAGCATGACCCACCAACAGCGTTCGCGCCCTTCGTATCGTCATCCGGCCGGAAAAGACGTCGACGCGGTTTGTGTGGTGATGGTTTGTCGGCGCCGACTGGGTCGGTCAGACGACGGCCTTGTCGAGATGGGGGGCGAACACGTGCTCGTGCAACGGGCGAATGTCCACCCGCGGTTCACCGGTGATGCCGATTTCGCGCACGACGGGCATCAGACGCCGGTCGACGAAAGCCTGGAAGTCCTCAGCGGACTCCCACACGTCGGTGACGCGGAGTCCGCTGTCGGTGAAGCAGGGTACGTGCAGAATCGCACCGGGCGGAACGTCGATCTCCCACCCGACCTTGCTGCGCGCCTCGTTGTACTGCTGAGGCGTGACGCCGTCCCATTCCATGTACATCACGACTGGCATAATGGCTCCTCAGGTGATCGTCGCTGCCGGTTCGACCACATCGTCGACGGCGAGCGGTCGATAGAAACTGATCTGCGGTTCGCTGGTCGCGCCCGCTTTGCTCATCAACTCGCCGATATCGGGGGACGCGGCGAAGAACGCACGGTACGACTCCGCATCCGCCCAGTGGTCTACGACGAAGACACCGTCGTCGTTACCGTAGAAACGGTGTGAAATAAGGCCATGGTCTCTCGCGCTGGCCGATCCGCCGCAGGCTGTCCATGTTCTCCCGGGCGACTGCTTCCAGCCTGTCCGGGTCAATGGCGAATCGCACCGTTACGAGTACGGTCATCGGTCCCTCCTCTCTCCTAAGTAGAATCTTCACGGGCGGAGCCCTACTGTGCCTCCCCCCTATACCGACGATCCTCGCCGGCATAGGGATTACAAGGGTCTTTCGGCCTTTTCAGTCCGCGTCCCACACACACCGGCCAACCTCGAGTACTCAGCGTCGGCATGAACCTGTCGGATCCAGCGTCGCTCGCTGTTATAAGGCTGCAGCACCTGCGCCACCGCCATGGCGACCAGTTCACTGGGCAATCAGCTCAGGACCCCGTCCGCAACCAGTCCGAGGCGGCACCAGGTGATCGTCAATCGGCACGGATAGCTGCCGTAAGTTCGCCATCCACCAGCCGAACGCACGGCTACGACGGTGGCCGTTTACCGGGCGATCCCGGGCGCCCCTGAACAGGCGTGGGTACGAGCTGACGAATGGGCAGCAGCGTCTATGGCCGCGTCTGGGCTGCCGCCAGCGACGCGGAGTTCACCGAACAGGTGGCCGCCGGGCGGCTCGCGAAACTTCGTACGACTTGCTGCACGCGTGCGTCGGCGTGGCTGAGCGGCGATGTCGAGCCGCCTCGGGTGGCCGGTGGGCGGGGCACAGCCTCACCGTGCTCCTGCGGGTTTACGCCAAGTGCCTCGACGCCGCGAGCACGCAGCGCGCGAGGGCGTGGCACAGGCGTTCGACGTCTGGTGACCGCTCAGGTGTGCTTGGTGGTCATCCTTGGAGCCTGCCTGCCCGGCGAGGGCATCGTTTGTTCTTTCTCCCCTGGTGCGGCGGCTGCGGGGTCGCCCGGCCTGTGTCGAACCGCCGCGCGGGACCGGCGCCAGCCCCACGCCCGCGTCTGGCGGTTCGACACGATGAGGGCCGGATCAGCGGCCCCGCAGGGGCCGCCTTGACGTGGAGGCTCTGACTCCGCACAAGTTGCGCCACACTGCCGCGTCATTAGCGATAGCGGCCGGCGCCGACGTGAAGGTCGTTCAGCAGATGCTCGGACATGCGGACGCGGCCATGACGCTCAACGTCTATGGGCACCTGTTCCCCGACCGGCTGGACGAGGTTGCCGACACGCTCGACGCCCGGCGGATCAAGGTGCTGAGGGAGCGGGGCCAGGGCGATGCGCCAGCGGCGTGACACGCGGGAGGACAGGGCCTCGCGTGTTGGACGAATGCTGGATGGCCAGACAGACGCTCTCGCCGCGGACAGGCCCCGCAATGCCGCCGAACGCCAAGAAACCCCCTGTCACCAGGGGGTTTCCTGTATTGCTGTCTCAACCAGACGCGCGCCCGAAGGGATTCGAACCCCTAACCTTCTGATCCGTAGTCAGATGCTCTATCCGTTGAGCTACGGGCGCTTGTTCAGTTGTTAACTTAGCATCCGGCGAACCGGTGCTGAGCGGAGGCTCCGGGATTTGAACCCGGGAGGGGGGGTTACCCCCAACCGCATTAGCAGTGCGGCGCCATAGACCAGACTAGGCGAAGCCTCCCGGACGACCACTGCTCAAACAGCCTACACATCCCGGCAACATCGTTTCCAAGTACCCCCTCGCCGCGCCGAGGCCGCTCCGGCAGCGCGGTCGCCGGCTCGCCGACCCGCGCCGCCTGCAGGTCACACCGCCGAGCGGCCCAGGAGGCGAAGCAGCCTGCGGGAACGGCCGCCCAGGCCCTCCGCCTCGAAGACCGCCACGCCGACCCTGGGTAGCTCCCGCACGCCCGGATACACCAGAAAGCGTGGCACCCAGCGCGGCTGGAACTTGGCGTTGAACCGGTACAGGCTCTCGATCTGGATCCAGTGGGATGCCCAGCTCAGCACCTTCGCCGAGATGCGGGCGACCGGGCCGGCACCGATGCGCCGGCCTTGTTCCATCAGCTTGCGGAATGCCGCGAAGTTCAGCGAGACATATTTCACGCCATGATCACGGGCGGCCAGCAACAGTTCCGAGATCATCAGCTCGTTGACACCGTTGTCCGCCGTGCGATCGCGGCGCATGACGTCCAGCGACAACCCGTCGGAACCCCACGGGACGAACTGCAGCAGGCCTCGGATCCGGTCCTCTTGCGACGCCGTCACCAGGACCGAGCCCGGATCGCCCATCCGCCCCAGCGCCATCGAGAAGCCGCGCTCGACATCGCTTCCGCGCCACGTGACCGACAGCGACTCCAGTTCGGCCAGTTCGCCGGGCGCAAGGTCATCCGCGCGCCGCACCTGCACCGTGTAGCCCGCCCGCTTGGTGCGCGACACGGCCTGCCGCACCCCCCGCATGACGCGGCCCTCCAGAGTGAACGTGTCCGCGTCGACCACGGCTTCGTCGCCGATCTCCAGTACGTCCAGGTGGTACCGCGCCCAGACGGTCGCGCCCAGTTCCGAGCAGCCCATCGCCGCAGGCACCCAGCCGTGCCGACGGCAGACCGCCAGGAACTCCTCGATCGCGCCTGGCCACGCTTCGTTGTCGCCGACCGGGTCCGCCGACGCGACCGCCGCGCCCGCGATCACCCGGTACGTGATCGCGGCCTTGCCACTGCGGGAGAACACCACGAACTTGTCGTCCCGCAACGCGAAGTAGCCCAGCGAGTCCCGCTGCCCGTGCTGATCGAGCAGGACGCGCAGCCGGACCTTGTCCTCCTCGGACAGGTGCGGCGCGGGTTCCGCCGAGCGCAGCAGGAAATACGCCGCCAGCAGCACCGCACCCAGCCCGAACAGCAGCCCGACAGACGCGACGAGATCCTCCATCCACATGACCCGGAACACCGCGGGGCCGCTGACCCCGATCAGCGCCAGCGCGGACTCCTCCAGCCGGCCCGCGACGCCCAGCGGTTCGACCGCACTGTCCGGCGCGAACGACAGCAGCGCGAAGTCGATCACCAGACCGGCGACGACGAGCTGCACGAACACCCGCACCGACCGCCACTTGCCGGTCACCGGGTCGGGGATCGCGATGAAGTACCGCCGGTTCGCGATCAACGCGACGGCCAGGGCGACCGACACGATCCCGGCGCCGAACACGTGCCGCAGGCCCAGGTGCGACACGGCCAGCAGCAGACTGCCCGCCAGCGCCAGCTGCCACGCGCGGCGCTTGCGCCGGCGCAGCCCGGATGCCAGCAGGATGAGCAGCACCCCGGTGACGAGCACGACCGCGGCGGCTGCCGTCGTCGCGTCCTGCGGCAGCTCGAGCCACTCCGAGACATGCCCACGCATCCCCCGCCGCCCGGCAGGCAGCACGACCGACACGACGGCGAACAGCCCGACCAGCCTGGTCACCCAGGTGATGGCAGCCACCGACGCCGCCCCCGTCAGCCGCCACAACGCGGGTGCGTGTTGTCTTTCGCCGGTCAACGCCCTCCCCGTCGTCAAACCCGTCCCCCTACTCCCCTCTGGCCAGCGCGACGAACGGTTCCAGCGCCTTCGGGTTGGCCAGTGCGTCCCGGCTCACCGCCCGCTCGGGCGACACGCCCGCAAGGATCTTCTTCACCGGCACCTCGCACTTCTTACCGTTGAGCGTGCGGGGCACCTCAGCCACCTCGACGAACCGATCCGGCACGTGCCGTGGCGACAGCTCCGCTCGCAGCGCGGCACGCAGCGCGGGCTCGACCGCCGCCATGCCGGCTCCCGGTGCCATCACTACGAAACACACCAGTTCACCCTCCGTATTCCCCGCGGAGGACGTGTCGATCACCAGCGAGTCGGCGATCTCGTCGAAGCCCTCGACGACCCGGTAGAACTCGGCCGTGCCCATCCGCACGCCGCCCCGGTTCAGGGTCGAGTCGCTGCGACCGTAGATCACGGCCGACCCGCGCGCGGTGATCCGGATCCAGTCGCCGTGCCGCCAGACGCCCGGGTAGTAGTCGAAGTACGCGTCGCGCAGCCGCGCGCCGTCCGGGTCGTTCCAGAAGAACACCGGCATCGACGGCATCGGCTTGGTGACGACCAGCTCACCGACCTCCTCGACGATCTCCTTGCCGTCGTCGTCGAACGCGCACACCGCCGCGCCGAGTGCCCGGCACGACAGCTCGCCCAGCCACACCGGCACATCCGGGGCCGACGCGACGAACGCCGCGCACAAATCGGTGCCGCCCGACACCGAACAGATCTGCACGTCCTTGCCGACCTTCTCGGCGATCCAGCGGAACCCTTCGACGCTCAGCGGCGCGCCGGTCGACCCGAGCGCACGCAAGCTCGACAGGTCGAAGCGCGCGGCCGGTTCGAGGTGCGCCTTGAGGCAGCTCTGGATGAACGGCGCCGACGTGCCGAAGTAGGTGATCCGGTGCTGCTCGGCCAGGCGCCACAGCGCTCCGAGGTCGGGATGGCCGGGGCTGCCGTCGAACAGCACGATCGTCGACCCGGCGAGCAGGCCGGCGATCACGAAGTTCCACATCATCCAGCCGGTGGTGGTGAACCAGAAGAACCGGTCGCCGGGCCCGAGGTCCATCTGCAGCACGAGCGCCTTGAGGTGCTCGACGGTGATCCCACCGTGCCCGTGCACGATGCCCTTCGGCAGGCCCGTGGTACCCGACGAGTACAGCACCCACAGCGGATGGTCGAAGGGCACCGGCTCGAACTCGAGCGCCGCGCCGGCATGCTTGGCTAGCAGGTCGTCCCAGGACAGGGCGCCGTCGAGGGTGCCCGTGCCGACGTAGTCGACGAGCACCGTGGCGGCCAGCGACGGGATCTCCTCGCGCAGCCGGCTCACCGTGCCGCGCACGTCGAACGACCGTCCATTGTAGACGTAGCCGTTGACGGCGATCAGTACCTTCGGTTCGATCTGGGTGAACCGGTCGGCGATCGCGCGTATCCCGAAGTCCGGCGAGCACGACGACCACGTGGCGCCCAGGCTCGCCGCGGCGAGGAACGCGACCAGCGTCTGCGGGCAGTTCGGCGCCAGCGCGACGACCCGGTCGCCCTTGCCTACGCCCAGCTCGGCCAGCGCGGCACGCGCGGCCGCGACCTGGCTTCGCAGCTCGCCGTAGGTCAGCTGGGCCTCGACGCCGTCCTCGCGGTGGAAGATCACCGCGAGCTCGTCGTCGGCCTTGGCGGCGCCCGCGACGCCTCCGGACAGCGCGTTCTCCGCGTAGTTCAGCGTGGCGCCGGGAAACCAGCGCGCGCCCGGCATGCGCGCGTCGGCGAGCACCTGCTCCGGCTTCGCGCGCCAGCGCACGCCCAGGAAATCGGCGAGCCCGCCCCAGAATCCATCCGGATCGGTCACCGAGTACTGCCACAGCTCGTCATAGTCGGCGACCGTCACGTCACGTTCGGTGCGCAACCAGTCACGAAAGGCCTGGATCCGCGAGTCGGCGACGTGCTCAGGCGAAGGACGCCAAAGGACTTCGGGTGTATCAACGGCGTTGGTCACACGGCGACTTTACGTCACCGGAGGTGCGCGTCGAACCAGCTCAGCGTGCGTTGCCAGGCTTCCACCGCGGCGTCCGGGTCGGCGTCGAACCGGTGGTTGGCACCGGGGTACCGCACGACGTTGGTGACCGCCCCCGAGGACGCCGCCGCCTCCCGCAGTTGCTCGACCTCGGCCGCGCCCAGTTCGTCACCCGCGTCGCCGTAGATGCCCAGCCACGGGCTGGTCAGCTTGCCTGCGATTTCGACCAGCGCCGGCAACTCGCCCGCTTCCTGACCGCCGACGCTGACCGCGGCACCGAGCTTGCGGTTGGACGCCACCAGCAGGGCCGCGACCCCACCGAGATCGAAGCCCACGACGCCGAGCAGGTCGGCCTGGACACCATGATCGACAAGCCAGGCGAGCGTGACGTCCGTGGCCGCGAGGACATCCTCGCGCGTCGGTTCGCCCGTGACATGCGGCGCGACCGAGAGCCACCCCTCCTCGGCGAGACCGGTGATCAGCAGACGCACCCCGTCGCTCACTCCGTCGCCCTCGTGCAGGACGACAAGACCGCCCCGCACGACGTTCTCGGGTTCGGCGTAGGTCAGCTCGATCGCGCGGCCATCCTCGCGCTCGTAGTGTTCGGTGTGCATCTGCGTCATCTCACTACTCAACCACCTCGGAGTGAACAGTAGTCAACACACACGTCACCTCAACCGGCGCGTTACCGTGGCAGCAGCCGTCTTTTCGCCCAGAAGGAGCACCCGATGCCCGTGCAGCCACGCGCTGATCTCGACACTCTACCCAGCTACGTCGCAGGCCGCACCGTGCCAGGGGCTGTCAAGCTGTCGAGCAACGAGACTCCGAACGGTCCACTCCCGAGTGTGGCGAAGGCCATTGCCGAGGCGACGGCGAACGTCAACCGCTACCCCGATCCGGCGGTCACCAAGCTGGCGGCGCGGCTGGCGGACAAGACGGGCTTTCCCGTCGAACAGGTCGCGGTGGGCTGCGGCTCGGTGTCGTTGTGCCATCAGCTGATGCACGCGATGTGCGCGCCGGGCGAGGAGGTCGTCTACGCGTGGCGGTCGTTCGAGACCTATCCGATCGCGAGCCAGATCGCGCTCGCGACACAGGTGCGGGTGCCGCTCGACGCGACGCACACGCACGACCTCGAAGCGATGGCGGCCGCGATCACTCCGCGCACCCGCGTGGTGATCATCTGCAACCCGAACAACCCGACGGGCACCGCGAACCGGCGCGCGGAGCTGGACCGGTTCCTCCAGCAGGTGCCCTCGGATGTGCTCGTGGTGCTCGACGAGGCCTACCACGAGTTCGTCACCGATCCCGACGTGCCGGACGGTCTGGACTACGTGCGCACGCGCGAAAACGTGGGGATATTGCGCACTTTCTCGAAGGCGTACGGCCTCGCGGGGCTGCGCGTCGGGTACTTCGTGGGCCCGGCGAACATCGCCGAGGCGCTGCGCAAGGTCTACGTGCCCTTCAGCGTGAACTCGCTCGCGCAGATCGCCGCGATGGCGTCGCTGGACGCCGAGGAGGAACTCCTCGAACGCTGCGAAACCCTTGCGGCGGAACGGGAACGGGTGCGCCGCGAGCTGATCGAGGCCGGGTACGAGGTGCCCGATTCACAGGCGAACTTCGTGTGGCTGCCGCTCGGCGACGCCGCCCTCGACTTCGCGGAACACACGCTGGCGAACAAGGTCGTCGTGCGGGCGTTCGCCGGTGACGGTGTACGGGTGACGATCAGTCACCACGACGAGAACGACCTGTTCCTGCACGCGGCGCGCAGCTACCGCAGCAGGAGCTGAACGATCGCGGCCACCCCGACCACGACGATCACGGCACGCAGCGCGGTGGGCGGCAGGCGCCGGCCGATCTTGGCGCCCAGCTGCCCACCGAGCGTGGAGCCCACGGCGAGCAACCCGATCACGGGCCAGCTGACCGGCGCGACGAACGCGTAGATCACGCCCGCGACCACGTTCACGACGGACGCGAGCACGTTCTTCATTCCGTTGAGCCGCTGCAGCGGGTCGGTCAGCAGCATGCCCATGACGCCCATCATCATCACGCCCTGCGCGGCGGTGAAGTAGCCGCCGTAGATGCCGATGAGGAACAGCAGGAACAACAGCAGCGGGCCGCCCCGCACCTCCGTGTCCGGCTCCAGCGCACGTCGTCGCGCGACGAACGCGGAGACGCGCGGCTGTATCACCACGAGCACCACGGCGAGCCCGACCAGTACCGGCACGATCTTTTCGAAAGCGTTGTGTGGCAGGGAAAGCAGCAGTACCGTGCCGCAGATGGCGCCGAGGAACGACGGCACGCTGTAGCGCACGAGCCGCCGCATCTGGCCCTTGAGCTCGTGCCGGTACCCGATGGCGCCGCTCACCGTGCCCGGCGCGAGGCCGATCGCGTTGGACGTCGTCGCCGTCACCGGCGGGTACCCGAGCGCGACGAGCACCGGGAAGGTCACCAGCGTGCCGGAGCCGACGACGGCGTTGATCGCGCCAGCCCAGATCCCGGCCGCGAGCACGATCAAGGCGTGCCACCAGTTCATGGTGCGAACATAGTTTCGCTCTTCCTGGTCAGGGGTACCTGGGCCACATGCAGACGACGATGTTGCGCCCGCTGGTCACTACGCCCGGCCCGTTCACGTCGGTCTACTTCGAAGACTCGCACTACACGGAGGACGCCGCCCAGCAGCTCGAGTTGAAGCTGCGCGACCTGCGTGCGCAGCTCACCGAGCAAGACGCGCCACACGAGACGCTCGACGCGATCGAAGCAGCCGTCCGTGCGGCCCCGCCGCCCGTCGGCCGCGGTGGTCGTGCGCTGCTCGCGGCCGGTGCCGCCGTCGTGGTGGACGAGCGGCTGGACGAACCACCCGCAGCGCCGGTCTTGCGGGTGTCCGACCTGCCCTACGTGGTGCCGCTGGCCCGCTATGCCCAGCCGGGCCTGCGATACCTGGTCGCCTCGGTCGACCAGGTCAACGCCACGGTGCAGGCGTTCGACGAACAGGGCAGGAGGCTCACGACCGACGACGTGTCCGGCCGCGACCACCCTGTGCACCCCGTCCGCGGCGGCGGCTCCGCCCAGTACGACATGCGCCAGCACACCGAGGAAACGCTGCGCCGCAATGTCGCCGACATCGCCGAGGACGTCGCGAAGGTCGCGCAGCGTCACGACGCGCAGCTCATCGTGGTGGCCGGCGAGATCCAGGGGCGGCGGGCCGTGCACGAGCAGTTACCGAAGCGCTGGCACGACATCGCACGGGAGGCCACGCAGACCGACGCCGTGTCCGAGGTAGTTGCGTCGGCCAAGCAACGCCGCCTGGACGCGGTGCTGGAACGGTTCCGAGCCGAGCTCGGCCGTGCGCAGGGGCTCGCGGTCGAGGGCCTCGAGGCCGTGACGTCCGCGCTGGTCGAGGGCAACGTGGAGACGCTGCTGATCGGCGACCCGAGCGACACGACGGTGTGCACCGGCGCCGAGCCGACGCAGATCGCGGTGTCCGAACCCGAACTGCGGACACTGGGTGTGCAGGAGACACACGCACACCGGGCCGACGAGGCGGTGCCGGTCGCCGCGATCGCGATCGACGCGGATCTGGTACATGTCGAGAGCGATCTCGCCGACGGTTTCGGCGCGATCTTGCGGTACCGATGACGCAATCCGGCGGGCGTCCCCCGATCGAGGCATCATGGTCCGCAAGCAGTACTCGAACTACGGCGAGGTGAATGTGACCGAGTGGGAACCCCCGCCCCTGCACGCGCACAACGACATCGAACTGTGGCTGGGCGCCGACCTGGTGCACCTGCCGATCGTGCGCTCGGTGGTGGCGACCATAGCGACCCGTGCCGACTTCGACCTCGATGCCATCGCCGACCTGCGGCTCGCCGTGGACGAAGCGTGCTCGACGCTGATCACGAGAGCGATTCCGGGCAGCAAGATGCGCTGCCGGTTCACGGCGGCCGATGACGAACTGCGGTTCGTCGGCACGGTCCGGTCGGACAGCGACAGCACGCCGAGCACCAAGTCGTTCGGCTGGCGGGTCCTCACCACGCTGACCGACGTGGTGGACGCGCGGGTGTCGACCGACGGGCACCAGGGACACCGGGTGGACATCGAACTCGCCAAGCGTCGCGCGTTGCTGGACGTGCCTGGGGCGGGCGCGTGACCGGCTTCCGAGCCGAGCCAGCAAAGCCCACGTCGTCGAACGAGTACGAGCACCTGGCTCACCTGTTCGACGAGTTCGCGGCCCTCGACCCGAACGACCCACGCCGGGCCGAACTGCGGGACCGGCTGGTCACCGGGCACCTGCCGCTGGCCGAGCACATCGCGCAGCGCTTCTCCGGTCGCGGGGTCGCGAAGGAGGACCTGGTCCAGGTCGCGACGGTCGGGCTGATCAACGCCGTCGACCGGTACGACCCCGGCCGCGGGTCGGACTTCCTCTCCTTCGCCGTGCCCACCGTGATGGGCGAGGTGCGGCGCCATTTCCGGGACACCGGCTGGCTCGTGCGGGTGCCGCGGCGGCTGAAAGAGCTGCACCTGTCGATCTCCGCCGCCAACACCGAACTCGCGCAGCGGCTCAACCGGGCGCCGACGCCGAGCGAGATCGCCGCGCACCTCGGCGTCAGCCAGGACGCGGTGTTCGAGGGCCTCGAGGCTGGCAACGCCTACCACTCGATGTCGCTGGACGAGGTGCTCTCCGGCGACACCGAGAACCTCGCGCTCGGTGACACGCTCGGCGAGGAGGACGCGGCACTGGAGGGCGTCGAGAACCACGAGGCGCTGCTGCCGTTGATCCGGGACCTGCCCGAGCGGGAACGGAAGATCCTGGGCCTGCGGTTCGTGCACAACATGACCCAGACGCAGATCGCGGAGCGCATCGGCGTGTCCCAGATGCACGTGTCCCGCCTGCTCGCGCGCACCCTCGAACGTCTGCGCGAAGGGCTCACCGAACAGGACGAGGGCACCAGTTCGTCCTAGGATTGATCGACGAGGATCGGGGGTACCCGTTGATCATGGAGGTAGAGCCCGGCTGGCGCGAGCCCACGCTCGCGACGCTCACGCAGCGGCGCTTCTCCAGTGACAACTGGTTGTTCGAACGCAAGCTCGACGGGGTGCGGGCGATCTGCTCGCGCAACGGCGGCGAGCCGACGCTCTGGTCGCGAAACCACAACGACGTCAGCGCCTCCTACCCCGAGATCGTCGACGCGCTCGCCGCGCAGGGCGGCACGCACTTCGTCGCGGACGGTGAGATCGTCGCGTTCGACGGCAACCAGACCAGCTTCGCCCGGCTCCAGCACCGCATCCACCTGACCGACCGCACGCGCATCGAGGCCACCGGGGTGCGGGTCTACTACTACCTGTTCGACCTGCTGGTGTTCGGCCACATGGATGCGGGCGGGCTGCCGTTGCGACAGCGGAAACAGCTGCTGCGCGACGCTTTCGACTGGGGCGACCCGCTGCGCTACTCCACCCATCGCAACGGCGACGGCGAGAAGTACTTCGACCACGCGTGCGCGCACGGCTGGGAGGGCCTGATCGCCAAGCGCGCCGACAGTCCGTACCGGCCGGGCCGGTCCACCGACTGGCTGAAGTTCAAGTGCGTCAAGGACCAGGAGTTCGTCGTCGGCGGCTACACCCTGCCCGGCGGGTCGCGAAGCGGGTTCGGCGCCCTGCTGGTCGGCTACTACGACGAGGGCAAGCTGCGCTACGCGGGCAAGGTCGGCACCGGCTACAACGAGGCCACGCTGCGCGAGTTGTCCGGGATGCTCCGGGAACTCGAGCGCGACCGGTCCCCGTTCGCCGAGGCGATCCCCGAGCGCGGGCCGCGCTGGGTCGAGCCGAAACTCGTGGTACAGGTGGGTTTCTCGGAATGGACCGGCGACGGCAAGCTCCGGCACCCGCGATACACGGGGCTGCGCAACGACAAGCCCGCGACCGAGGTCGTCCGGGAGCAGCGGTGACCGTCCATCCAGGAGGCAGGTGATGGCGCGAGCGATCTGGAGCGGAGCGATCAACTTCGGCCTGGTGACGGTGCCCGTCGAGTTGTACAGCGCGACCGAGGACCACACCGTGCACTTCCGGCAGTTCGAGCGCGGCACCTCCGACCGGATCCGGTACCGGCGGGTGAACGAGCGCACCGGCAAGGAGGTCGACTTCAACGACATCGTCAAGGGCTACGACCTCGGCGACGGCGAGTACGTGCTGGTCGAGCAGGACGAACTGGACGAGATCGCGCCCGGCCGGTCCCGGTCGATCGACATCGAGGCGTTCGTCGAGGTCGACGACATCGATCCGGTCTATTTCCAGAAGAGCTACTGGCTCGCGCCGTCCAAAGAGGAGTTCGGGCGCGCGTACGGCCTGCTGGTCGAGGCGATGGAGCGCACCGGCAAGGCCGGCATCGCACGCTTTGTCATGCGCGGCAAGGAACACATCGCGGCGATCAGGGCCGGCGAGCACGGCGTGATCATCCTGGATACGCTGCTGTTCGCCGAGGACCTGCGCGATCCGTCGAAGGAACTGCGCAAGCTGCCGGACAAGGCGTCGCCGCGCGGCAAGGAACTCGACATGGCGGTGAGCCTCATCGACTCGATGACCGAGGACTGGCAGCCCGACGCCTACCACGACACCTACAACGAGCGCGTCCACAAGCTCATCGACGACAAGAAGGCCGGCCGCAAGGTGTCGGTCGAGGAGGCACCGGCCGAGCCGACGAAGGTGGTCGACCTGTTCGACGCGTTGTCCCGCAGTGTCGAAGGCCGCCGGAAGAGCTCCGGGAAGAAGGCGCCCGACCTGTCGGAGCTGTCGAAGGCCGACCTGGACAAGATGGCCCGCGAGCTCGGCATCAGGGGCCGGTCGAAGATGTCCCGCGCCGAACTGGCCGACGCGGTGGGCAAGGCGCGGAAAAAGGCTTCCTGAGGCGCAGGCAATACGATCACTCCGTGGGTCGGATCGCCGGGCTTCGGATGGTGCTGCGCACCGGGCTGGGCTTCGTGGCGCTCGGATTCGCCTCGAGCGTGCTCGGTGCCGGGGATGTCGCGCTCCTGCTGATGCTGCAGGGACTGCCCGCGGACATGGCGGGTCACGGCTGGATCTTCGTGCTGTGCGCGGCGATCTACGTCGTGATCTCCCTCCTCATCGGATCGGTCTCGACCGCGATCCTGCACCGGCGCACCGCCATCTGGTTCCTCGCCGGCCGCAAACCCACCCAGGACGAAGCCGACCGCGCGCTGCGGCTGCCGCTGCACATGGCCGCCGTGTGCGGTGCGTTGTGGCTGGGCGGCACGATCATCCTCGGCGGCGTCACGTCGCTGCTCGGTTCCTGGATGGACACCACCGGCGTGACGCTCACGATCGGCCTCGGCGGACTGACCACCGCCGGACTGATGTATCTGGCCGCGGAATGGGTCGCCCGCCCCGTCATGACCCGCGCGCTCGAGGTCAGCCCGCCCGAACGCGGCACGTCGGTCACCGTCCGGACGAAGCTCATGCTCAGCTGGGGTGTCGCGACCGGGGTCCCGCTGCTGGGCGTGCTCATCGTGGCCGCACCGCCCCACCTCGGGCACGCCGACAACACCGCGACCCTGATCGTGCTCGCGATCATCGGTCTCCTCTGCGGCGCGGCCGCGACCGGGTTGCTGTCCCACGCGGTCGCCGCGCCGCTGCACCGGCTGCGGATCGCGCTCGGCCAGGTCGCGAAGGGCCGGACCGACGTGCGGGTGGTGGTCGACGACGCCAGCGAGATCGGGCAGCTGCAGGTCGCGGTGAACAGCATGGTGGCCGGGCTGCGGGAGCGGGACCGGATGCGGGACCTGTTCGGCAGGCACGTCGGCACCGACGTGGCCAAGCATGCGCTGGAGCACGGCATCTCGCTCTCCGGCGACGTCCGCGAGGCGGTCGCGCTGTTCGTCGACGTGGTCGACTCGACAGCGCTGGCGTACCGGCTGCCACCCGACGAGGTGGTGGGCATGCTCAACCGGTTCTTCGCGAGCGTCGTGTCGGCGGTGGACGTGCGGGGCGGCCTGGTCAACAAGTTCCAGGGCGACGCGGCGTTGTGCGTGTTCGGCGCCCCGACGCGGCTCGCCGACCCGGAGACGGCCGCCTTGTCGGCGGCACGCGCGATCCGCGACGCGGTGCGCATGGCCAACGAACTGGACCTGGGGATCGGCGTCGCGTGCGGTCCGGTGTTCGCCGGTCAGCTGGGCACCCGCAGCCGGCTGGAGTACACGGTCATGGGCGATGCGGTCAACGAGGCCGCGCGGCTGACCGAGCACGCGAAGAAGGTGCCGGGCCGGATCCTGGCGAGCGAGGCCACGGTCGTCGGCGCGGCCGCCGCCGAACGGGACCTGTGGACGTCCTATCGCAAGATCCGCCTACGCGGCCGCAGCGAGCCGACGGTCACCTGGCGCGCATGACCTAGGACTTGACCGCCTTGACGTCCGGCCAGGTCAGCAGCGTCGAACCCCAGGTGAGGCCGGCGCCGAACGCGGTCATCACCACGAGGTGGCCCATCCGGATGGCGCCGTCGTCGCAGGCGTCGGCCAGTGCCAGCGGGATCGACGCCGCGCTCGTGTTGCCCACTGCGCCGATGTTCGCCACCACGCGGTCCTCCGGCAGGCCCAGTTGCTTCGCCGCGCCCTTCAGGATGCGGATGTTCGCCTGGTGGCCGACGAAGTGGTCGACCTCACCGACCTCCAGCCCCGCCTCGTCCAGCAGCGTGCGGGCCGACTCGGCCATCCGCGCGCAGGCGTGCCGGAAGATGGCGGTGCCCTGCATGGTCACGTAGTAGTCGTGCGGCTCCTCGGAGAACCGCTGCTTCGCTCCGCCAGCGGGCACGATCAGCAGGTCCGCGTGCTCACCCGCGCTGTGCAGGTCGAACGGCCCGAGCGCGCCGGGCTCGTCGTCGTCACCGGCGCGCAGCACGACCGCACCGGCACCGTCGCCGAAGATCGGGATCGTGCCGCGGTCGGCGGGGTCGCACAGCCGGCTGAACGCGTCCGAGCCGATCACCAGCACCCGCTCGGCGGTGCCGGTGGCGATCAGGCCGGCCGCCGTGGCGAGCGCGTAGACGAACCCGCTGCACACAGCGCCCACGTCGAAGGCGGCTATCCCCGTCATGCCCAGCGCGGAGGCCACCTGCGGCGCGCTCGCGGGACACAACTGGTCGGGCGTCGAGGTGGCCAGCACCAGCGCGTCCACCCGGTCGGAATCGGCGCTGCGCAACGCGTTTCCCCCCGCGTGCACCGCCATGTCCACAGTGGACACGTCAGCGTCGGCGATGCGCCGTTCCCGGATACCGGTCCGGGTGCGGATCCACTCGTCGGAGGTATCCAGGCGTCGCGACAGCTCGTCGTTGTCCACCACTCGCGGCGGGAGCCAGGCCCCGAGCCCGGCGAGAACCGCGGAGTGCCCCTTTTGCATGGATCGGTTGTAGGTCCTACCACCGGGTAGACCGGTCAGTTGTGTTCCAGGTCACTTGCATTGCCCCCGGAAGGACTACTCACCTTCAATTCAGGACGGAAACTGGCCTTATTGGGTCTTAGGTTTGACCCATGCGGGTCTTGCGCACACGTGCTCTCAACCGGGCGTTACTCGCGCGGCAGTTTCTGCTGCGCCGAGTGAAAGCCACTCCGTTGGACACCATCCGGCATCTCGCCGGGATGCAGGCCCAGGCACCGTTCCCACCGTATTTCGGATTGTGGTCGCGGCTGCACGGCTTCGCGCCCGGCGACCTCGCCCGGCTCCTGCTCGACCGGAGCGTCGTGCGGATGGCGCTGATGCGCGGCACCGTCCATCTCGTCACCGCCGACGACGCGCTCCTGCTGCGGCCGGTAGTGCAACCGCTGCTGGATCGCGACCTGCGCACCAATACCACCCACGCCCCGCCGCTGGCCGGAATCGACCTGCCGAAGCTGGCCGCGGAGGCACGCGCGTTGCTCGCGGAGGCCCCGCGCACGCCCGGCGAACTCGGCAAGCTGCTCGCCGTCCGCCGGCCGGACACCCCGCCCGGCACGCTCGCCCACGCGGCGCGCAACCTGCTGCCGCTGGTGCAGATCCCGCCACGCGCGGTGTGGGGCCGCAGCGGGCAACCCACGTATGCCACAGCCGAGGACTGGCTCGGCCGCCCGCTCGAACAGCCTTCGCCGGAGGACCTCGTGCTGCGCTACCTCGCCGCGTTCGGCCCGGCCAGCGTGCAGGACGTGCAGGCGTGGAGCGGCCTCACGCGGCTGGGCGAGGTCGTGGACCGGCTGCGCCCGCGGCTCGAGGTGTTCGCGAACGAGGCGGGCCGGGAACTGTTCGACCTGCCCGACGCGCCGCGCCCGGACGCCGACACGCCCGCGCCGCCGCGGTTCATCGCCGAGTTCGACAACCTGCTGCTGTCCCATCACGACCGGAGCCGCGTCATGACCGAGGAAGTCCGCAAACGCGTCTTCGGCGTGCGCAACGGGGTGTTCCCCGGCACCCTTCTCGTGCGCGGTTTCGTCCGCGGCGCATGGCGAATCGCGCGGGAACCAGGCAGGGCCGTCCTGTGTCTCGAACCGTACGAAAAGTTCTCCACAAAGGACATCGGCGCGCTGGAGAGCGCGGGCAAGCGGCTGCTGTCCTTCGCCGCGCCGGGCGACGAGCACGACCTCCGCATCGGCTGATCAACGCCTGGGGAGCAGCGGTTCTGGCTAGGATGCCGAATGTGCCCGCCGCCGATCTGGACCACCTCGACGTGGCCATTCTCCGAAGATTGCAAGAGGATTCGCGCACGATCGCCGAGTCCATCGGCGCGCAGATCGGGTTGTCGGCCGCGGCCGTGCAGCGGCGGATCAAACGGCTCCGCGAGACAGGCGTCATCGCCCGCGAGATAGCGGTCGTCGACCCGCGCGCGCTCGGTGTGGACATGACATTCGTCGTCACCGTCGAGATGGAACGCGAGCGGATCGAGGTGCTCGACGCGTTCCGCAAGCAGGTAAAGAGCGACCCGGCCGTCCAGCAGTGCTACTACGTCACCGGATCGGCGGACTTCGTGCTGGTGGTGAACTGCCGGGACATGACCGAATTCGAGGCGTTCACCAAGCGCACCTTCTTCGACAACGGTGAAGTCCGGCACTTCACCACCAGCGTCGTGATGGACCGGGTCAAGGTGGGTCTGGGCGTTCCCCTGAACGGGGGCTGACATGCGACTTCGTCGCGTGTTACAGGTTTTTCCGGTTTGCAGCCGATCGCGTGAAAGTCGGTCCGGGCGCATCATCATCGGCTCCGGGCCCCATCTCATCGCTGTCCGAACAGTTCGCGCCCCGCGAACCAGACACGCGAGGAGTGGCTCGTGAACACCACCGATGCCGTTACCCAGAGCCAGTTCGTCACCCTGAACGGGTCCGGCGCCCCGGTCCTGTCTCGACTGTCCTATGTGGGCAGCGAGCCGTTCTCGGTGAACATCGCCTTCCGCACCGAGCGCGGTCGCTGGGTCGAGTGGACGTTCGCCCGCGACCTGCTCGTGACCGGGCTCACGGAGCCCGCAGGCATGGGCGACGTGCGCGTGCGTCCCGACCTGGCCGCCGACGAGGACATCCTGATCCTGGAGATCGAGTCGCCGGACGGCTACGCGCTCGTCGAGATCGAGCGCGAGGACGTCGAGCGGTTCCTCGACGCGGCCACCGCGGTCGTGCCGATCGGCGCGGAGAGCGAGCACTTCGACGTCGACGCGTTCATCGACGAGATCACCAACGTCTGACGGCACGTCACCCGGCCCGCCGGCGCTCCGGCGACTACGTTCGGGCCGTGGACGCTGACGAGCTACCGGCCTGGCGCGGGCGGACGCGCGGCGAGCATCGCTGGCCGGCGCTCGCGATCGTCGCGGGCACTATCGCGCTGCAGCTGCTGCTGCCCAGCCAACTGGTGGTGCGACCGCGGTGGTTACTGCCCGCGGTCACCGGATTGCTGATGGTCGTGCTGCTGCTGGTGAACCCCGGCCGCCTGAGCAAACGCACGCCGCTCGACCGGGCCGTCGCGCTCGGCGTGGTGGCGATCGTGAGCATCGCGAACGGCGCGTCCGCCGTGCAACTGGTGACCGGGATCGTCAACGGCTCCATCGCGAACCGGCCAGGGCCGGTGCTGCTGAGCGCGGCGATCGTCTACTGGACCAACATCGTGGCCTTTTCCCTGTGGTACTGGGAATTCGACCGCGGCGGACCCGCCCAGCGAGCCATGGGCGCCGCCGAGTATCCGGACCTGATGTTCCCGCAGATGGCGAACCCGGAACTGGCGCCGAAGGACTGGGAACCGGCCTACCCGGACTATCTGTACCTGTCGTTCACCAACGCGACCGCCTTCAGCCCGACGGACGTGATGCCGCTGCGCCCGTGGGCCAAGGCGACGATGATGCTCCAGGCGGCCATCTCGCTGATGCTCGCGCTGCTGGTGGTGGCCTGGGCCGTCAGCGCGCTGAGATCCTAGCGACCGTAGCGCCCGTAGCCGTTGGCATTGCCGGAGTCGTGGTACAGCGCGTTCGTCCGGGCCCACAGGTCCAGCATCTGCCGGAGCTGCTCGCTCACCGTGTCCGCCTGGCCCTGCACAGACGACACGTCGACCGGCTCGCTGCGCGCCTGCGGCGGATCGCTGTCCGGCGTGGCGGGCGCGGCGCTCTGCTTGCGCGTGGTCGCACGCTTGGCCGGCGTCTCCACGACCGGGGCCGGCGCCTGCACGGCGGGCGGCGGCGTGGGCGCACTCGCCGGGGGCGGAACGTCGGCGCCCTGCTGGTCGGGCCGCACCTGGTCGACGATCGGCGACGAGGCGACCGCGGGCGCCGGATCGCGGTGGCCCAGTGTGCCGCCACCGATCCAGCCCACCAGCAGGAACAACGCCGCCGCGCACGCGAGCAGCACATTCCGGCGGCCACGCCGGCGTTGCGACGGCGGCTCCGGCATCGCGAACAGGACCGGCGGTACGGGCTCCGTGGTCTCGTCCGGGTCGATGGGCGGCGGCGCGCTGGCCGCCACGATGCCCGTGCGGTCGGCGAGCCGGACCGCGGACACGATGTCACCCGACCTGCTGCGCAGGACCGTGCGCACCATCAAAACCCTCCAGGAAAGCGTTCACCCGACCGCACAACACAACGAGCTCCAAGCCCGGCCGAAGCTACCAGGGCAATCGCTGGAGCGTTGCCGAAGGACTCTCACTTTCCACTGTCGCGCGACAAAATGACTCTATTGGGTGACGCGACCCAGTTCAGTTCGCGCGCAGAGTAGTCAGTGGATTCTTGACGTACTCATATTCGGTCATGGAAGTGAATTTTGCCGACTGTGATCGTCCACAACAATCACCGGACGTTTCTCGTGAGACGGTAGTCGGATGGAAACACCGCTGACGGCAAAGGTTTTCGGCGGCCGGATGCCCGCCCGCGCGGGCGACCTCGCCGTCGAGACGCACGGCATCGCACCGGTGCCGGAGGCCAACCGGTTCGGCAGGCCCGTCCGGCTCGCCACCGTGTTCTTCGCGCCCAACCTGACGATGACAGCGGTGTTCTCCGGCACGCTCGGCGCCGCGCTCGGCCTCGGGTTCGGCACCGGCCTGATCGCGCTGGTGGCGGGCACGATCGTCGGTTCGATCCCGGTCGCCTACCTCGCGACGTGGGGCCCGCGCACCGGCACCGCGCAGCTTCCGTTCGCGCGCCTGCCGTTCCGCGGCACGGTCGTGCTGCCAGGGCTCGTGCAGTGGCTGAACTCGATCGCCTGGGACGCGCTCGTCGGGTTGTTCGGCGGCGAGGCACTGTCCGGACTGCTGGGGCTGCCGTTCTGGGTCGCCGTGGCGATCGTGCTGCTGCTCCAGTGCGCGGTCGGCGTGCTCGGCTACGAGGTGATCCACCGCGTGCAGGCGGTGATGACCGTGGTGATCGCGGTGTTCTTCGTGGTGCTGACCGTCAAGCTGGTGAGCGGCCACCCCGTCACGATGTCCGACAGCGTCTCCGGCGGCGAACTCGTGGGCGCGTTCGTGCTGTTCAGCACCATCGCGCTCAGCCTCGCGATCTCCTGGGCGAGCTACGCGTCGGACTTCAGCCGCTACCTGCCCTCGGACACCTCCCGGCCGCGCGCGTTCGGCTACACGCTGCTGGGCCTCACGTTGTCGTACACGTGGGGCGAGGCGCTCGGGCTCGCGGCCGGGCAGGAACTGAGCGACCAGACGACGGCCGGCATCAGCGCGCTGCTCGGCGGCGGTGTGCTCGGCTCCGTCGCGCTGCTGGTCATCGCGCTCACCGCGGTCTCATCGAACGCGATGAACGACTACAGCGGGTCGCTCGCGCTGCAGACGGTCGGCGTGCGGCTGCGGCGGCCGGTGTCGGCGGTGGTCGTCACGGTGATCGCGTTCGCGTTGATCCTGTGGATGCACAGCGGCGATCTGGCCTCGAAGTTCGAGGACGTGCTGCTGGTCATCGGCTACTGGATCCCGCCGTTCGTCGGTGTCGTCGCGATCGACTGGTGGGCCCGCACGCGCCGCGGCCGCCGGTTCGACGTGCTCGGCGAAATCGCGCGACCGCAGCCGGGCTGGCCCGCGCTGGTGGCGTTCCTGGTGGGCTGCGGGTCGGTCGTGCCGTTCATGAACACGAGTCTCTACACCGGTCCGGTCGCCGCGGCGGCGCACGGCGCGGACCTCGCCTACTACGTCGGGTTCGTCGTCTCGGCGCTGGTCTACGCCGCGCTCAGGTCGCTACCGGCCGTTCGGGGTCGTTCGACCACTGCGACCACGACCCTGGATACAACGCGGACTTGATCCCGGCGACGGCCAGCGCCGCCACCTCGTGCGCGGCCGTGACGCCCGAGCCGCAGTAGACGCCGACCGGCCCGTCGGCGGCGCCGAGTTCGCGGAACCGCGCGGCCAGTTCCTCGCGCGAGCGGAAGCGCCCGTCGGGCCCGAGGTTGTCGCTCGTCGGCGCGCTCACCGCGCCGGGGATGTGCCCCGCGCGTGGATCGACCGGTTCCCGCTCACCCCGGTACCGCTCGGCGGCCCGCGCGTCGAGCAGGACGCCGGTTCGCGGGAACTCGCCGGCCTCGTCCATCGTGAGCGTCGGCAGCCCACCGGGCTTGAGCACCACGTCGCCCTCCGCCGGGCTCGTGCCGAACCCGGTTTCCAGCTCGCCTCGCCACGCGCCGAGACCGCCGTCGAGCAGCCGGACGTCGGCGACGCCCGCCCAGCGCAACAGCCACCACGCCCTGGCCGCGGCCAGGCCGCCGCTGTTGTCGTAAGCCACGACTCGCGAACCCTCGCGGAGCCCCCAGCGCCGGGCGGCGGCCTGCAGCGCATCGATGTCCGGCAGCGGGTGCCTGCCCTCGCTCGGCGCGGGGGGCGCCGCGAGTTCGGTGTCGAGGTCGACGTAGACGGCGCCGGGGACGTGGCCGTCGAGGTAATGCCGATGACCGTGCGGATCGCCGAGCGCCCAGCGGACGTCGAGCAGCACCGGCGGGTCGGCCGACTCGAGCTGCCGCGCCAGTTCGTCCGCGCCGATCAGCACGGGCGGCTCGGGGATCGCGAGTTCGTCTTCGCGCAGTCCGCCCGGCTCCTCGCCGCGGAGTGCGGCGACGGCCACCCGGCGTTGCAGCGCTTCGTTGACCGGCGTCGGCACACCGTGCAGGCGGCCGAGCAGCACGATCTCGCCGTTGAGGAAATCGCCTTCGACGGACCCGGTGCCGCGGGCGAGGCTCTGCCACGTGGATCCCTTGCTCTCCGGCGATCGGACGACGACCGGAAGGTCCACTTCGGACTCTTTTGCGAGGTTCGCCGCGGTGATCCCGGCCGCCCGGAACACGCGAAGGGCCTCGTCCCGCGCCTCGCGGCCGAGCTCGTTGTAGTCGCCGAACAGCGCCAGCACCGCGTTGACCAGGTTGTTCAGCAGCTTCCCTGCCTTCCAGTGCCGCACGTCCGACACGATCTGGATCGCGAAGTCCGCGGCCCGCAAGTCCTCCGCGATCGCGCTCAGCCGCGGGTCGTCGCCGCTCGGATACCGGCCGAGCCAGAACAGGCCCGCCTTGTCCACGCCCTCCGCGCTGACCTCGCCCGGTTCGAAGTAGGTGCACGGCTGCCACACCGCGGCGCCGAACACCGTGCCGAACCGGCGCAGCGCGGCGCGCTCGTTGTCCAGCCCGTTCTGCAGCGACACCAGTGGCAGATCCGCCGCGACCCCGTCCCCGGCGGGTCGCCACGCCCATTCCTGCAGCACTTCCTCGGTGTGCTGGCTTTTCGTCGCGAGTACCAGCACGTCGTCCCTGGTCAGTTCGACCTCTGCGGCGCCGGCCGCGACGGGAATCCGGACCAGGTGCTCGGCGTTGGGCCGCCGGTATCGCAGGCCGCGCTCGCGGATCAGCCTGCCGTGCTCGCCCCGGGCGATGAGGACGACCGGGATACCGGCCAGCTGCAACTCGGCGGCGACGGTCGCGCCGACGGCGCCCGCCCCGATCACGATGTACCGCATGTTCCCATCATGTCAGGACACGCGACCGCAACAAGATCGTGACCACCGCAAAGCGAACCGCCGGCCGCGTCGCCACGTCTCCTTGAGGTGAAAAAGATCTGGCTGGCTTTGACCGGTATCGCCGCCGCGGCCGCACTTGCCGGCTGCGCGTCGGGTACTACCAACGCGAGCGTGCAGCCCGTGGCGGCCGAGACCACGCCGACGTCGACCAGCCCCGCGCCGGTCACCACCACGCCGCCCCCGGTCACCACGAGCACCACCACTTCGCCGACGACGACCACCAAGTCGACGACCACCACGAAGGCCACGACCACGACGAAGGCCGCGCCGCCGCCCACCGCGGGCGTGCCGTGCGCGATCACCGACGGCGCGTGCGTGGACATCTCGGCCAAGAAGGCCTGGCTGCTCAGCGACGGCAAGGTGGTCTACGGCCCGGTGCCGATCACCACCGGCCGCAAGGGTCACGCCACGCCGACGGGCACGTTCCACGTGCTGTCCAAGGAGAAGATGCACTACAGCAAAGAGTTCGACGACGCGCCGATGCCGAACTCGGTCTTCTTCTACCCTGGCGACGCGTTCCACACGGGCAGCCTGTCCACCCCGTCGCACGGCTGCGTGCACCTGTCGAGCACGGCGTCGCTGAAGTTCTTCAACACGCTCAGCGTCGGCGACCCGGTTCAGGTCGTGCCCTGATCCAGCTCCGCGCGCAGTTCGGCGAGTAGCTCGCTGCGGCTGCCCGCACCGATGCGCTGGCGCATCCGCGCCATGTGGTGCTCGACGGTCTTCGCCGAGATGAACAGCCGGTCGCCGATCTGTTTGTAGGTCAGCCCGGCCAGCACCAACTCCGCCACCTGCCGTTCCCGCTCCGACAGGCGCGTCGGCCCCGGCATCGGCGACGGCTCGCGGCCTTGCAGCACGCGGGCGCAGTCGAGCAGGGTCACCATCGCCTTGCGGTCCGAGGTGCGGATCGCGGCCTGCCCGGCGAGCCGTGCGCCGTCCCAGCACAGGCCGACGCCGTGCAGCCCGCGCGCGGCGGACTCCACCGCCACCGGGTCGACGTCGCCGCCCAGCACCTTCAGCCAGGACTCGCCGGCCCGCGACATGACCGCGAAGTACGCCCCGGCGTCGGCGTTCGCGGTGAGCGCTTTCGCATGCTCGGCGGCCTCGCCGGGCTGCTCGTCGAGGATCGCCGCGTGCAGGCCACTCCAGTGCAGCGCCGTCGCCCACAACGGTGGATCACCGAGCGCGGCCAGCACCTGCCGGGCCTGGCGCAGGTGCGGCGCCAGCCGGTCGCGTTCACCGAGCCGGGCGGCGGCGACCTCGAACTCGCCGAACGGCAGGAACGTGAACAGGTCCACCGGGTGCCGGACGACGACTTCCCTGGCCTGGCCCCAGATCCGGCGCAGCGCCGCGAGATCGCTCGCTCGGCGCGCCAGTCCGACCCGCAGCCCGACGGCGAACAGCCAGTCCCGCGGCGCGAGGTCGTCGCCCGCCTCGGCCAGCCGGGCTACCGCGGTCTCCTCGTCGCCGCGGACCATCGCGATCCACGCCAGCAGCAGCCGGTGCCTGGTGACCAGCGATCCGGCCGCGACGGCGCATGCCAGCAGCGGTTCGGCGATCGCCGCCTCACCGGTGTGCATCGCGACGAGCGCGGCGAGCGCCGCCGGGCTGTCCGGTAACAGCAGGTCCGCCGACACCGGCTCGAGCATCTCCCCCGCGCGCACCAGCGTCGACAACGCGACCGCGGGCTGACCGGTCACGGACTCCGCGACTCCGCGGACGGCCGAGGACACCGCACCCGAGAGCAGCGTCGGCGGCCCGCCGGCGCCGCACTTTTCCAGCGCCTGCTGGGCTTCCTCGGCGCGGCCAGTGCCGAACAGGCTGATCGCGGCGAAGCAGTGGGCGTCGGCGGTGCCGGACCACTGGAGCAGCTCGGCGCTGTGCGCGAGCTGGCCGCGATGGGCGAGCGCGATGCCCGCGACGCGCGCGGCCTCGCTGCGATCCGGTGCGGACTCGGTGGCGATGACCTGGTCGGCGAGCCGCAGCGCCCCGTCGAAATTCCCGGTCAGCGCCACCGCTTCCGCCCAGCGCGCGCTCACCGGGCGGCCCGCCCGGACGGCGGCCTCGTGCAGTTTCGCGGCCAGCACCGGCGTCGCTTCGGTGGCCGCGGTCTCGAAGGCGGTCGCGATCGCGTCGCCAGTGAGCCCCGCATCGACCAGCGGCAGCACCAGCCGCAGCACCGGACCGCCGCGTTCGAGCTGCCGCTCCACCAGTTGCCTGCGCATCGCGATCTGCCGGTCCAGCGGGATCAGTTCCCGCAGCGCCCGCGCGGCGATCGGCAGCAGCGTCCCGTCCGCGGCGAGCAGCCCGGTGGCGTGCGCGGCCTCGATCGTCCCGCCGGCGAGGTCGCCACCGGCGCCGGCCTCGGCGGCGAGCAGGAAGCGGATCACGTCGTCCCCGGCACGGTCGATCTCGTGCCGCAGCAGCGTGAGGTCGTCCGCCGCTCGCACGAGTCCCGGCACGCCCCCGGTCTGCGCATGCACCGCGGCGGACTCGCGGCCCCGGAACCGTTCGGTCCTGGCCCGGTTGAACGGACGCAACACGATCTGGCCGCGAAGGCGGCCCAGCACCTGGTTCAGCGCCGGTGGCCGGGGATACGGGCGGGCGGCGATGACCAGCCCGGCCTGCTCGTCGTCGAGGTAGGACAGGATGTCGGCGAACTCGGCGTCGCCGAGCAGGTGCGCGTCGTCGATCAGCCGGACGTCGGCCGACGCGAGGCGCTCCAGCACGGTGGTCTTGCCGTAGCCGCCGGGCGCGACCATCGCGAGCCGGATGGGCGTCAGCTCGCCGGACACGATGGCCGCGCACACGCGTTCGGTGGGCTCATCCAGCAGGATCACTCGTTGTCCTCGTTCCGGGAACGCCGTGCCGGCACGAACCGGCGGCGCGGCGGTTCGAGCGGCGTGAGTACGACCGGGGGTCGTGGGGGTGCGGGTTCGGCATCGTAGACCTCGTCCGGGTCGAGCTCCGGATAGCCGGTGATCCTTGGCACGAGCGCGGTCGACTCCGGCGAGGCCTCGGCGGCGGGGCGCGCGGCGAGTGCGGCGCCGCGCGCGGCGGCGGTGCCGGCGTCCGGGTCGGTCATGACGCGGCAGCTGACCAGGCTGACGGCGACCTGCTCGACCACGGGGATCCGGGCCTGGCCACCGGCGAGCAGCACGGCGTCGAGGTGCTCGTAGCGGGTGAGCTGCTGGAGGGCGGCGGTGAGGACGGGGTGGGCGAGCCGTTCGAACTCGGCGCGGGTCAGCGGCCCGGTGTCGCCGGTGGACAGGAGTTCCTTCGCGTGGGTGAGGTTTCCTTCGACGCGATCGGCGAGCAGGCCGTCGAGGTCGGGCGCGGGTTGCTCGGCGTGCGCGAGCAGTTCGAACGTGTGCGGGCCGCGGCGCAGCACGGCGATGTCGAGGTGCTCGCCGCCGAGGCGGCACACCGCGAGCGTCGTGCCGGTCTCGATGCGTTCGCGGGTGAGCTGGCTTTCGGCGGCGGCGATCGGTGCCGGGAGGAGCAGCGCGCCGGGCAGCCCGGCTTCGTCGAGCGCGTCGAGCAGGAGGCGGCGGCGGTAGGGCCCCCACCCAGGCGGGTGGGTGAGGGCGACCCGGCCGGGCTCGCCGCCTTCCACTTGGCCGACCTGGTCGGCGATCCACCCCGCCGCGACTGCGGTGAGTGATTCGGGCAGGTACAGCTCGTCACCGAGGACGATCGGAACGTCGTCACCCACGCGCCGGGCGAACCCGCGTGCGATGCGGTGCGGTTCGAAGGCGACGTGGCGGCGCGCCTCCGGTCCGACCAGCACGGTTCCGTCCGCGGCGACGTGCAGGACGGAGTCGATGGGGCGCAGCACGACGTCCGGTTCGCCCCAGAATTCCCCGGCGCGACGGCAGACGGCGGCCTTGATGCGGGTGCTGCCGATGTCGATGCCGAGGACGTAACGCATTTCGGTGGTGCCTCCTAGGTCCGCCCCTTGGTACCAAAGTCGTCCGTTCGGGGTACATCCCCTAACCCCCTAACGGGCGTACCCCCAACCCCGGCGCAGGGACCGGGACCGATCCCCGATGCCACGGGATGCGGCGATCCCTAGGTTGGTCGCGGCGTCGACGAGGACGCCGTCCCTCATCCCCCGAGAACCGCGGAGACTCCGTTGTCCCACCCCGCCCAGACCTTGCACGATTTCGTGCTCAACCTGCTGACCGACGGCGCCGCACAGTCGGCCTTCGGCGCCGACCCGACCGCCGCACTCGCGAGCGCCGGGCTGAGCGACGTGACGCCGCAGGACATCCAGGAGGTGGCTCCGCTCGTCGCCGACTACGCCCCCGCCCCCGCCGCGGACGCCTTTGAGTCGGTTCTCGCGTCGCTCCCCGCCGGCAGCGGCCTCCAGGGCGCTATCGCCCAGCTGCAGGCGGTCGCGCAGGCCGCACACGGGCTGCCGCTCGAGACGCCTGGCGTCGCCACCCCGGACGCTCTTGGCGCCGTGGACCCGGCCGCTGCCGGTCTCGGTGCGGTTGAGCCGGCTGTGGCCGCCTTCGGTGCGGAGCGCTCGCTGCCCGTGTCGGCACCGGACCTCGGCTCGCTGCCGGTGTCCGTGCCCGACGCCAGCGCGCTGCCGCTGACCGACTCCGGCCTGCCGGTCGCCACCCCCGACCTCGGCTCCCTGCCCGTCTCCGTGCCCGACCTCAGCTCCCTCCCGGTGTCCGTCCCCGACGCGGGCTCCCTTCCGCTGGCCGCCGCGGAGCGCGGGGACCTGCCGGTCGCCACTCCTGACCTCGGCTCGCTGCCGGTGTCGGCGCCCGACCTCGGCTCCCTCCCGGTGTCCGTGCCCGACGCCAGCGCGCTGCCGCTGGCCACCTCGGGCCTGCCGGTCGCCACCCCCGACCTCGGCTCGCTGCCCGTGTCGGCGCCCGACCTCAGCTCCCTCCCGGTGTCCGTCCCCGACGCAGGCTCCCTGCCGCTGGCCGCCGCGGAGCGCGGTGACCTGCCGGTCGCCACTCCGGACCTGAGCGACCTGCCGTCCTCGGTGCCGGGTCTCGGCGCTCGGCCCATCTCCACGGACCTCGGCTCGCTGCCCGTCTCCACCGACCTCGGCTCGCTGCCGGTGGGCGCCCCGGAGCGCGGGGACCTGCCGGTCTCCGAGGTCAGCGACGTGCCCGTGGTCACCGCGGCCCTCGGCGACCTGCCCGTCTCGACCGAGCTCGGCTCGCTGCCCGTCGCCGCGCCGGACCTCGGCGACCTCGGCTCGCTGCCGGTTGCGATCCCGTCGGTCGGCGAGATTCCGGCCCTGCCGCACAACCTCGGCGAGGAGGTCACAGCCGCGCCCGAGCGTGCCGACCTGCCGGTCTCGACGCCGGTCGTGGGCGACCTCCCGGTCTCCATCCCGGACCTGGGCGCGATCCCCGTGCTCGCGCCGGAGATCCCCGAGCCCAAGTCCGACGCGCCCGTCGACGGATCCGACGTGCGCGGTGCCGACATCGACACCTCCGACCTCGGCACCGTCCACCTCGCCGGCGCCGGGTCCCCGGACGCCGTGGCCGGCGGCATCGCCTACGACGGCGGGGAGCTCGACGGCGCCCTTGGCGGCACGGCCAGCACCGAGGGTGTCGCGCTCGGCGTGGCCTCCGACTCCGCGCTGGGCAGCTACTCGCTTAGCACCGACGGCACCCCGAACTCGCCCGCGAGCCTCGGCTCGGTCGGCGACCTCGCCAACAGCGTCGACTCCGATGTGCTTGGCCGCAGCGACACCGCCGCGGGCACCGTGGCCAGCTACGTCTCCGACGGCGGCGAACTGGTCGGCGGGCAGATCACGAGCGGTTCGGCCACCCTCGGCGGCTACCTGACCGGCATCGGCGCGCAGGCCGGCGACGCGGTCGCCACCGGTGGCGCCGACTTCGGAGCCCACGTGGCCGACGCTTCCGGGGTGGCCGCGCAGCACTTCGCCGACATCCCGGCCGCGGCGGCGCTGCCCGCCGTCCCGGCGGTCGCGACGGACCTGCCGACGCACATCCCGTCCGACCTGCCGGTGCATCCGGCCGCCGAGCTGCCCCACTCGCTGCCGCACCTGCCGGTAGCCAATCCGCTCCCGGAGGCCGGCGAGCACATCGAGCACGCGCTCACGCAGAACCCGCTGACCGACGCCGTCTCGCAGAGCCCCCTCGGCGACGCGGCCGGCGCTCTCGATCACTCCGCGCTGCCCCAGGCCGACAGCCTGGACAGCCTGCACCACGACCTGCCTCTCGGCCACTGACCGCGCCCAGTGTGGTGAACGCCTTTTCC
>DASZUO010000123.1:0-15357 GCA_035547575.1 Amycolatopsis sp. | reverse complement strand
GCGCGGACCGGTGAGGCCCATCAGGCCGTAGATGAACAGTGCGAACGCGATGATGTAGAGAACGCCGATCAAGCTCGTCACCTGGCGTCCTCTTTCTCTTGCTGATTCTTGCCCTTGAACATCGACAGCATCCGGTCGGTGACCAGGAAGCCGCCGACGACGTTGATCGTGCCGAACGCGATCGCGATGACCAGCAGGACCTTGTTCAGCACACCGTCCGCGCCGAGGCCGAGCACGATCAGCCCGCCGAGCAGCACGATCCCGTGGATCGCGTTGGTGCCCGACATCAGCGGCGTGTGCAAGGTGTTGGGCACCTTGGAGATCACCGCGAAACCCACGAACCCGGCCAGTACCAGGACCGCCAGGCTTTCGATCAGCATCAGGCTGTTCCCTTCTCCCGCCCGGCGACACAGGCACCGGCGACGATCTCGTCGGTGAAGTCGATGGCCAGCCTGCCTTCGCTGTCCACCAGAAGCTCGACCAGTTCGGTCAGGTTGCGCGCGTACAACTCGCTCGCGTGCCCCGGCATCTCGGCCGCGAGGTTGAGTGGCGCGCAGATCGTCACGTCGTGATGGACGACCTCAAGGCCCGGCAGGGTCAGCTCGCAGTTGCCGCCGGACTCCCCCGCCAGGTCGACGACGACGCCGCCCGCGGGCATGCCGCGCACGGCCTCGGCGGTGACCAGCGTCGGCGCCCGCCGCCCCGGCACGAGCGCCGTGGTGATGACCACGTCGAACTTGGTGGTGGCCTCGGTCAGCCTGCGCTTCTGCTCCGCGCGGTCCTGCTCGGTCAGTTCGCGCGCGTATCCGCCCTCGCCGGCGGCCTCGATGCCCAGGTCGAGCCAGCGCGCGCCGACCGAGCGGACCTGCTCGGCGACCTCGGCCCGGACGTCGTAGCCGGTGGTCTGCGCGCCCATCCGCTTGGCCGTGGCCAGCGCCTGCAGTCCGGCCACGCCGACGCCCAGCACCAGCACCTTCGCGGGTGGCACGGTGCCCGCGGCGGTGGTGAGCATCGGGAAGAACCGGGTGAACTTCTGTGCCGCGAGCAGTACCGCGCGGTAGCCGGCGACGCTGCTCTGGGACGACAGCGCGTCCATCGCCTGCGCGCGGGTGATGCGCGGGATCGACTCGACCGCGAAGGCCGTGATGCCCGCCTTCTCGAGCGCGGCGATGCCGTCCACATCGGACAACGGCTTGAGGAACCCGATCAGGATCGTGCCCGGCTGGAGCCGGGCTACCTCTTCCCCGGTCGGTGGCGACACCTTGAGCACGATCTTCGCGGCCCAGGCGTCGCCGACCTGGGCGCCCGCCTCTTCGAAGACCTCGTCGGCGAGCAGCGCTCCCGCGCCGGCGCCGGATTCGACGATCACCCGCAGGCCGCGCTTGACCAGGCGTTCCACCAGCTTGGGAACCAGTGCGACACGTCTTTCACCCGCGAGGGACTCCCGCACGACGCCGACCGTCAACGGTTCGGTATCGATCACGCCTAACCTCCTGCCGCAATGCCGGACGCCGGATAGTCCCAGTTTTTACACCAAAGATCCAGCCCGCTGCGGAGTCAAGCCCGGCTCCGCCAGTTCGGGACACCGAGCAGGACCAGCCGGAGCCGCTTTTCCGCGTTGCGGATAATGGTCTCATCGGTTTCCCGATCGCCGGGGCGGGCCTCGAGCAGTTCGATAACGGTCGCGAGCATGGCCGTGACCAGCAAGTCCGCCAGCATGTGCAGATCTTCGGCCGACCATTTGCGCAGGTTTTCGAACCGCGCGAGATCGATTGCGAGTTCACTGGAGAACAATGTGAGTTCGATCGCAATCGCACGGGAAATCGGTCCACTGCCGGCGTAGCGCTCCCTGGTCAGGAACCGGAAATGGTCCTCGTGTGCACGCACGTGCTCGTAGAGCGTGTGGACGGACGCGCGGATGATGTCGGTGGTGCCCGCCCGCTCGTCACGCGCGGCGCGGAGCATGTCCCGCAGTGTGCGCACCGACTCGGCGACGAGGGCGACGCCGAGCTCGTCCATCGAGGCGAAATGCCGGTAGAACGCGGTGGGCACGACACCGGCCTGCTTTGTGACCTCACGCAGGGAAAGGCCGGCGAATCCGCGCTCGGCCAGCAGAGTCAGGGCGGCGTCGAGCAGCGCGCGCCGCGTCCGTTCCTTGCGCTCCAGGCGCGTCGCAGGTTCCGCCGTCATGACGACCACATTACGGCTCCCCATCGTGTAACTCACCTCACCTTGCCTGCCCGTCGTGCGATCTCCAGCCTTGAGTGTACGGTTGTTCACTGTCGGAGGGACGTGACGTGATGAGCAAGCTGGCGTCGATAGCGGGAGCCCTGCTCACCCCGCATGGCATGGACCGCTATCTGGAACTGGTCGATCCGATGCTCGTCCGCCGGGAGATCCGTGCCGTGGTCACGGGTGTGCACAGGCAGACGGCCGACACCGTGACACTGACACTACGGCCCAGCCGCGCCTGGCGGGGTTTCACCGCGGGCCAGTACGTCCGGGTCTCGGTGGACATCGACGGGGTGCGGCGAACCCGGTGCTACTCACCGGCCGGGTCGCAGCACCGCGACGGCCTGGAACTGACGATCAAGGCGGATCCGAAGGGGCTGGTGTCACGGCACCTGCTCACCCACGCCCGGCCCGGCATGGTGCTCGGTCTTTCGCAGCCGGACGGCCGGTTCGTGCTGCCCGTACCACGGCCGAGGCGGCTGGTACTGATCAGCGGCGGCAGCGGGATCACACCCGTGCTCTCGATGCTGCGCACCCTGGCGGACGAGCACTACCAGGGCGAGGCGGTGTTCCTGCACTACGCGGACACCGCGGAGGACGTGCTCTACCGCGACGAACTGTCCCGTCGCGGCGCGGCGCTCGGCTACACCCATGCGGCGGGCGGGGATCTGCGGGGATTCTTCTCGCGAGAGCACCTGAAGGCCGTCGCACCGTGGTACCACACGGCCGAAACGTACCTGTGCGGACCGAAACCGCTGATGGACTCGGTGCGCGACGTGTACGAGGCGGACGGCATCGGTGAACGTCTGCACACCGAGGACTTCACGCCGCCGGAGCTGGTGCTCGACACGGCGGGCGCGACCGGGCGGGTGCGGTTCGCGCACAGCGGCAGGGAGATCGGCAACTCCGGCCGCCCGCTGCTCGAGCAGGCGGAGGACGCGGGATTGTCGCCGGAGCACGGGTGCCGGATGGGCATCTGCTTCTCCTGCACCAAGGTGAAATCCGCGGGAACGGTGCGCAACGCGATGTCTGGCGAGCTCTCCGCCGAGGACGACGAGGAAATCCAGCTGTGCATCTCCGTCCCGGTCGGGGACGTCGAGATCAACTGTTAGGAGCAGATGTCATGACAGGTTTGGCCGACCGGCTCACGCCGGCGCAGGTCGAGGAATTCGGCCGGGAACTGGACGAGATCCGGCAGCGGATCGTCGCCGATCTCGGCAAGGCCGACGTCGACTACATCCAGAATGTCATCAAGACGCAACGTGGCCTGGAGATCGCCGGGCGCGCGCTGCTGTTCGCGGGCTTCTTCCCGCCGGCCTGGATCGGCGGTGTGGCGGCGCTTTCGGTGTCGAAGATTCTCGACAACATGGAGATCGGCCACAACGTGATGCACGGCCAGTACGACTGGACACGCATTCCGGAACTGAGCTCGCAGCGGTTCGAATGGGACAACGTGGCCCCGGCGGAGAACTGGCGCCATTCGCACAACTACATGCACCACACCTACACCAACATTCTGGACAAGGACCGCGACATCGGGTACGGCATTCTGCGAATCGACCCGGCGCAGAAATGGCATCCGTATTATCTGGGCAATCCGGTTTACGCGGTATTTCTCGCGTTCATCTTCCAGTGGGGCGTCATGCTGCACGACCTGGAGTTCGACCGGATCCTGCGTGGCGAGCGCACCTGGTCGGACAACAAGGAGGTCGGCGCGAAGATGGTGCGCAAGGCAGCCCGCCAGGTCGGCAAGGACTACGTGCTGTTCCCGCTGCTGACGGGCCCGTCGGCGCCGCTGACGGTGCTCGGCAACGCGTCGGCGAACCTCGCGCGCAATCTCTGGGCGTTCGCGATCATTTTCTGCGGGCACTTCCCCGCCGACGTGGAGAGCTTCACCGAGGAGGAAACGGCGGACGAGACCCGCGGGCAGTGGTATCTGCGGCAGCTCCTCGGCTCGGCGAACATCACCGGCGGGCAGCTGTTCCACATCCTGACCGGGAACCTGTCGCACCAGATCGAGCACCACCTGTTCCCGGACCTTCCCGCGCGGCGGTACCCGCAGATCGCGGGAGAGGTGGGCGCGCTGTGCGAGAAGTACGGGCTGCCATATCACACGGGGCCGCTGCACAAGCAGTTGTGGTCGGTCGCGAAGAAGATCGTCAAGTTCGCGCTCCCCGGTGGTGGCGAGCGGCAGGACCCGCCCCAGCCCACTACGCTGGCGCCTGAACTCGAGGCAGCTTGCTGATCCGACCAAAAGTAGGCGGACCCCAAACGCTTGCGTAACCCTTGCTACGCAAGCCGGATAGCCGTGACTGTGGTCGGATCGGCAAGGAACGGCACAGTAGGGGACTCAATATGGTTGGTCAGTTCGAGCGGGGCAAGGACACGGTGCAGGTCCTGACCGAGACCGCGGCGACGCATCTCGGCGCCATCGCGACGATCCTCACCGGCGCGGTGCGCGACATCGCCCGCGAGACGGGCGATTTCCTCACCGAGGTGATCGAAATGCGCGAGGCGAGCCGCCGCGCGCAGGCCGATCACGAGGAGCAGGACTAGCGCGTTTCAAAGCGGCGGAGCCGCTTGCTGTGGGCGCCGAAGGTGGCCTTCGGCGCCTATGTGGCACCCAAGGCCACCTTCGGCTCCTCGCTAGCGCGGGGCGCCGATGCCGAGGTGGTCCCGCAGCGTCGGGCCGGTGTACTCGGTGCGGAACACGCCCCGCTCCTGCAGCAGCGGCACAACCTTGTCGGCGAACACGTCGAGGCCGCCGGGTGTCACGTGCGGCACGAGGATGAACCCGTCGCACGCGTCGGCCTGCACGTAGTCGTTGAGGGTCTGCGCGACGGTCGACGGTGAGCCGATGAAGTTCTGCCGCCCGGTCACCTCGATGACGAGTTCGCGGAGGGAGAGGTTCTTGGCTTCCGCCAGCTCCCGCCACTCGCGCGCCGTCGCCAGCGGGTCGCGGTGCATCCGCACGCTCGCCCGGCCACGCGCGATCGTGTTCTCGCCGACGACCGGGTCCACCTCTGGCAGCGGCCCGTCCGGGTCGTAGGCCGACAGGTCCCGGTTCCACAGTTGTTCGGCGAACTTGATCGCGGTCTGCCCGCTGACCTGCTGATGCCGCACCACGTCGGCCAGTTCCTGCGCCTCCGCGTCGGTGTCGGCGAGGACGAACGTCGCCGCGGGCAGCACGACCAGGTCCGCGGACTCACGCCCGTAGCGCGCCAGCCGCCGTTTGACGTCAGTGTAGAACGCCTGCCCGGCCTCCTTGGTGCCGTGCCGGGTGAAGATCGCGTCCGCGGTCGCCGCCGCGAACTCGCGGCCCTCGTCGGAGTCACCGGCCTGCAGGATCACCGGCCGTCCCTGCGGGCCGCGCGGCACGGTGAACCGGCCGCGGATGTCGAACTGCTCGTCGTGCCGTTCGAACGCGCCGGTGCCGGTGCGGGCGAGGAACCGCCCGGCTTCCTTGTCCGCCACCACGTCCCCGTCGCGCCATGAGTCGAACAGCTCCGCCGCCGTCTCGAGGAACCGCTTCGCGCGGACGTAGCGCTGATCCTCCGGCAGGTACCCGCCGCGACGGAAGTTCTCGCCCGTGAACGCGTCCCACGATGTCACGACGTTCCAGCCCGCGCGCCCGGCGGAGAGGTGGTCGAGGCTGGCGAACTGTCGCGCCACCTCGTACGGCTCGTTGAACGTGGAGTTGATGGTGCCGGTGAGCCCGAGCCGGTCGGTGACCGCGGCCAGTGCCGCGAGCACGGTGAACGTGTCGGGCCGCCCGACCACGTCCAGGTCGTAGATCTGGCCGCCCTGTTCGCGCAGGCGCAGCCCCTCGGCGAGGAAGAAGAAGTCGAACTTCGCGCGCTCCGCGGTCTGCGCGAGACGCACGAACGAGCTGAACTCGATGTGGCTGCCCGCTTCCGGGTCACTCCACACGGTCGTGTTGTTGACGCCGGGGAAGTGCGCGGCGAGGTGGATTTGCTTGGTCATCCTGCGCTCCTAAGCGGCGTAGCGGTTGGCCGGGCGGTCGAGGCCGAGCAGGCCGCGCAACGTGCCTGCCTCGTATTCGCGGCGGAACGCCCCGCGCCGCTGGAGTTCCGGCACGAGCCCGCGGGTGATGGCGGTCAGGTCGTGGGGGATCGCGGCGGGCCGGAGGCGGTAGCCGAACCCCGGCCGGTCGAGAAGCCGGTCCGCCAGCTGAGCGGGTGTGCCTGCGAAGATCTCCGCGTCCGATGTGTACTGTTCGCCGGCGACCTCGTCCAGGCGGGCCCTGCGGTCGGCGGCGGCATGCTCGGTGTCGTCGAGGAACACCACGAGGTCCGTGAACACGAGCGGCCCCGCCACCGGCGCATCCCGCTCGGTGACGAACACGATGTCGGCGCCGCGCTCGGCGAGCCGGAACGCGACGGGCACGTGCGCGAGCACCGCGACCGGCGGCTGTCCTTGCGGCGGGCGCGGCGTGATCGAGGGGCCTTTGACGCTGAAGAACCGGCCCTCGAAGTCGATGTAGTGCAGCTTGTCGCGGTCGACGAACCGGCCGGTGGCGACGTCGCGGATCTCGGCGTCGTCCTCCCAGCTGTCCCACAGCCGGCGCACCACCTCGATGTAGTCGGCGGCCTCGTCGAACAGGTCCTCGCGCGTGGGCACCTGACGGCGGCCGAAGTGGTCGGCGTCGGCCTGCCGTCCGGAAACCCGCACGCGCAGGCCTGCACGGCCGCCGCTGACGTAGTCGAGCGTCGCGATGGCCTTCGAGATGTGGAACGGCTCGGTGTGGGTGGCGACGGCCGTCGGGACGAACCCGAGATACCGCGTGTGCGGCGCGACGCGGGAGGCGATGAGCACCGCGTCGAGGCGTCCCCGCACCCGGTCGGTGCGGTCGGTCGGCGCGCCGAGCGAGTCCTCGATCGTGACGAAGTCGAGCAACCCGCGCTCGGCCTCCAGGGCCAGGTCCTTCCAGTACCCCGCGGTGAACAGCTCCGCGGGCCGTGCGTCCGGTTCGCGCCAGGCGGCGGGATGCCAGCCGGCGCCGTCGAGTGCGGCGGCGAGATGCAGGTGTTCGGCCATACCTGGACCAGCGATCGCGGGCCCTGGCATGTTCCCCGTATCACATGCTGGGAGGAACTACCGTTGATGGCATGTACTCCAAGGAGATCGAGATCCGCACCGGCGGCAAGGCCGTGGTGCGCGACCTGACCAAGGAAGCAGGGGCGTTCCTGGACGAGGCCGGCGCCGGTGACGGGCTACTGCACGTGTGGGTGCCGCACGCGACGGCCGGCCTGGCGATCCTGGAGACCGGCGCTGGCAGCGACGACGACCTGATCTCCGCGCTCGACGAACTGCTCCCCCGGGACAACCGGTGGCGCCACCAGCACGGCAGCGGCGGCCACGGCCGGGACCACGTGCTGCCCGCGTTCGTGCCGCCTTACGCCAGCGTCCCCGTGCTGGACGGGGCACTGGCGCTGGGCACCTGGCAGTCGATCTGCCTAGTGGACACCAACGTCGACAACCCGGTCCGGCATGTCCGGCTCAGCTACCTCGCGGGCTGAGCGCCGGCCCGGCCAGAGCAGCACGATCAGCCCGGCGGCGAGCATCGCGCCGAGCACCCACAGCGCGAGCGTGACGTCGGGTGCGCCCGGGGTGCCCTGCAGAATGCTGCGCAGACCCTCGGTCGAGAACCGGAACGGGGTCCACGACCAGAGCGCGGCCTTGTACGCCGGGTTGAGCATTTCCGGCACCTGGCCGGCGACCGCGGGCGCCAGCAGGTACATCGGTCCCAGCACCGCCATCGCGGCCAGGCCGAACAGCCGCAGCAGCGCCCCCTGGATCGCCGCGAACGCGATCGAGACTCCGAAGATGAACCCGAGCACGTCCCAGCCCATCGGCAGCGACGCGTCCCAGAGCTTGAGGAATCCGGCCAGCACCGCGGTCATCAGCACGGCGCTGGCGAGCACGCGCGTGAGACGCGCGGCGAGGTTCAGCGTGCGGCGCTTCGACAGCACCAATAGCGCGGCGCCCGCGGCGAGCGAGCCGAGCCAGGCCAGGATGCTCACCGCGAGCGGCGCCGTGCGTGCCGCCGCGCCGGCCGGGTGCACCGTTTCGACCTGGACCGGGGTGCCCGACGCGCCCGCCGCGGTGGTCAGCACCTGCTGCACGACCTGCGTGCCTGCGGGGTTGATCGCCCCGGAGACCACGACCCTGGCGGGACTGCCCAGCTCGAGGATTCCGTAGACGTCCTTGTCGTCCAGCATCGTCCGGGCCTGCCCGGGAGTGGTGATCCGCCAGCTGAGCGCGCCCCCGCCCTGGGTCGAGACCTGCTCGGTCGCGGCGTGCAGCTGCGGCGGGGCCTGCTCCGCAACGGCCACCGCGACCGGGAGGCCGTGGGGGCTGACCGTTGCCTGGACGCCGACTGTCACCAGCCCCAGCACGACGGCCACCACGGCACCGGCGAGTGCCGCGATGAAGGCGAGCGGCCACAGCGGTTTTCCGCTCGACATCGCATCCTCCAGGTATTCGTCGTCCGTTGAATTTACCGTCGAGGGTAGACGCCGACGCGACCAGAAGTCAACGGGTGTTGAAAACCATGGCCGGTACTGTCGGGGCTGTGAGACTCGTGCTGTGGGACATCGACCAGACGCTCATCGACCTGCGCGGGGCGGGTCGCGACTGGTACTCGCACGTGCTGCCCGAGGTCACCGGCGTCGCCTTCGCCGGAATGCCACCGTTCTTCGGGCGCACCGAACTGGCGATCACGTCGGAAGCGCTGAAGCTGCACGGGATCGAGCCCGACGAGGAGACCGTGCGCAAGGTGTGGGCGGGGCTGGTTGCCGCCGCCGAGCGCGCCGTCCCGACGCTGACGTCACGGGGCGTCGCGCTGCCGGGTGCCGCGGCGGCGCTGGCCGCGCTGTCCGGCCACGCGGTGCAGACGCTGGTCACCGGAAACCTGCGCGAGGTCGCGTGGCACAAGCTGACCCCGTTCGGCCTGCACGAGCACCTCGACTTCGAGATCGGCGGGTACGGCTCGTTGTCGGAGCACCGGCCGGACCTGGTCGCCTACGCGGTCTCGCTGGCCGGGTTCGCGCCGGACGCGGTGGTCGTCATCGGCGACACCCCGCACGACATCGAGGCCGCCCTCGCGCACGACGCGCTCGCCGTCGGCGTCGCGACAGGCCGCTTCAGCGCCTCGGCGCTGCACGACGCGGGTGCCGACGTCGTGCTCGCCGACCTGTCCGACACGCCCGCCGTGCTGGAGGCCGTGCTCAGCTCTTGACGAGCCGCACCAGGTGCGTGACGACGTCGTCGACCGGGATCTCCTTGCGCTCACCGGAAACGCGGTTCTTCACCTCGACGACGCCGTTGGCGAGACCGCGCCCCACCACCAGGATCGTCGGCACGCCGATCAGTTCCGCGTCGGCGAACTTCACGCCCGGTGTCGCCTTGCGGTCGTCCAGCAGCACCCGGACGCCCGCGGCGTCGAGGTCGGCAGCCACCTTCTCGGCACCCGAGGCGACGGTCTCGTCCTTGCCCGCGATGACGACGTGCACGTCGGCGGGCGCGACCGCGCGCGGCCACACCAGGCCCAGTTCGTCGTGGTGCTGCTCGGCGATGACCGCGACCAGCCGGGACACGCCGACGCCGTAGGAACCCATGGTGATGCGGATCGGCTTGGAGTCGGCGCCGAGCGCGTCCACCTCGAACGCGTCGGTGTACTTGCGGCCCAGCTGGAAGATGTGCCCGATCTCGATGCCGCGCGCGGCGACCAGGATGCCCTTTCCGTCCGGCGACGCGTCGCCCTCCCGCACCTCGGCGGCCTCGATCGTGCCGTCGGGCGTGAAGTCCCGGCCCGCGACGAGGTCGACGACGTGGTGGTCGGCCTTGTCGGCGCCGGTGACCCACGCCGTGCCGGTCACGACGCGCGGGTCGACCAGATAGCGGATCCCGTTGTCCTGCAACGCCTTCGGGCCGATGTAGCCCTTGACGAGGAACGGGTTCGCGGTGAAGTCGGCGTCCGCGAGCAACTCCACCGCGGCCGGTTCGAGCGCGGCCTCGAGACGCTTCTGGTCCACCTCGCGGTCCCCGGGGATGCCGATGCCGAGGATCTCCCAGTCCTTCTGCCCCGGCCGGCGGATCTTGACCATGACGTTCTTGAGCGTGTCGGCCGCGGTGAAGGTGCGGCCGAGGCCGGCCTTGTTGAGGAAGTCGACCAGGGTCTGGATGGTGGGCGTGCCCGGCGTGTGGTGCACCTGCGCCTCGGGCTTGCCCTCGACCGGCTGCGCGGCCGGTGCCGGCGTGGTGACCGCTTCGACGTTGGCGGCGAAGTCCGACTCGGTGCTGCGGACGTAGGTGTCCTCACCGGTGGGTGCGACGGCGAGGAACTCTTCCGACGCCGAACCACCCATCGCGCCCGACGTGGCGGCGACGATGACGTACTCGAGGCCGAGCCGGTCGAAAATCCTGATGTAGGCGTCGCGGTGCGCCTGGTAGGACCGCGCGAGGCCCTCGTCGTCGAGGTCGAAGGAATAGGAGTCCTTCATGACGAACTCGCGACCGCGCAGGATGCCGGCGCGGGGGCGCGCCTCGTCGCGGTACTTGGTCTGGATCTGGTACAGCGTGACCGGGTAGTCCTTGTAGGAGCTGTACTCACCCTTCACGGTGAGCGCGAATAGTTCCTCGTGCGTGGGGCCGAGCAGGTAGTCGGCGCCCTTGCGGTCCTTGAGCCGGAACAGGCTGTCGCCGTACTCGGTCCAGCGGCCGGTCTTCTCGTACGGCTCGCGGGGCAGCAGCGCGGGGAACTGGATCTCCTGCGCGCCCATCGCGTCCATTTCCTCGCGCACGACGGCCTCGATGTTGCGCAGGACCTTCAGGCCCAGCGGCAGCCAGGAGTAGCCGCCCGGAGCGACGCGGCGGACGTAGCCCGCGCGCACCAGCAGCCGATGGCTGGGCACTTCGGCGTCCGCCGGATCCTCGCGCAAGGTGCGAAGGAACAACGACGACATCCTGGTGATCACTGGGTACTCCTCGCGCTGATACTCGTTCGGCACAGGGTAGTCAACCCCCATGGGGGGTCCGCATCCGGTTATCCGGGAATTGTCGGTGCTCCGCTCTACCGTGGCCGCATGACCCTTCAACTAGGCATGATCACCATCGACTGCGCCGAGCCGGCGTCGCTGGCCCGGTTCTGGACCGCGGCGCTGGGCGTCCCGGTCGCGCAGGACTACGGCGAGTACCTGGTGCTCGCCCCGGCCGGCGACGGCGGGCCCGCGCTGGGCCTGCAGAAGGTGCCGGAGCCGCGGGCGGGCAAGAACCGCGTGCACGTCGACTTCACCACGCCGGACCGCGCCGCCGAGGTCACCCGCCTCGTCGGGCTGGGCGCGAAGGAGGTGGCGGAGCATTCGGTACCAGGCCTGACGTGGACGGTCCTGCAGGACCCGGACGGCAACGAGTTCTGCGTCGGCCAGCCCGGGTAGTGCCGGCTCGCCAGAACAGCCAGAACCGCGGAAGTGGTCGGCTAGGGTCGTGCGATTCCGCTCCGTTTACTCCGGCCCGCTGGGCGCCGAAGGTGGCCTTGGGTGCCACATAGGCGCCGAAGGCCACCTTCGGACCCCGCGCCGCAGCGGCGGGCAATGCTCGCCAGAACAGCCAGAACAGCCAGAACCGCGGAAGTGGTCGGCTAGTTTGGGACGGGTGTGGTTCGGCGTGCTGGGTCCGGTGGTGGCCCGAGCCGCCGACGGGGTGGAGATCGCCGTCGGTGGTGCGCGGCCGCGTGCGCTTCTCGCGCGCCTGCTGCTCGACGCGGGCCGTGTCGTCGGCACCGAAACCCTGATCGACGGGCTCTACGGCGAGGAACCGCCCGGTGGCGCGGTCAACGCGCTGCAGGCGCAGGTCTCCCGGTTGCGGCGCAAGCTCGGGGTCTCGATCGAGCTGAGTCCGGCCGGGTACCGGCTCGCGGTCGATCCCGCCGACGTGGATCTGCACCGGTTCGTGGCGCTGGCGCGCGAGGGGCGGCAAGCGCTGGTGGCCGGCGAGCACGGGGCAGCCGCGCGGCTGCTGGACGAGGGGCTCGCGCTGTGGCGCGGGCCCGCGCTGGCCGATGTGGAGGCACCGTTCGCCGAACCGCAGGCGGCCCGGCTCGAAGAAGCGCGCCTGGACGCGGTGGAGGAACGTGCGCAGGCCCGGCTCGCCATGGGCGATGCGGCTGGGCTCGTCGCCGAGCTGCGGGACCTCGGCGCGGCCCATCCGCTGCGCGAACGGCTGCACGCGTTGCTGATCCGGGCGCTGACGGCGGACGGCCGTCAGGCGGAGGCGCTGACGATGTTCGAGGACGCTCGGCGGACTCTCGCCGACGAACTCGGCGCCGATCCCTCGCCGGGTCTCGCCGACGCACACCTGGCCGCCTTGCGCGCGGAACCGTTGCGCACCACGGCGGTTCCCGCGCAGCTCACCAGTTTCGTCGGCCGCGAGGACGAGCTGAAGCGGGTCGAGGAAGCGCTGGCGACGGCTCGGCTGGTCACCCTGACCGGTCCGGGTGGGGCGGGCAAGACGCGGCTCGCGATCGAGGTCGCCGGTCCAGAGGCCTGCTTCGTCGACCTGGCCCCCCTGCGCGCGGGAAGCGAGGTCACACAGGCGGTCCTGGATGCGCTCGGCCTACGCGAGCAGGGTCTGTTCGCAGGCCCCGGTCAGCCCGATCCGGTGCGTCGCCTGGTGTCGGCGCTGGCGGATCGGCCGTTGCTACTGGTGTTTGACAACTGTGAACACGTGATCGACGACGCGGCCGGACTCGTGCACCGGCTGCTCACGGGCTGCCCCGGGCTGCGCGTGCTCGCCACGAGCCGCGAACCGCTGGGCATCACCGGCGAGGCGCTGTGCCCGTTGCCGCCGCTGGGAGAAGCCCCGGCGGTGCGCCTGTTCGCCGACCGCGCCGCTGCGGCTTCGCCGGATGCCGAACTGGACACTGCCGTGGTCCGGCGGATCTGCGCCGCGCTCGACGGCTTGCCGCTCGCGATCGAGCTGGCGGCCGCCCGGTTGCGCACGATTCCGTTGGCAGAGCTGGAAACGCGGCTCTCCGACCGGTTCCGCCTGCTGTCCAGGGGCAGTCGCACGGCAGCGCCGCGGCACCAGACGTTGCGCGCGGTCGTGGCGTGGAGCTGGGAGCTGCTCGCCCCCGCCGAGCGGGAACTGGTGCGGCGCCTGGCGGTTTTCGCCGGTGGTACGACGGTGGAATCGGCGGCGCGGATCTGCGGTGTGTCCGAGGCGGATGCCGAGGAGGTCCTCACCGGACTTGCCGACAAGTCGCTCATCGAGGTCCACGGCGGCCGCTTCTCCATGTTGGAAACCGTCCGCGCCTACGCGCACGACCGTCTCACGGAGTCGGGCGAGTTCGACACGGTGGCGCGCCGGCATGCCGAGTACTTTCTCGACCTGGCTCGCACCGCCGATCCACACCTGCGCCGGGCGGAACAGCTGACCTGGCTCGCCCGCTTGACAGCCGAGCACGCGAACCTTCGCGCCGCACTACGGTGGGCGGTCGATGCCGACCAAGATCTGGCGTTGCGCTTGGTCGGCGCGCTCACGTCCTACTGGCGGTTGCGCGGTGTGCTCACCGAGGTGGTCCCGCTGGCGGCCGCGTTGCTGGAGCGGCTGGGTGAGCGGACGCCGCCCGGCCTGGAAGAAGAGTACGTGCTGACGGTGCTCAGTGCCGGTCCGTCCGAAGTGGAGGGACATCGGCGCCGGGCCGAGGTGATCATGCGGACGCTGAACTGGCCGCTGCGCCAGCCACATCTGCTGATCGCGTGGGCGCTGTACGCCGGGCCACCGGATCCGGCCGAGCCCCCGACGCCGATGCAAGTACAGTTCGCGTCGGTCGATGACGCATGGTTCCGCGCGCTGGCGCACTTCTCGCAGAGTTACCTACGGTTGTTCAACGGCGAGGTCGAGGCGGCCGCGCCGGACTTTCTGGCGTCGCTGGCCGGTTTCCGCGAGGTCGGCGACCGTTGGGGTATGGCGCAGGTGCTGGACGGCCTGGCGACGGTCGCGGATCTGACCGGCGACTGGGCGCGCGCCGTTGAGCTGACCGACGAGGGCATCGATCTGCTGGCCCAGCTCGGTGCGTTGGAGGACCTGGCCGAGCTGTGGGCGCGCCGCGGGGACCGCCTGCGCCACGCCGGCGACTTCGACGCCGCCCAAACCGGGTACGAACGCGCGGCGGAACTGGCCCGCCACGGCGGTGTCCCGGCCGTCGAGGCGGCGGCCTACCTGGGTCTCGGCCTACTCGCCCGGAGCCGGGGCAACCCGGCGGACGCCCGGCGCTGGTGCGAGCGCGCACTGGACCGCTGCGGCGACGACTGGCTCGGCACGGGCGCCCGCTCGCGGACCCTGACGGCGCTGGGCTGGGTCGCGCTGGCGGAAGGCTCGCTGCCCGAGGCGTTCGCGCGGCACCGGGAGGCGCTGGGGCTCGCATTGGGCGGACAGTTCGGCTTCGAGGTGGCGGAGGCGGTCGAGGGTCTCGCCGGGGCGACGCTGCTCGCCGGGAACCGTGCGGAGGCGGCGTACCTGCTCGGCCTGGCGGAGGGCCTGCGCGGCCGCGCCCCGGTCGGCGACCCTGAGGTGACCCGGCTCCGGCAGCACCTGGCCGGTGAACCGGATTTCCCCCGCGGCAGGCAAACCCCGGCGGCCGACGCGCGAGCCTACCTCCGCGGCCTACCCCACGCGGCGCGATAGTCCTTCGGCACGAGCAGATCCTGCCGCCGGAACCGACCGAAAGCCTCCCCACTCCACCCGGCCCACCCCGAGACCATTCCCGCCCTCGCCAGCACACCTGCCGGCCGGAACCGACCGGCCTCCCCCAACCCGACCCCACCCCGCCCTCACCAGCACACGCGCCCACCGGACCCGACCGAACGCTTCCCGCACCCGACTGCACCCGGCCGAACCCGAGACCACCACGCCCTCACCAGCACACCCGCCCACCGGAACCGGCCGAACGCCACCCCAACCCCACTCCACCGGCCCAACCCGAGACCACCCTCGGCCTCACCAACACACCCACCCGCTGGAACCGAGCGAAAGCCTCCCGCACCAACCCCACCCGCCCCAGCAGGCAACCACCCCACCCACCCCACCCCAACCGCCCGAACG
>DASZUO010000122.1:0-21015 GCA_035547575.1 Amycolatopsis sp. | reverse complement strand
GACGGCGGCCGCGATCGCGACACCCGACGCGGCGACGCCGAGGAACTGGCGCGGACCGGCGGCCGCGGCACCGGCGGCGCTGCCGGCACCCGCCGAACTCGCGGCGGCGACCCCGACGGTCGCGGCGGACGCCTTCGCACCGCTCGCGGCCAGGTAGGCGAACACCGCGCCACCGAGCACCAGCGGGGCGACGACCGCGCGCAGGGCGCCGTTGACGTCCGCGAGTTCAGCGGCGAGGGCCCGGCACCGGTCGCATTCGTCGAGGTGCGCCTCGACCTGGGCACGCTCCCGTTTGGACAGTCCGTCCCTGGTCCAGGCGCCGAGCTTGTCGGCGGTCGCGCGGCAGCGTTCGGCCGAGGTCTCGGCGAGGTGCACCTGCAGGTAGGCCTGCCGCAGCCCCTCGCGGGCACGGTAGGCGAGCGCGGACACGCCGTTGGCCGTCAACCCGAGCAGCGGCGCGACCTCGGCGGGCGTCTGCCCCTCGATCTCGGTGTGCCACAGCACGGCCTGCCACCGCTCCGGCAGCCGCGCAAACGCTTTCGCGGCCATCGTGCGCTCGAGCCCGGCGACGGCGGTGTCCGAGAACGGGACCGTCAAAGCCTCGGATGAGCCGCTGAGCGTCGTCATGTCCTCGTTGAGATCGACGCGCTTGTCCCGGCGCGTCTTGTCATACGCGGTGTGTCGCAGCGCTGTGAGCAGGTATGCCCGGAAGGCTGAATCCGGGCCTTTGCCACCACGGAGCGTGTCCAGTACCTTCGCGAACGCCTCCGACACCAGGTCGTCCGCCTCGGCCTTCGACCGGGCGAGCTGGCGGGCGAGGTTGTAGGCGGCGCCGACGTGACGCTCGTACAGCGTGCCGTAGGCGGCCAGGGTCCCGGATCGGACGGAGGCGATCAGCTCGGCATCGCTTTTGCCATCGAAGTCCGCGGGAACGGTGGACAACTGCTCTCCCTCAATCAAGCCCGGTAACGACGGAGGCGGGGGCGCCTATTAACCCATAACGTCGCGTGCCGATCAGTGTGACGGACACGGCGTAATGGGTCACCCCGTGGGGTAGGGCGTGACCCGGAGAGCCCAACAAGTTCACCCATCCCTGGGTGAATCGCCGTCACGCGGGATCAGCCTGTGCGTCACGTAGTCGCAAGGCTCGCCGAAGGCCGAAGGAAAGGATGGTCGCGAGTGGACGTGCCGGCCAGCGGCGGGAGTGAGTCCCGGCAGGGGAGCTGGAGACAGCTGGGGGCCCTCACCGACCCGGAGACCGACCGGCAGTTGCGGATGCTGCGGGCGCGGTGGCGGACCGCGAGCCTCGCGTCGGGGTGGCGGTTCCCCAGTGACTGGGCGCTGCCCGAGGTCGACGCGGTGTGCGCGGCGGTGCTGCGTGGGGGCAAACCCGAGATCCCGCTGGCCGGGCTCGCCCGCGCACGGGCGGCCGCCGGTGCCGGGCTCGCCGAGGTGCTCGCCGACCTGGCGGCATTGCACGCCGTACTGTCCGATCCGGACGCGCTCGACGGCTTCATCTCGCCGGACATCGACGCCACCCCGGCCCGGCTGCTGCGAGTGAGCGCGCTGGCGTGGGCGGACGTCGCGATGGACCAGCTGGCGACCATCGAGGTCGTCGACCCGCTCACCGGCCTGCCGACCGCCGCCTACCTGCGCACCCGCCTCGGCGAGATCTACCGCGGCGCCGAGGCGCACGGCCGCCGGGCCGCGGACGACCACACCATGCTCGTGGTGAGCGTCGATCTGTCGGCCGTCAACGGCTGGTCCAGGGTGACCGGCATGATCCTGGTCGCCGAGGCGCTGCGGACGGCGCTCGACGGCGGCGAGAGCCTCGCGACCCTCGGCCCGTCCACGATCGCCGCGGTGCTGCCGCGCGACGACGCGATCTCGGCGAAGGCCGTCGGCCTGCGCAGGGCGCTGCACGAACGCCTGTCGGTCGACGCGCAGTTCGACGCGCTGGCCGGGCCCCGCATCCGGCTCGTGCGCCTGCCCAGCACCCACGAATCGGCCTGCGAACTGCTCGCACGGCTTTCCCGCGCCTGATATAGGCGTTTCGCCCGCTCGGCGCGAGGCGTTTCGCAGGGCTGCGTAACCTCCGATGCCGATTCGTGATTTGCTGGAGGGGTGACCCAGCCAGTGCCTGCGACCGGCGGTGAGGCCTTCGTACACCCGCATCCGCGGCTGGCGTTGCGCACGTCGCTCACCCGCCTGTCGATGCGGCCGAGATCGATCATGCTGCTGTCCGCGGTCCCGGTACTCGCGATCGCGATCGGCATCGTCGGGTGGCTGCTGGACTGGCGGCTCGGCGTCGACAGCGCCGTGTACCGCGCCGGTGCACTGACGTTGCTGCACGGCGACCCGCTCTACGACGCGAGCACGCTCGCGCCCGAGCCGTGGTGGGCGTTGCTGCCGTTCACCTACCCGCCAACGGCCGCGCTGTTGTTCGTGCCGCTGGCGATGGTGCCGACGCAGGCCGCGTGGGGTGTGCTGACCGCCATCTCGGTGCTGTCGATGGCGCTGGTCGTCCGGGTCGCGATCGGCTCGCTGCCCAAACCGGTCGCCGGGCCGCGCTGGTGGTCCTCGCCGGCTCGCGCGACGCTCGTGTTCTCCGTCGTCATGCTCGCGCTGGAACCCGTGTGGCGCACGATTTTCCTGGGGCAGATCAACCTGATCCTGATGGCGCTGGTCGTCGTCGACGTCCTGGTGATCACGACCCGCGGCGGCCGGGGCGGGGGCGTTCTCGTCGGCATCGCGGCCGCGGTGAAGCTGACGCCGCTGATCTTCGTGGTGCACCTGTTTCTCACCGGCAAGCGCAAGGACGCGATGCGCGCGCTCGTGACGTTCGTCGGGTTGCAGGCGCTGATGCTGCTGCTGATCCCGGAAGACACGATCCGCTACTGGACCAAGACGATCTCCGACACCGGCCGCATCGGCCCGGTGCACTGGGCGGGCAACCAGTCGCTGAACGGCCTGATGAACCGGGTCACCGACCTCGCGCCGTGGGCGTCGAAGGCCGCGATCGGGCTCAGCGCGCTGCTCGCGATCCCCGCGGTGTGGCTGATGCTGCGCTTCCACCGCCGGGGCCAGGCGCTCGCGGCGCTGCTGGTCAGCGCGTTCTTCGCGCTGCTCGCCTCGCCGATCTCGTGGTCGCATCACTGGGTGTGGGCGGTCCCGTTGATCGTCGTGCTGATCTCGCGCCTGCCGCAGACCACGCCGGCGACCGCCTGGAAGCGCTGGTTCGGCACCGGCGCGGTGGTGGCGGTGTTCATCAGTTGCGTGCTGCTCGTGCTGCCGACCGGGCGCAATATCGAACTGCACTGAAGTTCTGGCAGAGCGTGCTGGGCAACGCCTACATCCTGATGCCCATCGTGCTCGCCGCGGTGCTGGTCGCCCGCTGGATCATCTTGCGAAGGCGCCTTGTCGACGTCACGACTTCCGGCTGACCCCGCGCGCCTGCTGGCCGCCGGGCTGGCGCTGGGCGCGCTCGCGATCGGCGTCTGCGCGTGGCTCGCGGGCTGGCGCCTCGGCGCGGACAGCGCCGTCTACCGCGCGGGCGCGCTGACGTTCCTGCACGGCGATCCGCTCTACGACCCGCAGCGGCTGAGCGCGCTGCCGTCGTGGGTGGCGCTGCCGTTCACCTACCCGCCCGCGGCGGCGCTGCTGTTCGTGCCGCTGGCGACACTGCCGGCCGGGCTGGCGTGGGGCATTGTGTCGACGGCGTCGGTCGTGTCCCTCGCGGTCGTGGTGCGGATCTGCGCCCGGCCGTTCACCCGTCTCGCGGTCGCGGGCCTCACCGTGCTGGGGCTTGGGCTCGAACCGGTGTGGAAGACGCTGTTCCTCGGCCAGATCAACCTGATCCTGATGGCGCTCGTCGTCGTCGACGTGCTGGTGCTGGCCGGTTCACGCTGGTCGGGGGTGCTGACCGGGATCGCGGCGGCCGTGAAGCTGACCCCGCTGATCTTCGTCGCGCACCTGTTCCTCACCGGCCGATGGCGCGACGGGCTGCGCGCGCTGGGCACGTTCGCCGGGTTGCAGGCGCTGATGTTCCTGCTGATGCCGGGCGACGCGGCGCGGTACTGGACCGAGGCGGCGTTCGACCCGAGCCGCGTCGGTGGGGTGCACTGGGTCTTCAACCAGTCACTGAACGGGCTGGTCGACCGTGCGACGCACGACGCCTCGTGGTCGGGCGCGCTCGCGCTGGGCATCGCCGCCCTGCTCGCCATCCCGGCCGCGTGGCTCGTGCGGCGGCTGCACCGCCGTGCCGAAACCCTTGCGGCGCTGCTGGTCACGGCGTTCCTCGGGCTGCTCGCCTCACCGGTGTCGTGGTCGCACCACTGGGTGTGGGCGGTGCCGCTGATCGCGCTCCTCGTGGCGAAGCGCCGGCTGGTGTGGGCGGTGCTGGTGACCGTGTTCTTCGCCTGTTGCGTCGTGATGTTCGTGCCCAACGGCGGCGACACCGAGTTCGGCTGGGGGCTCGGCTGGTCGGTGCCCGGCAACGCGTACGTGCTGGCGGCGGCCCTCGGAATTCTCGGGCTGACAGCCCGTGAGCTGCGTCTCCGTCTATTCTGAGTCGGTTATGGACTCTCGTACCGGTCTTCCCGTCGTCGGCATGGTCGGCGGCGGCCAGCTCGCCAGGATGACCCATCAGGCCGCCATCGCACTCGGCCAGTCGCTGCGGGTACTCGCCGCCGACGAGAACGACTCCGCGGCCCTCGTGGCCGCCGCCGTGTCGATCGGCCACCACACCGACCTGCGGGCGCTGCGCGACTTCGCGAAGACCGTCGACGTGCTGACGTTCGACCACGAGCACGTGCCCGGCGAGCACCTGCGCGCGCTCGTCGCCGACGGCGTCGTCGTGCGGCCCGGTCCGGACGCCCTCGCACACGCGCAGAACAAACTCGTGATGCGCAAACGCTTGTCGGCAGCGGGATATCCGTGCCCGCCGTTCACTGCAGTGTCCGAAGTGGACGACGTGCTGAAGTTCGGCGCGGAGCACGGCTGGCCGGTGGTACTCAAGGCCGCCAGCGGTGGGTACGACGGCCGGGGCGTCTGGATGCTCGACTCCGACGCCGAGGCGTACGCGACCGTTCCGGAGTTGCTGGCCGCGGGCACCCCGCTGCTGGCCGAGGCCCGCGTCGCGATGCGCCGCGAGCTGTGCGCGCTGGTGGCGCGCTCGCCGTTCGGCCAGGGAGCGGCGTGGCCCGTGGTGGAGACCGTGCAGTCGGACGGGATCAACACCGAGGTGCTCGCGCCCGCGCCGGGCCTGACGTCGGCCAGGGTCGACGAGGCGCAGGAGATCGCGCTGCGGATCGCGGAGCAGCTGGACGTGGTGGGTGTGCTCGCCGTCGAGTTGTTCGAGACAGACGGCGGCCTGGTGATCAACGAACTGGCGATGCGCCCGCACAACTCCGGCCACTGGACGATGGACGGCTCGCGCACATCGCAGTTCGAGCAGCACATGCGCGCGGTGCTCGATTATCCGCTCGGCTCCACGGACCTGCTGGCGCCCACGGTGATGGCGAACGTGCTCGGTGCGCCGGTGATCCCGCGGATGGGGCCGGACGAGCGCCTGCATCACCTGTTCGCGCGGTTCCCGGACGCGCGCGTGCACCTCTATGGCAAGGGCGAGCGGCCCGGCCGCAAGCTTGGGCACGTCAACTTCACCGGCCCGGACATGCCGGAACTTCGCCGCCGGGCCACACTGTCGGCCCACTGGCTTTCCCGTGCGGAGTGGCCGGACGGGTACGACATTCACTAGAAGGAGAGACGTATGGCGCCGGACGTCGGCGTGATCATGGGCAGCGACTCGGACTGGCCCACGCTGGAGGCCGCGGGGCAGGCCCTCGACGAGTTCGGCGTCGCGTACGAGGTCGGCGTCTACTCGGCGCATCGCACGCCGCAGCGGATGCTGGACTACGCGTCCTCGGCCGCGGAGCGCGGCCTCAAGGTCATCATCGCCGGTGCCGGGGGCGCGGCGCACCTGCCCGGCATGGTCGCGTCGGCGACGGTGCTGCCGGTGATCGGCGTGCCGGTGCCGCTGAAGTACCTCGACGGGCTCGACTCGCTGCTCTCGATCGTGCAGATGCCCGCGGGCGTGCCGGTCGCGACGGTCTCGGTCGGCGGCGCACGCAACGCCGGCCTGCTGGCCGTCCGCATCCTGGCGGCGAACGACGCGGCGCTGCGCGAGCGGATGGCCGCCTTCCAGGCCGACCTGCGGCAGTTGGTGCTGGACAAGGACGCGGCGCTACGGAGTGCGGTGCAGAACACACGGACGTCCTAGTAAACGCGCACTAACATCGACGGCGGAAGCATTCACCGCTCGAAGAAGGGTGACACCGGTGTCTGACGGTCCCGGGCTGTACCAGCTGGCCGACGAGCACGAGGAGCTGCGGGCGGCCGTGCGTGCCCTCGCCGAGAAGGAGATCGCGCCCTACGCCGCCGAGGTGGACGAGCAGGAGCGGTACCCGCGCGAGGCGTCGGACGCGCTGATCAAGGCCGGTTTCCACGCCGTGCACATCCCGGATGCCTACGAGGGCCAGGGCGCGGACGCGGTCGGGACGTGCATCGTCATCGAGGAAGTCGCCCGGGTCGACGCGTCGGCGTCGCTGATCCCGGCGGTGAACAAGCTCGGCACGCAGCCGATCCTGCTGTCGGCGTCGGAGGAGCTGAAGAAGCAGGTCCTCCCGTCGATCGCGTCCGGCGCGGCGTCGGCGTCGTACGCGCTGTCGGAGCGTGAGGCCGGTTCGGACACCGCGTCGATGCGCACCCGTGCGCGGCTCGAGGGTGACACGTGGGTGCTCAACGGCACGAAGTGCTGGATCACCAACGCGGGTGAGTCCAGTTGGTACACCGTGATGGCCGTGACCGACCCCAACGCGGAGAAGAAGGCCAACGGCATCTCGGCGTTCGTGGTGCACAAGGACGACCCTGGCTTCTCGGTGGGGCCGAAGGAGCGCAAGCTCGGCATCAAGGGCTCGCCGACGCGCGAGATCTACTTCGAGAACTGCACCATCCCGGCGGACCGGATCATCGGCGAGCCCGGCACCGGCCTGAAGACCGCGCTGCGGACGCTGGATCACACGCGCCCGACGATCGGGGCGCAGGCGCTGGGCATCGCGCAGGGCGCGCTGGACGCGGCGGTCGCGTACGTGAAGGAGCGCAAGCAGTTCGGCAAGGCGATCGCTGATTTCCAGGGCGTGCAGTTCATGCTGGCGGACATGGGCACCAAGATCGAGGCCGCGCGGCACCTGGTGTACGCCTCCGCGGCGGCTTCGGAACGCGGCGACGCGCGTGCGGGATTCGTTGCCTCCGCGGCGAAGTCCTACGCGTCGGACGTCGCGATGTCGGTCACCACGGACGCGGTCCAGTTGTTCGGCGGCGCCGGTTACACCCGCGACTTCCCGGTAGAACGCATGATGCGCGACGCGAAGATCACCCAGATCTACGAGGGCACCAACCAGATCCAGCGCGTCGTGATGGCGAGGGCGCTGCTCAAGGGCTAGTTCGATCCTGGATCGGTAGGTCGCACGTCCGAAATGGCCGAGCGATCGCCCGGATCCGCTAGTTTCATGCCGATCCTGTCGTTAGGCTGGAGGGTCCGACTCCAGGGGAGGCAGCGACGATGAGCACCGATGTGCACGAGATCGCCGAAAACGTTTATCGGATTTCGACCTATGCCGAGCCGGCGAATCTGGTGTTCAACCAGTATCTGATTCTGGCCGAGCAGCCGCTGCTGTGGCACTGCGGGCTCCGGCAGATGTTTCCCGCCGTCGCCGAGGCCGTCGCGCGCGTCGTGCCGGTGGAGCGGCTCCGGTGGGTCAGTTTCGGGCACGTCGAGGCCGACGAGATGGGCGCGATGAACAGCTGGCTCGCGGCGGCCCCGGCCGCGGAGGTCGTGCAGGGCAGCACCGGCGTGCTGGTCTCCGTCACCGATCTGGCCGACCGGCAACCCCGGGCGTTGCGCAGTGGTGAGGTGCTCGACCTCGGCGGGCGGCGGGTGCATTGGATCGACACGCCACACGTCCCGCACGGCTGGGACGCGGGCGTGATCTACGAAGAGGTCACCGGCACGCTGTTCGTCGGGGACCTGTTCACCGCCTATGGACCGAACGGCGCCAGCACCGACAGCGACATCGTCGGTCCGGCAGTCGCCACCGAGGACGCCACCCACGCGAGCGCGGTCACACCGACCAGCGGCGCCACCGTGCGGGCGTTGGCCACGTGGCAACCGCGCACATTGGCCCTCATGCACGGCCCGGCGTTCACCGGTGACACCGCGGGCGCATTGACGGCGCTGGGCGACGATTACGACCGGCGCCTGGCGGCAACGTGACGTTTCGGCAGGTCATGGGGCTTGCGAGGGTCGCCGGGCCGGGCGCGCCGATCGACGGGTTTGCTGCCGAAGGCTGAATTTCTCGTTCTCCACCCGCCATCCGCTCCCGGGCTGGGGCAATCTGGAAGTGTGCCCAAGGAACCCGCACCCCTACTGGCGTTCGTCGCGCTGGTGCTCGGCATCGTCGCGGCCGCCACCAACGGGGACGGCTGGTGGCTGCTCGCGGGCGTGATCGGGTTCCTTTTCCTCGCCGAGCGGCAGACCTGACGGTCAGGCGAGCAGGTCGACCGTCGTGCGTTCGGCCCGCCGGCGGTCGGCCAGCTTCGCCGGGTCGGGGTGCGTGATCTGGACCAGATGACCGCTCGCCGACAAGGGCGCGAGCAGCCCGGAAAGCACGCCATCCGGCACATTCCACTCCACAGTGGACAAAACGCGGTCACCCGCGGAGATCCCGGCCTTGGCGGCTCGGGACCGGGCTTCGGCCAGCACAGCATCCACTGTGGACGAGTCGAGTGCCGGGGTGTCGCCGGCGATCGCGACGAGCGGGCTGAAGTCGTCACCGGCCAGCCGGGCCTCGGACAGGTAGTCCAGCGCGGCACCGGCGGGCGGCTCGGACAGGCCGCGGCCCATCGGGTCGAGCGCCACGACCGCGGTAGCCTCCGCGCCGGTCGCCACCGCGCCGGGCGGCACGAACGCGATGCGGGCCCCGTCGGGATCGGCCACGACGTGCGCTCCGCACCACCAGGCGCCGAGCAGCACCCCCGCGGTCTGCCAGTGTGCGGGCACGAGCACGGCCACCGGGTCGCCCGGTTCCACGTCGAACTCCTCGACCAGCCAGTTCGCGGTCTTCGCGGCCCAGTTCGCCGCCGTCGCGACCGACAGTTCGACCCGGGTGCCCGCCGCGTCGTCGTAGTGCGTGATCAGCGGCTTCGCCGGCTGGCTCAGCAGCGGACGCAACAGGGCTTCGGTCAGGCTCATGCCTCGAACTTAGTTCACGCAGGTGACGCCCTTGATGCTGGTCGCCGCGAGCGGCCCGGCACCTCCGGACGAAGCCCCGCCGCCACCGCCGCGCCCGGCCAGTCCGGCGATGTACTGCCGCACCCCGGCCGGGTCGACCTCGACGATGCTCTGCCCGTCCGGGCTGCGGCCGCTGATCGTGAGCACCGGGATCGTGTCGAACTGCACGTCGCCGGATGCAAGTCCCTTCGCCTTCTCCGCGAACTGCAACAGGTCGAAGTCCGGGTCCAGCACCAGCGACCTGCGCAGCGCGTCGGTCAGGTCGTTGAGCTTGCCAGGGTTGGTCAGCACGCCCGCGGTGAGTACCTTGTGCAGCGCCGAGCCGAGAAACACCTGCTGCCGCACGATGCGGTCGAGGTCCCCGCGCGGCAGGTTCTTGCGCTGCCGCACGAACGACAGCGCCTCGCCGCCGGTCACCGTCTGCAGGCCCGCGGCGAAGTCGGCGCCGGAGTCCTTGTCCTCGGTCGCGTGGTTGAGGCACACGTCGACGCCGCCGAGCGCCTCGGTGATCAGGTAGAAGCCCAGCAGGTTCACCTCGGCGTAGTGGTCGAGGCGCACCTGGGTGAGGTCCTGAATGGTCTGAACCAGGACCTTCCGCCCTGCCTGGTCCGAATCGCGTTCGATCCCGGCGGCGTCCCGCCTGCCCTGGGCGCGCAGCTGCGCGGCGGCAGCGGCCTTGCTGGTGCCGAACACAGAGTTGATCTTCGCCTGGCCGCCCTTGGGCACGGTGACCCAGGTGTCCCGCGGAATCGAGATGGCGGTGGGCTTTCCGCCGTTCTTCGGCACCCGCAGGATGATCAGCGTGTCCGTGTTGATCGCGTCGGTCTGCTCGGTGCGCAATGTCTTCAGTACCGACAGCGGCAGCGGGTTGCCCTGCATGTCCGTGCGCGCGTCCACGCCGACGAGCAGGATGTCCTCCGCGCCGTCGTCCGCGGGCGGCGGGGGCACGTCGTCGTCCGGCTGGCTGAGGATGTCGGTGGTCTGCAGATCGCTCTGCGTGTGGTGGTACGTCACGTACGCGTAGCCGGTGGCGGCGAGCGCGATCACCGACAGCAGCGCCAGGGCGACCTTCGCCGCCGCGCGCATGGGCCGGCGCTTGCGCACCGGCGCGGTATCGACGGGGTCGGCGGGCGGTGTGCGCGGATACGGCGTCGGTTTGGGCGGTTCCGGCGTTTCCTGCCCGCCCTCGTGTCTGTCCTCGGCGTCCTCGGCCAACCCCGTGTCTCCCCCTCGCGCGATGCGGTCGTATCAGGTTAGGGCACAACCGCTAGCTGACGCAGGTGAGCTGACCACCGGTGATGGCGGGCGCGGTGCTCGTCGGCGGCGGGGGAGTGCTCGACCGCGCCGCCGACGACGTGCTCGGCGGCGCGGCGCTCCGGGTGGCGGTCGGAGTCGTCGTCGGCGCGGTGGTGGTGCTCGCCTTGCCCGGTTCGCCGGTCAGCTCGTCCACGAACTGGTGCACCTGTTCCGGATCCACGCGCATCACGTCCGCGCCGCCGATCACCGCCGGGCCGACCACGGGGATGGTGCGGAACTCGACGCTGCCACTGTTGAGCCCGCGCATCTGGGCGGCGAACTCCGGCAGGTCCCAGTTGTCGGAGAGCACGACCGACTTCTTCACCGCGCTGATGACCTCGGCGATCTTCGCCGGATTGGTGAGGACCTCGCGGGAGAGCACCTTGCGCGCGAGCCCGGACAGGAACGCCTGCTGTCGCCCGATCCGGTCGAGATCGCCGTTCACCAGGTCGTAGCGCTGCCGGACGAACGCCAGCGCCTGCACGCCGGAGATGGTCTGCGGTCCCGCGGGGAGGTCGACGCCGGACTTGCTTTCGTGGACCGGTTGCTTCAGGCAGACTTCGACGCCGCCGATGGCCTTGGTGACCTCGTAGAAGCTGGCAAGGTTCACCTCGGCGTAGCGGTCGATCATGCCGGGTTTGCCCATGAACGTCTCGATCGTCGTGATCACGTTCTTGCGGCCGGCGATCTTCGCCTGCCGGTCGGCCTCGGCGACATCGGCGCCCTGCTGCTGCGCCTGCTTGAACTTCTCGTTGTAGGCGTAGACGAACGCGCCGTTGAGCTTGTGCTTGCCGAACCCGCCCGCGAGTTCGACCCACGAATCGCGGGGGAAGGAGATCGCGACCGCCCGCCGGCCGTCCTGCGGGATGTGCATGAGGATCATCGTGTCGGTCTGCTTCTCGCCGTCAGCGTCACCGGCGTGCAGCATGTCCAGCACCTCGCGCGGCAGCGGGTTGCCCTGCGCGTCGGTGCGGCTGTCCATCCCGACGAGCAGGATGTCGATGGCACCGTCCAGCGGCACGGCGTGCAGGTCGTTGTCGTCGAACACGCCCGCGGTGGCCAGCCCCGCGTTCGGGTCGCCGATGAACTGCCAGCCGTACCACGTCAGGAGGAGGACGGCGACCGAGAACAGGGCGACCACCGTCTTGCCGCCGCGCATCAGGAAGAGCGGGAACCCGCGCCTGCGCCGCCGCCGGTGCGACGGGATGGGCTTCGGCGGCCAGGGGATCTCATCCGCAGCGTCCTGGCGGGTGGCAACCCCGTCGGTCACGCTCGTTCCTCCCGCCCCCACCTCGTATGAATGCTTCCAGATTACTGTTCTCCCTACTGAGACGCCCGCGGGCTGGCGTACGTTGCCCGAGTCGGGGCAGACTGCCGGTGTCCCGCACTACAGAGAGGCGGTTTCGATGCGGGTGCTGGTTACCGGGGGTGCGGGTTTCATCGGGTCGCATTACGTGCGGCAGGTGCTGTCGGGCGCGTATCCGTCACTGTCCGGCGCCGACGTCGTCGTGCTGGACAAGCTGACCTACGCGGGCAACGAGGCGAATCTGGCGCCGGTGGCGGACAACCCACGGCTGGAGTTCGTGCGCGGCGACATCTGCGACGGCGAACTGGTCCGCAGGCTCATGGCCGGGACCGACCTCGTGGTGCATTTCGCCGCCGAGTCGCATGTGGACCGTTCGATACTCGGCTCGGCCGACTTCGTGCTGACCAACGTGCTCGGCACCCAGACGTTGCTGCAGGCCGCGCTGGAGGCGGGCGCCGGCAAGTTCGTGCACGTGTCCACCGACGAGGTCTACGGCTCGATCGAGTCCGGCTCGTGGCGGGAGGACCACCTGCTGGAGCCCAACTCCCCGTACTCCGCCTCGAAGGCGTCCGCCGACCTGCTCGCCCGTTCCTACTACCGCACGCACGGACTGCCGGTGTGCGTGACGCGGTGCTCGAACAACTACGGGCCGTACCAGTTCCCGGAGAAGGTCATCCCGCTGTTCGTCACCAACCTCCTCGACGGGCGGAAAGTGCCCCTCTACGGCGACGGGCTGAACGTGCGCGACTGGCTGCACGTGGACGATCACTGCCATGGCATCCAGCTGGTCGCCGACCGGGGCCGGCCGGGCGAGATCTACAACATCGGCGGCGGCACCGAACTGACCAACCGGCAGCTCACCGAGCGGCTGCTCACCGCCGTCGGCGTGGGCTGGGAGCGCGTCGAGCCGGTGACCGACCGCAAGGGCCACGACCGCCGCTACTCCGTGGACATCACCAAGATCGGCACCGAGCTCGGGTACCAGCCTCGGGTGTCGTTCGACGAGGGGCTCGCCGCGACGGTCGGCTGGTACCGCGACAATCGGGCGTGGTGGGAGCCGCTGAAGGGCCGTGCCGCGCTCGTAGGGAAGTGATGCGCTGATGCTCAGTGTGCTGGTGCCAGGGGGTTCCGGGCAGCTCGGCCGGGACCTCGCCGCGCTGGCGTCCGACGAGGTCGAGATGCACGCGCCCGGTTCGGCCGACCTGGACCTGACCAGCCCCGGCGCGGTGGTGGACGCGGTGAGCACGTTCGCCGAGCGCGCGCGGGACACCGGGCGGCGACCGCTGGTGATCAACGCCGCGGCCTACACCGCGGTGGACGCCGCGGAGACCGACGAGCGCCGGGCCTTCGGGGTCAACGCCGACGGGCCGCGAGTGCTCGCCGCCGCGTGCTCGTCGTGGCGCGTCCCGCTGGTGCACGTGTCGACCGACTACGTGTTCCCTGGCGACGCGGCCCGGCCGTACGAGCCGGACGACCCGCCGGGACCGCGCAGCGCCTACGGTCGCACGAAGCTCGCCGGCGAGGACGCCGTGCTCGGTTCGGGGGCGCAGGCGTGGATCGTGCGCACCGCGTGGGTCTACGGCCTGAGCGGACCGAACTTCGTGCAAACCATGTTGAGGTTCGCGAAGGAGCGCGACCAGTTGTCCGTTGTGGACGATCAGCGCGGTTCGCCGACGTGGTCGGCCGACCTCGCGGCCGGACTGCTCGAGCTGGGAAGGTCCATTCTGGACGGAGGGCGGCCCCGTCGCGTGCTGCACTGCACGGGCGGGGGCGAGACGACGTGGTACGGCTTCGCGCGCGCGATCTTCGAGGAGGCCGGCGCCGATCTCGAGCGGGTCCGCCCGTGCACCACGGCGGAGTTCCCGAGGCCGGCCCAGCGGCCGGCGTACTCGGTGCTGTCCACCGAGGCCTGGCGGGCGGCGGGTCTCACACCGCTGCGGCCGTGGCGCGAGGCGCTACACGCATACTTCGCCGCCGCGCCAGTCCCCGATGGGGCGACCTGATTAGCGCCGGCTGACGGCGGGTAGCCGGAACTCGCCCCGTTTGGCCGGTGGCTGTCACCCGGCGCTGGCCGTACGGTGAGCTTTGTAAGGTTGCCCTAACCTTTTGGAGGGTCAGATGCGCGAAGAAGCAGCCCAGACGCCCCGCAGCGGTCTGCTGATCGACGTGGAGCAGATCCAGGTCGCCACCGACCGCGGCAAGGCCAACGGCGCCGTGGCCGACAACGACGGCAACGACTGACGGGCGCAACCGCGTGATCGCGCGCCCATCGCTGGCTGACCTCGTCGCTCCCGTCGAGGTCAGCCAGTTCCTTTCGACGGTGCTGGGCGGCTCGTACCGCCGGTTCCCCGGCGAGGCCGGCAGGTTCGCCGAGCTGGTGCCGTGGGCCGAGCTGGACCGTGTGCTGCGCCAGCACCGGCTGGACTTCCCGCGGCTGCGACTGGCGGTGGACGGCGAGGTCGTGCCCGCGCACGAGTACACCGAGATGGTGCCGACCCGGCGCACCGGCCTCGTGCCGCGCCTGCGGTCGGGACAGTTCGCCGCGAAGCTGCGCGCCGGTGCCACGCTGGTGCTGGACTCGGTGCAGGAGATGCTCGATCCCGTCGCCGAGCTCTCGGCGCGGCTCGAGCACGAGCTGCGCGAGCGCATCCAGGTCAACCTGTACGCGGGCTGGGGCAAGACCCATGGTTTCGACGTGCACTGGGACGACCACGACGCGCTGATCGTCCAGGTGTCCGGGCGCAAGCGCTGGCGGATGCACGGCGTGACCAGACCGGCCCCGCTGCAGCGCGACGTGGAGCTGCCGCGGCGGCCCGACGGCGAGCCGGTCGACGACTTCGTGCTCGCCGACGGCGACGTGCTGTACCTGCCGCGCGGGCAATGGCACGACGTGTCGGCCATCGGCGAGGAGTCGCTGCACCTGACCATCGGGTTCAACCGCGCGACGGGCGTCGACCTGGTCGCATGGATGGCTGATCAACTGCGGTCCGCGGACGTGTTCCGCGCCGACCTGCCCAGGTTCGGCACGCCGGAGGAGCGCCGGGCGCACGCGGCCACGCTGCGAGCGCGGATCGTCGAGATGGCCGACGACGAGATCGTCACCCGCTTCCTCGGCGACCGGGACGCGCAGGCGCCCGCCCACCCGCGGCCCGGGCTGCCCTGGTCGGCGACCTCGGACCTGCTGCCGGCCGACGACCACCTCGAGGTTCGGCTGCTGACCCCGCGGGCGGTGCTGACCAGGGAGAACGGCACGGTCGCGCTGGCTGCCGACGGAAAGCGGCTCGTGTTCGCCGATGCCGCGGCGCCGGTGCTGGAAGCGCTGCTCGACGCGGTGCCCCATGCGATAAGCGACCTGGTGACCGCCGTGCCATCACTGGACAGGACGACCGTACGGGCGCTGTTGGCCGAATTACAGGAACAGGGAGTGTTAGCACCCCGCTGACCGGGGTACCCTTAGGTATGCCTTACCTAGGTGGTCAGCCCGGATGCTCGGTCGCGGGCACTCCCGGCTGCGCGACCGTCGCGCGGCTGCTGGGCGGGAACCCGGCCGGCAGTGCCACACACATGACGTCCTGGCTGCTGGTCGAGCAGCCGGGACCGTGGTCGGCGACCGCGCTCGAGACCACCCTGGCCGAAGTGCTCGACGACGCCCGGTTGCATACGCTGCGCGCGGCCGGGCTGCGGCCGCTGCTGATCAGGCGACCCGGCAGGCACGCACGCGCTGACGACGCTCCGGTGACCGTCTTCGTCGGTAGTGGGCGTCCCGGCGACCACTGGCTCGAACGCATCGAACTGTCCGACCGGTCGGGCCTGGGCCGGCTGGATCTCGAGGCCGTCGCCGAGGGCCGTCCCGGACACGGCGAACCGGTGGACGGACCGCTGTTCCTGGTCTGCACGCACGGCGCGAAGGACATGTGCTGCGCGGTGCTCGGGCGGCCGGTCGCGAAGATACTGGCGGACGAGCATCCCGACCGGATGTGGGAGGTCAGCCACGTCGGCGGCGACCGGTGGGCGGGAAACCTGCTGGTCGTGCCGGATGGGTTCCTGCACGGGCAACTCGGCCCGGACGACGCCAGGCTGGTGACGAAGGCGGCGCTCGCGGGTCAGGTCCGGCCGGATCACCTGCGCGGCCGCACGTCGGCGGTCACCGCGTGGGAGCAGTGCGCCGAGATCGCGGTCCGCAAGCACACCGGCCTGACCGGCATCGACGACGTCACGGCCGTCCATGTCCAGTTCGGCGACGCCACCAATTCCCGCACGGTGATGGTGACCGCGCGCGGCCGCCGGTTCGAGGTCGTCGTCGAGCACCAGGAAGCCGTGGCCGCCGACGGGAACCGCTGCACGGGTCACCTGGAGCTGGCGGCATATTCGGCCGCCGAGATCCGGCCCGCTCAGCCGAGTGCCTGACGGTAGGCGGCGACGGTGGTCTCCGCGCAGCGGCGCCACGTGAAGCCCGCCGCGTGGGCGCGCCGCTCGATCGACCTCGACGCCGCGCGCGGTTCCGACACCGCCTCCCGGAGCGCGTCACCGAGGGCGCAGACGTCGGCGTAGGGCACCAGTTTCGCATAGCCGCCCGAGATTTCGCGCAACGCGGGCACATCCGTGCAGACCACGGGCACATCACAGGCCAGCGCTTCCAGCACCGGTAACCCGAAGCCCTCGTCGCGCGAGGGCAGGACCAGCGCCGAGGCCCCGGCCACCACGTGCCGTAGGTCCACTTCGGACACATAACCGATGTGCCGCGCCCGATCGGAGACCGTGAAGGTACCCGGACCGGTGAACACGAGCGGCGGTAGATCCGGCTCGGCCGCATGTGCCTTCAGCAGCCAGTCCAGACCCTTGCGCGGCCCGGCCGCGCCCAGGAACAGCAGGTACTCCTTCGGCAGCCGCAGCCGTTCCCGCATCTCGACGTTCGGCCGCCGCCCGGTGAACCACGCCGCGTCCACGCCCAGCGGGGTCACCACGATCTTGTCGCGGTCCACATCCAGCCGCGCCGCCACCGCGTCGGCGACCGCGGCCGTCGGCGTGCAAATCGCCTTCGCGCGTGCCGCGCCCTGCCGGACGAGCTGCGGCAGTTCCCGGTCGCCCGGCGCCAGTTCCTCGGGTGCATCAAGGAACGCGAGGTCGTGGATGGTCAGCACACCCGCTGCGCGAACTGCCCCCGGCAGCACGAAGTTCGTGCCGTGCACGACATCGGTCAACCCCGCGAACAGCTCGACCGGCGGGAACGACGAGCGCAGCCAGCTCTTGCGGAGCAACCGGGCCGCCACCGGGAACCCGCGCGCCCTGGCACCGTGCGGCAGCACGTGCCGCAGCCGCCGCCAGCCCCGCAACGTGAAGGCCACCGCGCGCATGTCCACATCGGACCGGGAAGCCAGTTCCTCGCCCAGCGACGCCGTGTACCGCCCGACCCCCGTCCGGTTGCCCAGCAGCGGGGTGCCGTCCAGCAGCACGCGCAGCGCCCGCTCAGCCACGGCGCGGCGCCAGCTTCTTCAACCGGCCCGCGACGCGACGCGCGAGCTCCTTCGGCCCGCCGTCGGCGAGGTACTCGCGGATCAGCACGAGATCGCGACGCACGAGTTCGGTGCCCCGCAAGGGATCCGACACCACCAGGTCGGCCGAGCCGGGCAGCCGGTCGGCCGCCGGATGCGGGTCGCGGCAGAACTCGACCAGCGGCGCGAGTGCCTCCGGCCACGCGAACCGCTGTGCGACCCCGGCGATGTTCTCCTTGCACGAAGCCACGAACTCGTCATCGTAAAGCGCTTTCTCCAGCCCGTCGGCAAGCGCTTTCTCGTCCTCCGCGGGCACCACGACACCGAGCCGGCGATCACGCACCAGGTCGGCGAAGGCGTCCCCGTCCGTGGTGACGATCGGCAGGCCCGACCACAGGTAGTCCAGCACCCGGGTGCGGAACGCGAACGTGGTCTCGACATGCTCGAAGTGCGTGGTCACACCGCAGTCCGCGTCGAGCAGCCAGTTCTGCCGCTCGCCGTAGGGCACCCACTGCTCGTTGAAGAACACGTGTTTGCCGGTCAGGCCCAGCCGGTCGGCGAGCCGCATCGTGCGGGAGCCGATGTCCATCTCGGCGACCTCGGGATTCGGGTGCTTCATGCCGAGGAACACCAGCCGCACGTCGGCCCGCCGCCTGCGCAGCTCGTCCATCGCGCGCACCAGCGTGAGCGGGTCGAACCAGCTGTACACGCCGCCAGCCCAGATGATGACGTGGTCGGTCGGGGCGATACCCAGCGCCGCGCGCAGGCCCGGACCGGTGCGCGTGGGCGGCTCGGCGGACAGTCCGAACGGGACGACCGACAGCAGCGACTGCGTCGTCGGGTCCGCGTCGTACAGCCGTGGCGTCAGCCGGCCCATCGCGGCGAGGTGCCCGAGCCAGAAGTGCCGCTGCCGCTCCGATGCGCACAGGAAGAAGTCACCGCGCTCGAGTTGCGCGTCGAGCACCTTCGTGACGCCGATCAGATCGGCGGCGCGCCGGTCGTCGGGCGCGCTCTTGCCCTGTTCGAGCAGCTCCAGGTGCATCGGGTCGTACAGGTCGCACACCACGATCTTGCGCGACTGCTTGAGCGCGGGCGCCATCTCCAGCACGTGGCCCTGCAGGATCACGATGTCGGCCCACTCGATCGGCTCGGCCAGGTCGCGCTTGCGGGCCGCGCTCACCGGGAACGGCGCCGGCGGGGCGGCGGCCAGCGGGTTCACCGTGACCAGTCGCACGTCGTGCTCGGCGGACAGGACCGTGGCGATGTTCCAGGCGCGGATCGCGGGCCCGGCCATCCGGTCGGTGATCGCGTCGCCGGTGATGACCAGTACCTTGCGGCGCTGCCCGAACACCTTCTCGATGCCGAACGCCGCGACCAGGATGTCGTGCGCCGCGAGATATCGCGGCAGCGGGTAGGCGGGCTCCAAAGCCTTGCGCAGCAACGGAATCAGGTCCGCGTCGGTGCGTACGCGGGCGGCCTGCTCGGCCTTGCGGGACTCCGCCAGCGACGGCAGCAGCTCGACGAACTGGTCGACCGCGAGCATCCCGGCGAGCGTGGTGCGTGGCACGGCGACCGGCGAGGTGTCGATCGGGCCGACGCCCTTGGCCAGGTCGAGCTGGGTCGCGTCGAGGTCACCGCGGGCGGTCGCCCGGCGGATGGCCAGTGCGAGCGCCGCGGGCAGCGCCTTGGCCAGCGTCGCGTCGGATGCGTTCTTGTACAGCGCGGCCAGCGCGTTGCGCTCCAGCAGGAACGTCTCGCGTCCCGTCTCGGGCGCGTCCACTTCGGACATCGTCGCGTGGTGCCGGTGGTAGGCGATCGAGCCGGGCACGTAGCGCACACGCCAGCCACGCAGGTTCAGCCGCCAGCCGAGGTCGACGTCCTCGTAGAACATGAAGAACCGCTCGTCGAACCCGCCGAGTTCGGCGAACACCGAGGCACGCACGAACATCGCCGAGCCCGTCGCGAACAGCACGTCCTTGGCCGTGTCGTGCTCGGCGGCGGGCACCTCGGCGAGCGGGCCGCCCGCGTGCCGCTTGTAGCCCATGCCGAACCACGTCAGGCCCGCGTCCACGAAGTCGACGCCCGTGCCCTCCCAGTCGAGCACCTTGCTGGCGACCGCGGCGACGGTCGGGTCGGCGGTCAGCGCCGCGACGGCGGCCCGTGCCCAGTCGCGGTCGGGGCGCGCGTCGTTGTTGAGGAAGGCGAGGACGGTGCCCTGCGCTTGGCTGGCGCCGAGGTTGCAGCCGCCCGCGAAGCCGAGGTTCTCGTCCGAGGAGACGACGTGCACGCCGGTCTCCTTGATGCGGGCGACGTCGTCACCGCCCGAGGCGTTGTCCACGCAGATGATCTCGAGCCGCGGGTAGTCCAGTTCGCCGGTCAGGGCGCGCAGGCAGGCGATCGTGTCCTCGGCGCCGCGGTAGTTCACCACGATCACCGAGACGAGCGGTATTGGTGCGTCCCCCTGAGCCAACGCCGACCTCCATGCTCACCGAATGCGCCGAGCTTAACGGGGTGTCCAGTTTCGCCAGATCTGGCCTCTTCCGACGGTCGAGCGCCGCGAAATCGCGCGGCGCTCACGCAACGTCGCGGCAAGCCGGACGGCGACCTCGCCGAGCACGCGCAGGCGCAACCGCACCTGGAAGTTGGGGGTGTCCGGCACGTTGCGCCGCACCGGTAGCAGCGCCGTGATCGCGGCGAACCGGGCCAGTTCCAGCACCGCGACGCGCCCGGGCGCGCACCGGAGGAGCGTCAGCAGCCGGTTGCGCTCGTTCCACAGATGGAACAGCGGGGAGCCGGGATTCGTGCTCGCGCCGTGACGGTGCGTCACGCGGGCCGCGGGGACGCTGACGACGTCGTGCCCGGCAAGGCGCAGCCGCCAGGCCGTGTCGGTGTCCTCGTAGTAACAGAAGAAGCCGGCCGGGACGCCGCCGACCGCGCGCAGGACGTCGGTGCGCAGCAGCGCGGCACCGCCGCAGAACCCGAACACCGGCACGGTCGTGGTGTCCGCGCCGTAGCCGTCCGCGGTCAGCCGCACCCCGAGCGACTGCGTCGACCCGTCGGGGCGGTCGAGCCGGGCGCCCGCCGCGGCGGCCGGGCCGATCGCGTCCTCGAGCGTGCCGAGCCACGACGGGTCGGGGGCGGCGTCGTCGTTGAGCCAGGCCATGAAGGTGGTGTCCACAATCGACAGTGCCGCGTCCAGCGCACCCGCGTAACCGAGGTTGCGTGGCGGGCGCAGGACCTCGGGGTGCGACGGGTGTGCGAGCAGCAGTGCGGAGGTACCGTCGCCGGAGCCGTTGTCGATCACCAGGGTCCGATGTGGACGCGTCTGGGCCGCGACGGCGTCGAGGCACGCGGTGATGTGCTCGGCGCCCTTCCACGTCACCACCACCACGGTGGAACCGACCTCGGGCACGGCGAGCACAATACGGCCCGTGCCGGAACTCGTTGTCATCGCCGAGCAGCTGCTGGCGCCCGTCCCTGGCGGGACGGGCCGCTACACCGCCGAACTGCTGCGCGCGCTGGCCGCGACCGCGCCGCCCGGCTGGGAGGTCTCGAGCGTGGTCGCGCGGCAT
>DASZUO010000121.1:0-6027 GCA_035547575.1 Amycolatopsis sp. | reverse complement strand
TGACCATGAAGTCCTCGCTCGGCATGGGTGGCCACAACGCCGGGGTCGTGCTCGCCCCGCCCGCGTAACGGACCGCCGTGACGGACCCCCTCATCGCGCACAGGACCGTGAGGGGGTCCTTCACGGCACGTGAGCAGGAACGGGGGCGGGATGGTACTTGTGGGTCGTGACAGTGCGCGAGTGGCTGCTGCAGGGCGAGCACAGGCGCGCCCAGCAGTTGCACGGCAGCGGCCATGAACAGCGGAAAGAGCGTGACCATCCGTGGTGGAAGGTCATGTGCCTCACCGGCGTCGACTACTTCTCGACGCTGGGCTACCAGCCGGGTATCGCGGCGCTGGCCGCCGGCCTGCTCTCGCCGATCGCGACGATCGTCCTGATCCTGCTGACGCTCGCGGGTGCGCTGCCGATCTACCGCCGGGTCGCCGCGGAAAGCCCGCGCGGCCAGGGATCGCTCGCGATGCTCGAACGGCTGCTGTCGAAGTGGAAGGGCAAGCTGCTCGTGCTGGCCCTGCTCGGCTTCGCGGCGACCGACTTCGTCATCACGATCACCCTGTCCGCGGCGGACGCGGCGGCGCACGCGGTCGAGAACCCGTTCATCCCTGGCTTCCTGCACGGCCAGAACATGCTGATCACGCTGGTGCTGATCGCGTTGCTCGGCGCCGTGTTCCTAAAGGGTTTCGCCGAGGCGATCGGCATCGCGGTCACGCTGGTCGGGGTGTACCTCGCGCTCAACCTGGTCGTCGTGATCGACGCGCTGAGCCACGTGTTCACCAGCTCGCATCTCGTCGTGGACTGGAAGAACATGCTGGTCAGCCAGCACGGCAGCGTGTGGGCGATGATCGGGATCTCGCTGATCGTGTTCCCCAAGCTCGCGCTCGGCCTCTCCGGCTTCGAGACCGGCGTGTCGGTGATGCCGCTCGTGCACGGCGGCCCCCGCGACACCGACGCCGCACCCCGCGGCCGCATCCGCAACACCCGCAAGCTGCTCACCACCGCCGCGCTGATCATGAGCGCGTTCCTGATCACCAGCAGCTTCGCCACGACCGTGCTGATCCCGCAGCAGGAGTTCGAGCAGGGCGGGCAGGCCAGCGGCCGCGCGCTGGCCTACCTCGCGCACGACTACCTCGGCAACGCGTTCGGCACGATCTACGACGTCAGCACGATCGCGATCCTGTGGTTCGCCGGGGCGTCGGCGATGGCGGGCCTGCTCAACCTCGTGCCGCGCTACCTGCCCCGCTACGGCATGGCCCCCGGCTGGGCCGGCGCGTCGCGGCCACTGGTCATCGTCATCTCGGTGATCGCGTTCGTCATCACGTGGATCTTCGACGCGAACGTGGACGCGCAGGGCGGTGCGTACGCGACCGGGGTGCTGGTGCTGATCTCGTCGGCGGCCCTCGCGGTGACGCTGGCCGCGCACCGGCAGGGGCAGCGGGCCGCGTTCGTCGCGTACCTCGTCATCACGCTGGTGTTCGCCTACACGACGATCGCGAACATCGTGGAGCGGCCGGAAGGTGTCAAGATCGCCGGGTTCTTCATCGGCGCGATCATCCTGACGTCGCTGATCTCGCGGGCCACCCGATCGCTGGAGTTGCGCGCGGTGGAGGTCCGGTTCGACTCGTCGGCCAAGCGCATGGTCGAGCGGGCGGTGCGCCAGGGCCACATCCGCATCATCGCCAACGAACCCGACGCGCGGGACGAGGCGGAATACCGGGACAAGGCGCAGGAGGCGCGCGAGAACAGTCACATCCCGTACGACTGCGAGCCGATCTTCCTCGAGGTGACCGTCAAGGACGCGTCGGAGTTCGAGTCGGTGCTCAACGTGCACGGGGAGAAGCGGTTCGGCTACCACATCCTGCGCGTGCAGAGCCCGTCGGTCGCGAATGCCATCGCCGCGATACTGCTCGACATCCGCGACGACACGGGCATGCGGCCGAACATCTATTTCGGCTGGACCGAGGAGAACCCGTTCAAGGCCATCGGCCGCTACCTGATCTTCGGTGACGGTGACGTCCCGCCCGTCACGCGCGAGGTGCTGCGGCGCGCCGAACCGGACCCGGAACGCAGGCCGCTCGTGCACGTCGCCTGAGGCGCGGGTTGCCCCGGCTCCGGTGCGGGTTCAGGATCGGGGCATGACTCCGCGCACGACACCGCCGTTTCGCGCCGACCATGTGGGCAGCCTGCTGCGGCCCCCCGAGCTGCATCGGGCCCGTGCTGAGTTCGCGAAGGGGGTGCTCACCGCCGATGCGCTGCGCGCTGTGGAGGACGGGGCCATCCGCCGGGTGGTCGAACTGCAGCGCTCCGCCGGGCTGCGCTCGGCCACCGACGGGGAGTTCCGCCGCGCCGCCTGGCACATGGACTTCATCTACCAGTTGCACGGCATCGCCAAGAGCACCGAGAAGCTGCACGTCACCTTCCACAACGCGGCCGGCGACCTCGACTTCAGCCCGGCCGGGCTGAAGGTGCACGGCAAGGTCGGTCTCGACGATGTGATCTTCGGGCGGCATTTCGAGTTCTTGAAGTCCATTGTGGACGCCGAGGTGACCCCGAAGCAGACGATTCCCTCGCCCAGCATGGTCTACTACCGCGGCGGCCGGGCCGCGGTGTCCGAGTCGGTGTACCCGGACCTCGAGGAGTTCTACGACGATCTCGCCGCGGCATACGCCAAGGAGATCGCCGGGATGGCCCGGCTGGGCTGCAGGTACCTGCAACTCGACGACACGAGCCTCGCCTACCTCAACGACCCGGAACAGCGCGCGCTGGTCGCCAGGATGGGTGGCGACCCGGACAAGCAGCACGTGCGCAACATCAGGACGATGAACGCCGCGCTCGCCGGCCGTCCTGAGGGGCTCACGGTGACGACACACCTGTGCCGGGGCAACTTCCGTTCCTCGTGGGTGGCCTCGGGTGGCTACGACTTCGTCGCCGACGCGTTGTTCAACGAGCTGAACGTCGACGGGTACTTCCTCGAGTTCGACGACGAGCGTTCCGGCGGGTTCGAGCCGCTGCGGTTCGTGCCGAAGGGCAAGTACGTCGTGCTCGGACTGGTCACGACGAAGCGCGGGGACCTGGAGAGTGTCGACTCGCTGCGGCAGCGGATCGAGGCGGCTTCGCGCTACGTCGACATCGACCAGCTGTGCCTGTCGCCGCAGTGCGGGTTCTCCTCGACCGAGGAGGGCAACGACCTCACCGAGGACCAGCAGAAGGCCAAGCTCGAACGGATCGTGGAGACGGCCGAACTGGTCTGGGGCTGACGTGCGCACCCAGGTGGCGATCGTCGGCGCCGGGCCGGCCGGGTTGCTGCTGTCCTACCTGCTGCACGCCGAGGGCATCGACGCTGTCGTGCTCGAAGCGCGCAGCCGCTCCTACGTCGAGCGGCGGGTACGGGCCGGCGTGTGTGAGCACCCGACCGTGGAGCTGCTGCGAGAGATCGGCGTCGCCGCGCGGCTGGACGCGCAAGGCTTGCCACACCACGGTTTCTCGCTCCGCTTCGACGGCGCGGACCACCGCATCGCGCTGTCGGAGCTGACCGGCAAGACGATCACCGTGTACGGGCAGCAGGAGATCGTCAAGGACCTGATCGAGGCGCACGAGGCCGCGGGCCGCCCGATCGAGTTCGAGGTGTCCGACGTGGCGCTGCACGACCTCGACACGGAGCGCCCGCGCGTGACGTATCGCTCGGGCGGTGTTCCGCGGGCGCTCGACTGTGAGGTGATCGCCGGCTGTGACGGCTTCCACGGCGTCAGCAGGCCTTCCATTCCGGCAGGCGGCGTGCGGTTCTTCGACCGCGACTACCCCTACGCCTGGCTCGGCGTGCTCGCGCGCACGCCGCCGTCGCACGAGGAGCTGATCTACACCCACCACGAGCGCGGATTCGCCCTGCACAGCATGCGTTCGCCCGAGATCACGCGGCTCTACCTCCAGGTCCCGCACGACGAGCGGATCGACGAGTGGACCGATGACCGGATCTGGTCGGAGCTGTCCCAGCGCCTGGCCACTGTCGACTCGTTCTCGTTGCGTGAGGGACCGATCCTCGACAAGGGCATCACGCCGATGCGCAGCTTCGTCATCGAACCGATGCGCTATGGAAGGCTGTTCCTCGCCGGCGACGCGGCGCACATCGTGCCGCCCACCGGGGCCAAGGGCATGAACCTGGCCGTCGCCGACGTCCGTGTGCTGTCGCGGGCACTGGTGGATCTGCTGCTGCACAAGCGAAGCGAGCTGGCAGAGTCCTATTCGGACACTTGCCTGCGCCGGGTGTGGCGCGCCGAGCACTTCTCCTGGTACATGACGTCGATGCTGCACGTCGACCCCGCGGCCGACGACTTCGCCCGGCGGCTGCAACTGTCGCAACTCCGCTACACGGCGTCGTCCCGCGCGGCGGCAACGAGCCTGGCGGAGAACTACGTCGGTCTCCCGTTCGAGTAGTTGTCAACCAGAGGTTGACGAACACGGTCGCGTCAACTTATGGTTGACGCGTGACACAACCTGTTCGACTCGACGATCTGATCGAGTCCGTGAAGAACGAGCATCCGGGGGCGGATGCCTTGCAGCAACTGTCGGACGCGATGCTCCTCGCGGAGCAGGTCGGTGAGGTCGCGGACCACCTGATCGGCCACTTCGTCGACCAGGCACGACGATCCGGCGCCTCGTGGGCCGAGATCGGCACCAGCATGGGGGTTTCGAAGCAGGCGGCACAGAAACGCTTTGTGCCCAAGGAGTTTCACACCGACGACGCCGAGGCCAAGTTCAGCCGCTTCACCGAACGCGCGCGGCACGCACTGGTGCGGGCCGAGCGGTCCGCCCGCGGCGTCGGCAACGAGCAGATCGACACCCCGCACATCCTGCTCGGCGTGATCGCCATGCAGGACGGCCTCGCCGCCAAGGCCATCGAGAAGCTGGGCGTGACCCCGGCCCAGTTGGGCGAGCGGATCACCGCGGTGCTGCCCCCGCCCGCGGAGCACGCGCCCGAGGTCGTGCCGTTCAGCCCCCGTGCCCGCAAGACGATCGAGCTGACCGTGCGGGAGGCGTTGCGGCTGGGCCACAACTACGTCGGCACCGAGCACATACTGCTGGGGCTGCTCGAACAAGGCGAGGGGCCGGCCTTCGACATCCTCACCGAACTCGGTGTCACCAAGGAAGCCGTCGACGCGGAGGTGCGCGCCTACATCAAGGAGTTCTTCCCCAACGCATGACAAGGGCGCTCGCACCGCGTGGCGCGAGCGCCCCTCGGGAAAGGCTCAGGCCGGGTGCTCCGCCCGGTCCTCGGTGGCCCACGCCGTGTGGAACGAGCCCTCGCGGTCGACCCGCCGGTAGGTGTGCGCACCGAAGAAGTCCCGCTGCCCCTGCACCAGGGCCGCGGGCAGCCGGTCCGCGCGCAGCCCGTCGTAGTAAGCCAGTGCCGTCGCGAAGCCCGGCGTCGGGATGCCGAGCCGCACCGCCGCCGAAACGACCGAACGCCACGCGTCCTGCGCGTCCTCGACCGCCTTGCGGAAGTCGCCCGACGTGAGCAGCGTCGGCAGGCCCGGCTCGGCCGCGTATGCCGCCGTCACGTCGTCCAGGAACTTCGCGCGGATGATGCAGCCGCCACGCCAGATCCTGGCCACCGCACCGAGATCGATGTCCCAGCCGTACTCGGCGCCGCCGGCCTGGATCTGGTTGAAGCCCTGCGCGTAGGCGACGATCTTCGACGCGTACAGCGCGCGCTCCACGTCGTCGGCGAACGTGCCGGCATCGGAGATCGGCGCCCGTTTGGGGCCGGGCAGGCCACGGCTCGCGGCGCGCAGGCCCGCGCTGCCCGAGAGCGACCGGGCGAACACGGCCTCCGCGATACCGCTGATCGGCACCCCGAGGTCGAGGCCGATCTGCACGGTCCAGCGGCCGGTGCCCTTCTGCTCGGCCTGGTCGGTGACGATGTCCACGAACGGCTTGCCGGTCGCGGCGTCGGTGTGCGCCAGCACCTCGGCCGTGATCTCGATCAGGTACGAGTCGAGCCGTCCCGTGTTCCAGGTGCGGAACACGTCCGCGATC
>DASZUO010000120.1:0-9457 GCA_035547575.1 Amycolatopsis sp. | reverse complement strand
GGACGGGCTGGTCGCCCTCGGTGTCACCGCGACCGTCGAGCTGCCGCCCGCGGGTACGCTTACCGGCCTGATCAAGCGCCAGCTCAAGGGCACCGTGACCAAGACCGTCGCGCTCAAGACCCCGGCCGAGCTGGCCACCGCGACACAGGAGGCCGAGTGACGCCCCGAAGGCGACGACGCGCGAGCATCGCAGGGCCGCCCGCGGCCCGAGGAGCGCAGCGGGAAGGAGCCGAGGCAACAACACCGAGGCGACGACGCGCGAGCATCGCAGGGCCGCCCGCGGCCCGAGGAGCGCAGCGGGAAGGAGCCGAGGCATGAGCCGGCTGCGCATCAAGCAGGGACCCGCCGCGACGCGCGTGCTGGGGGTGGGCAGTACGCAGCCGGAACGCGTCGTGACCAACGACGATCTGTCGCAGGTCATGGAGACCGACGACCAGTGGATCCGGGACCGGGTCGGCATCATCGAGCGGCGGTTCGCGGACAAGGACGAACTGCTGGTCGACATGGCGGTCGTCGCGGGCAGCCGGGCGCTCGAGGACGCGGGCGTCCAGCCGTCCGAAGTGGACACCGTGATCGTGCCGAACTGCACGATGCCATCGCCCATCCCGAACGCGGCCGCGCAGGTCGCGGACCGCATCGGGGTCAAGGGGGCGGGCGCGTTCGACATCAACGCCGCGTGCGCCGGGTTCTGCTACGGCCTCGGCGTGGCGTCGGACCTGATCCGCTCCGGCTCGGCGGGCAAGGTGCTGGTGATCGGCGCCGAGAAGCTCACCGACGTGGTGGACCCGACCGACCGCGCGAACGCGATCATCTTCGCCGACGGCGCGGGCGCCATGGTGGTCGGTCCGTCCGACGAGCCGGGCATCGGCCCGGTCGCGTGGGGCAGCGCCGGCGACCTCGTGGACGCGATCTACATGCGCGACCACCGCTACATCTACCAGGAGGGCCAGTCGGTCTTCCGGTGGGCGACCACGCAGATCGCGCCGATCGCGCTGCGTGCGCTGGAACTGGCGGGCGTCGAGCCGTCCGATGTGGACGTGCTGATCCCGCACCAGGCGAACCTGCGCATCGTCGAGGCGATCGCGAAGCGGCTGCGCGCGAAGGGCGCCAGGGACGACCTGGTCGTCGCCGACGACATCAAGTACTCCGGCAACACGTCCTCGGCGTCGATCCCGATGGCGCTGGATCACATGCGCAAGGCGGGCACGGTGTCCTCCGGGGATGTGATCCTGATGGTCGGCTTCGGCGCGGGACTGTCGTATGCCGGTCAGGTCATCATCTGCCCGTGATACCACTTACCCCGGCGGGCACGTGCTCGCCGGGGGCGCAAAGCCCGGAAAACGAGAAAGGGAACCAACAGTGGCGGACAAAGAAGAGATCCTCGCCGGCCTCGCCGAAATCGTCGAGGAGGTCGCCGGTGTCGCGCAGGACGACGTGAGCCTTGAGAAGTCCTTCGTGGACGACCTGGACATCGACTCGCTGTCGATGGTCGAGATCGCGGTGCAGGCCGAGGACAAGTTCGGGGTCAAGATCCCGGACGACGAGCTCGCCAACCTCAAGACCGTGGGTGACGCCGTCAATTACGTGTCGGCGAACGCCAAGTAAGCAATCGGGTAATTCTCTGGTTCTATCCTCGGGAGATTCCACATGAGCAACATCGACGTCGTGATCACCGGGCTGGGTGCCACCACGCCGCTCGGCGGGGACGTCGCGTCCACGTGGGACGGCCTGGTCGCAGGCCGCAGTGGCATCAGCCGGATCGAGGCCGACTGGGTCGAGCGGTTCGACCTGCCGGTCAAGATCGGCGCGGCACTCGCCGAGGAGCCGACCGAGAAGATCCCGCGCGTGCAGGCACGACGGCTGGACCGATGCGAGCAGATCGCGCTGATCGCGGCGCGGCAGGCCTGGGCCGACGCCGGTTTCGCGGAGCCGACGGACGAGCACAGCGACGTCGAGCCCGAGCGGCTCGGCGTGTCCATCGGCACCGGGATCGGCGGCCCGCTGACCCTGCTGGGCCAGGACGATCTGCTGGAGGAGCACGGCATCCGCAAGGTGTCGCCGCTGACCGTTCCGATGCTGATGCCCAACGGTCCCGCCGCGCACGTCGGCATCGACCTGAAGGCCCGCGCCGGAGTGCACTCGCCCGCGTCGGCGTGTGCCTCCGGTGCGGAGGGCATCGCGAACGCGTACCAGATGATCCAGAACGGCCGGGCCGACGTGATGATCGCGGGTGGCGCCGAGGCGTGCATCGCGCCCATCACGATCGCCGGGTTCGCACAGGCCCGCACCGTCTCGCTGCGCAACGACGACCCGGAGCGCGCGTCGCGTCCGTTCGACACCGACCGCGACGGGTTCGTGCTCGGCGAGGGCGCGGGCGTGATGATCCTGGAGCGGGCCGACCGGGCCAAGGCGCGCGGCGCGCGGATCTACGGGCGCCTCGTCGGCTACGGCATCACCTCCGACGCGCACCACATCACCGGCAACCACCCGGAGGGCATCGGCCAGATCGCCGCCATGCGGCACGCGATCGAGATGGCGGGACTGACCGCCGAGGACGTCGGGCACGTCAACGCGCACGCCACGTCCACCGTGGTGGGTGACGTCGGCGAGGCCAACGCGATCCGCCGGGCGATCGGCTCGCACGCCGTGGTGACAGCCCCGAAGGGCGCGCTGGGCCACCTCGTCGGTGGTGCGGGAGCGGTCGAGGGCATCGCCACGCTGCTCGCGATCTACCACGGCATCGTGCCCATGACGCTGAACCTGGAGAACCAGGACCCGAAGGTCGAACTCGACGTCGTGTCGGGTGAGCCGCGCAAGGTCGACCTGACGGCCGCGATCAGCAACTCCTTCGGCTTCGGCGGCCACAACACCGCCCTGCTGTTCACCGGCGCCTGAGCGGGGGCCGAAGGTGGCCTTCGGTTCCCTATAGGCGCCGAAGGCCACCTTCGGCGCCCGCGGGTCAGCAGGGCCTGACCTCCGGCGTCGTGTATCCGGCCATGGTGTCGACCTTCCAGTGGCCGGACTCCTGGGTCAGTGGCAGCACCAGGCGCCACTGCACGCACGTCGCGCCGGGCACCTCGTCCGGGGCCTTCGCCGGGTCCTGCACGCTCGTGAACCCGACCAGCACCCGCAGATCCTGGGCACTCACCCCGTCGATGCGGTAGACGAGGATGCTGCCGTCCTTCGTGCTCGCGTAGTCCTTCAGCCAGTCGGGCCGCGGTTTCGCCTGGATACGGGTCTTGGTGACGGTCGTCTTCCACTTCTCGTAGTCGAGGCTGTTGATGGCGTCGAAATAGGTCTGGAGCAGCTGCTGGACGACCTCGTGCTCCGGATGCAGCGCCGCGTCCGGGGTCAGCTCCACCGTGCCGGGGCCGGGCTGCTGCGCCAGCGGGCGCGCGGTCGAACTCGGCAGCGCGAGCATCGTGCCGAGGCCCTGGTCCGGTGCGCGGTAGAGCTCCCTGGCGACGAGGCCGCCGCCGACGATCAACGACACGACCACGACGAGGACAGGGATCAGCCAGCGATGTGGGGGAATCGGCGCCGGCACAGCTGACACATCGGCAGGTTAGTGCTCACCGTTAACGAAACGGCCACGGACTCGCGGCATCGATCGGGTACTAGCCAACCCGGTGCAACCAGGTCACCGGCGCGCCGTCGCCCGCGTGCCGGAACGGCTCGAGCGCCTCGTCCCAGTTCGCGGCCAGCAGTTCGTCCAGTTTGTGCGCGAAGGCCTCGCCGGAGCGCGCCTGGCCCAGCAGGGCGCGCAACTGATCCTCGCCCACCACGATGTCGCCGTTGGCGCTCGTCCGGCCGTGCCACAGCCCGAGCCCGGGCACGTGGCAGTACCGCTCGCCGTCGACCCCGTGACTGGGGTCCTCGGTGACCTCGAAGCGCAGCATCGGCCACGCCTTGAGCCCGGACACCAGCTTGCCGCCGGTGCCTGCGGGGCCGCTCCACACGCATTCCGCGCGAAGCTGCCCTGGTGCGGCCGGCTGAGCCGTCCACCGCAGATCGACTCGGGTACCCAGGGTGCCCGAAATGGCCCACTCGACGTGCGGGCATACCGCAGACGGCGACGAGTGGACGTACACCACGCCACGGGTGTTTCCACGGGTGCTCACTGCTGACCTCCGCTGCTCGACGAGGGGCGTCTTCCCCTACGACCTCGTGAGCCCGGTTGCCTGAGCACTCGCTACGCGACTGGTCACATTGTGCACTGTGATCACCCGTTTGGCCACATGAACCTCAGGTGTCGCACGTGTCGAAAGCTGTGAGACCGCTCGCGTCCCCCGGAGGGGTGAGTCCGGTGACTTCGCGTGAGTGTGGCTCGTACTGCGCCGTTCGCACTGTTCGGGGGCCGCCTACTTTTGGGGGGATCAGTAAATTTCACACGGGCGGGGCTGGGGCGGGCGCGAGCGCGCTAGCGTGTGCGGGCAGTAGCAGACGGGGAGCTGGGAGGTTCGTGGTGCGACTCGTGCGCTTGGCGCCACAGCCGTCGCGGGTCGCCGACGACATCCGCGCCGCGCTGAGTTCGCTCGGCCGCGGCACCGAGGTGGCAGGCGGGATCGCGCTGGTGGGGGTGCGGCCGCTGCCGTCGCCGCAGACCTTCGACGCCGTGCTCGTGCTGCCGCGTGGCGTGCTGGTCGTGCTCGGCGTGGATCTGCCGGAACCGGTGATGCGGTTGGAGGCGCCGCTGACCGGGCCGTGGAAGGCCGACGGGTGGCCGCTGTCGGCGGCCGACGAGGCCGTGAACCCGGCGACGACGAAGCTGGCGCTGGCCCGGTCGCTGCGCAAGCGCCTCGACTCCGTGCACAGCCCGATCGGCACCGTGCTCGCGATCGGACCGTTCGTCGACAAGGTCGACCAGCCGGCCGCCGACGTCGCGGGCATGGTGCGGGTGCTGCACCCGACAGCGACCAGCATGCTGGCGGCGGTGGTGTCGCTGGCGGTGGCGCCGAAGGCCTGCGCGGTCGAGGACGCCCGCGCGCTGATCAAGCTGCTGGCGCCGGACGCCGAGATCACCGACGAGATGCTCACGGCTGAGGGGTTCGCCGCCGAGGCGAGCACGGTGACGCTGCCGCAGGTGGCCGCCGACCCGGCGAAACCCGCGGTCCGGCAAGCGCCCGCCGATATGGCGGAATCGCAGACGCCCGGCGATCTGCCGAGGCCGGTGCCGCCGCCCGGGCCGATCGAGATCACGGCGCCGGTGCCGCGGGTGACGGCCACCGCGCCCGTGCGGTCATCCGCGCCCGCCCAGCCGTCGCGGACCGTGCGGTGGCTGCCGGTGGGTGCTATCGGGTTGCTCGCGGTTCTGCTCGTGACGGCGATCGTGCTCGCGACGACCGGGTCCGGTGACAAGCCTGCCGCGTCCGCGCCGCCGCCCCCGCCTCAGGTGGTGGTGAACGGGATCCAGTTCGTGCAGCGTGCGTCGGCGACGGACGCCGAGTGCGCCGCGCACGCGTTTGGGGACGTGCAGGCGAGCCTGCTCAGCACCGGGTGCGTGGCGATCCGGCGTGGGAGTTACGAGGCGACGGTGCAGAACCGGCCTGCCGCCGTGACGCTCGCGGTGATCACGTTCGCCAACGAGGATGCGGCGAGCGCGTTCAAGCAGGTTGTGGACACGCCCGGCGGGGGTGGGATGGCGGATCTCGCCACCGAGACCGGGAAGTGGGCACATACGCCGAGTTTCGACGGGGCAGCTTATGTGAGTACCACGCAGGGGACCGTGGTGCGGCTGGTCCTTGCCGCGTGGCTCGACGGGCGCTCCAGCAGCATGGATCCCGGTCTGCTAAACCTGGCCCGGGCCGCGGCGGCCATGCCGCTTTCCTAGGAATGCACTCACAAACCATACGTTTCCAGCAGGCGTAGCCATACTTCGCTGATGGTGGGGAAGGCCGGGACCGCGTGCCACAAACGCCGGAGCGGGACCTCGCCGACTATCGCGATCGTCGCGGCATGGAGGAGATCGGCGACGTCCTGGCCGACGAACGTGACGCCGACCAGTACCTCGCGGTCGGTGTCCACCACTATTCGTGCCTTGCCGGCGTAGTCGTCCGCGTGCAGCGCTGAACCCGCGACCGCGATGTCGATGTCCACCACGCGGTGCGGCCGGCCCTCGACCGGGGCGGCGAGCCCTACCGACGCCACCTCCGGATCGGTGAACACGACCTGCGGCACGGCGTAATGATCCGCCGTGCTGGTGAAGCCGCTCCACGGCGTGGTGTCCACCTGCCGGCCCGCGGCGCGGGCGGCGATCACGTCGCCGATCGCGCGGGCGGCGTACTTGCCCTGGTGCGTCAACGGAGCGCGGCCGGTCACGTCGCCCGCCGCGTACAGCCATCCAGCGTCTACTTCGGACACCTGGCCGGTGTCGTCCACGGTGAGCGCCGCGCCGGGTTTGAGGCCGATCGTGTCCAGGCCGAGGTCCTCCGTCGCCGGCCGGCGGCCCGTGGCTACCAGGAGGCGGTCGGCGGTCAGGGTCTGTCCGTCCGTCAGTTCGAGCAGCACGGCGGCCTCGGCCGTGGTGGTCTTGACCAGGCCTGAATTCAAATGCACGGTGACTCCGTTCGCGCGCAGGCCCGCTACGACTGCGTCACCGGCGAAGTCCGGGTACCTTGGCAGCGGCCGGGGGCCCGTGACGATGAGGTGCACCTCGGAGCCCAGCCTCGCCCATGCCTGCGCCATCTCCACGCCGACGACACCGCCGCCGAGGACCGCGAGCCTGCCGGGCACCTCGCTCGCGGAAGTTGCGTCCCGCGACGTCCAGGTGGGCGCGTCGGACAATCCCGGAATGTCCGGAAACCTCGGCACGCTTCCACTGCACACGACAACCGCGTGCGTCGCGCGTAGCACGCGATCGTCGTCCACAGTGACTGTTCGCTCACCCGTGATACGAGCGTGACCGCGCACGGTCTCGATTCCGGCACCCTGTGCCCAGTCGACCTGACTCGAATCGTCGCCTTTGTGCGTGAACGCATCCCGGCGTTCGAACACGGCGACGGGATCGAGGGCGTCGCCGACCGGAACGCCGGGTAGCCGTCTCGCGGCGGCGAGTGCGTTTCCCGGGCGCAGTAAGGCCTTGCTCGGAATGCACGCCCAGAACGAACACTCGCCGCCGAAGCGTTCGTGGTCCACCAAAGCGGTTTTCAGTCCGCCCCGTACCGCCCGGTCGGCCGCGTTCTCGCCAACCGGGCCCCCACCGATCACCACTACGTCATAAACGTCTTCGGTCATGCAGCCAGCGCACACCAGGCGGGCACGGCGCGCAAGCCGGGCGAGGTATTCTCACCGCAGAGTCTTGAGTACGGGAGGTTTCGGTGGCTAAGAACACCGCGGTGGAATTACTGGACGACCTGAACGGCCGCCCGGCCCAGGAACAGGTCCGGTTCGGCCTGGACGGTGTCGACTACGACATCGACCTCTCGGACGAGAACGCCGACAGTCTGCGGGAGATTCTCGCCCGTTACGTCGAGCACGGGCGGCGCACGGGTGGCCGCAAGCGCCCGCCGCGCAGGCTCGCACCGCCCACCCGTGGCCGCCGCCGCGGCGCCGCCACCGCCCGCACGGCCGGCAAGACCGCGAGCACCGCGAAAGCCACCAAGGCCGAGGAAAAGCCGAAGGCCACCGCCCGCAAGCGCGCCACCACCAAGACGGCGGCGGCCACCACCAAGACCGCGGCCGCGACCAAGACGGCCGCGAGCACGAAAACCACCGCGAGCAAAGCGAAAGCGCCCGCCAGGAAGGCCGCGCCCGGCAAACCGGCGGCGAGCAAGTCCCCGGCGCGCAAAACCACGGCCGCCAAAACCACGGCCGCGAAAACCACCGCGGGCAAATCGTCGGCGGCGAAGTCCACGGCGAATACGAAAACCGCCTCGACCGCGAAGACCGGCCGGGCAACCGCGAAAAAGCCGGCCGCCACCAAGAAGACCACATCGACCGAGAAGGCGCCGCGCCGCGCGCCCCGCAAGGCACCGCCGGTGGTCTTCTCCGCGGCCGAAAGCTGATTCCGCACCCACGAAAAACCCCTCCTTCCCGAACGGGAGAAGGGGTTTTTCTTGTGCCGGATGCCCTGGTCAGAGCGTTTTGAGTTCCTCGACGATCTCGCCGACCGAAGCCTTGGCGTCACCGAAGAGCATGGCCGTCTTGGGGTCGTAGAACAAATCGTTGTCGATTCCCGCGAAACCGGAGCTCATCGAGCGTTTGAGCACGATGACCGACCGGCTCGCGGTGACGTCGAGAATCGGCATACCGTAGATCGGCGAGTTCGGGTCAGTACGCGCCGCCGGATTCGTGACGTCGTTGGCACCGATCACCAGCGCCACATCCGTCTGCGCGAACTCGGAGTTGATCTCGTCCATTTCCTTGAGCTGTTCGTACGGCACATCGGCTTCCGCGAGCAGCACGTTCATGTGCCCCGGCATCCGCCCGGCCACCGGATGAATCGCGTATTCGACCGAGATCCCCTTGGATTCCAGCAGTTGCGACATCTCCCGGACCGCGTGCTGGGCCTGCGCGACCGCCATGCCGTATCCCGGCACGACGACCACCCTGCTCGCGTACGCCATCTGGATCGCCGCGTCGGCCGCACCCGTGCTGCGCACCGGCCGCGCCTCCGTGGTAGCGGACGCGACGACGGCGGTCGTGCCGCCGAAACCGCCGGCGACGATCGCGGGGATCGACCGGTTCATCGCCTTGGCCATCAGGTTCGTCAGGATCGACCCCGACGCCCCCACGATCATGCCGGCCACGATGAGCGCCGTGTTCTGCAGCGCCAGCCCCATCGCCGCCGCGGAGAGCCCGGTGAACGCGTTCAGCAGCGAGATGACGACCGGCATGTCGGCGCCACCGATCGGCAGCACGACCATCACGCCGAGCACCGCGGCCGCGAGGAGGATCACGATCATCAGTGCCTCGACATCGGCACCGGCGATGATGGCTATCGCGCAGCCGACCGCCGCCAGCAGCAGAACCACGTTCAGCGGCTGCTGCAACTGCCGCAACGTGATCGGGCGGCCCGGCAGGATCTCCTGCAACTTGCCGAAGGCGATCAGCGAGCCCCAGAACGAGACCGAGCCGATGATCGCCGCGAACAGCGACGCGATGGCCACGTAGGCGGCTTCGTCCGCGTACCCGCTCGTGGTGCGGAACTCGACCCACGCGATGAGCGCGACCGCGCCGCCGCCGACGCCGTTGAACAGCGCGACCATCTGCGGCATCGCGGTCATCTTCACCTTGCGGGCCGCCGGCACGCCGACCAGCGCGCCCAGCACGACGCCCAGCGCGATCAGCAGCCAGTTGCTCATGCCCGGTGTCAGCAGTGTCGCCACGACCGCGACGGCCATGCCTGTGGCGGCGATCCAGTTGCCGCGCACCGCGGTCTTGGGGCCGGTGAGCCCGGACAGGCCGAAGATGAACAGCGCGAAGGCCACGATGTAGAGGACGTTGACCAGATAGCTCA
>DASZUO010000119.1:0-11389 GCA_035547575.1 Amycolatopsis sp. | reverse complement strand
GTACTGCTGGGTACCGGTCTTGCCCGCGCACTCGTGCCCGCTGGGGCACTGCAGGTGCGAGAACCCGATGACCGGCTTGAGCGCGGTCGTCACGTTGCCCGCGATCTGCTTGCTCTTGTCGGCGTTGGGGTCGAACGCCGGTTTCGGCGCGCTCGGCGTCTGGTACACGACGTTGCCGCCCGGGTCTGTCACCTTGGCGACGAAGTGCCGCTGCATCCCGACGCCGTCGTCGGCGAACGTGGCGTAGCCGGTCGCCATGTCCAGCGGCGTGACTTCGGTGGTACCACCACCGAGCGAGATGTTGTTGTCGACCGCGGTCTTGTCGAGACCCGTGACCCCGGCCTGCTGCGCGGCGTCCTTCACCGCCTGTGGCCCGGTCACGTTCGCGACCATGTCGAAGAACACGGTGTTGGTCGAGCGCATGGTGGCCTCGGCGACCGTGCACTGCGTCGAACAGCTGTTGGACTCACCGGCGTTGTTGATGTAGCGCGGCTTGCCGTTGACGGTACCGAACTGCCGATGGGTGGTGCCGTCGAAGGTCTCGCCGAGCCCCTTGCCCATCTTGAGGAACGCGGCGATGTCGAATGCCTTGAACGACGACCCGGGGTTGCGTGGGGTGTCGCCCCAGTCCTTGGCGTCGGTCTTGGGGTCGTTCGGGCCGCCGTAGTAGGCGATCACCCCTCTGGTCTTGGGATCGACCGCGACCAGTGCCTTGCGCAGGGTGCCCGGTTGGTCGGCCATGTACTTGTCGACCGCGTCCACGGCCATCTTCTGCGCCGCGGGATCGATTGTGGTGTAGACGTTGTACCCGCCCGACTGCAGCTTCTCCTTCGAGTAGCCCGCGGCGGTCAGCTCGTCCTCGACCTGCTGCTGGATGAAGGCGTTGGGCCCGGTGATGGCCTGCGGTTTGGTCTGGTCCTTCGGCAGCGGCGTCGGGAACTGGGCCGCGTCGCGTTCGGCCTTGGGCAGCCAGTTGTACTTGACCATCTGGTCCATCACGTAGTTCCAGCGCCACGTCGTGTAGTCGGTGCTCTCCGACTTGCTCGGGCCCTGGATCAGGCCGGCCAGCAGCGCGGCCTCGGACGGGGTCAGCTGCGCGGCGTCCTTGTTGAAGTACGCGTGTGCGGCCGCCTGGATGCCGTAGGCGTTGCGTCCGAAGTAGACGATGTTCAGGTACGCCGTGATGATGTCTTCTTTTGGCTGGGTCTGGTTCATCTTGAACGACTTGACCAGCTCGGTGAACTTGCGGGTCAGCGTCGGCGCCTCGTTCTCGGTCGCCTTCTTGATGTACTGCTGCGAGATGGTCGAACCACCACCGCTGCCGCCCGTGAGCTGGTTGTAGACGGCGCCGAGGATGCCCTTGACATCGAACCCGTTGTTGGTCTCGAACGTGGCGTCCTCGGCCGCGTACACCGCGTGCTTGACCGTGTCCGGGATCTGGCCCGGCTTGAGGATCTGGCGGTTCCCGGTGTCCGGGACCTCCTTGCCCATCACGGAGTTGTCGTTGTAGTAGTACGTCACTACCTGGCTCTGCTGGGCGAGCACGTCCTCCGGGGTAGGCACGTCGACCAGGAAGTAGGCGATCGTGAACGCGATCGCGGGCAGCACGACGAACAGGCCGAACAGGCCGTAGATGACGCGCCGGACGATCTTCCAGCGGCGCTTCTTGCGCTGTTTGGGTGTGAGCGCCCTCTTGTCCTTCTTGCCCTTGCCGTCCGCGACGGGCTCCGTGGTCTCGGTGCCGAACTCGTCGAACCGCGCCTGCTCGTCGTCGTAGTCGTCCGGGTCGGCATCCGGGTAGCCGGTGGCACTGAGTTCGTTGTGCGTCAGCAGACCCGGCTCGCGCTCGGGCGGCCGGTTCGAGCCGGGCGGCCCGGCGGGCGGGCGGTAGCGGCCGCGCATGGTCGGCTCGCCCTGCCGCCCCGCGGGCGGCGGCACGGGACGGCGTGGAGGTGGCGGCATCCGGCGACCGGGAGGCGGCGGCGGCACGCGACGCGGCTGGTCCACATCGCCGCCGGGCCAGCGTGGCTGCTGCGGCGGCTGACCCTCACGGGGCCACTGCGGACCGGGCGCACGGCGTGGGGGTCCGCCGGGCGACTGCGGCCCGCCACCCTGGCGCGGGGCACGACGGGGTTCATCAGGCTCCTGGCCGGGCCAGGAGCGGTTGTACTGGTCGTTCACGGATGAACCTCCCAGACCGGCGGTTCGGGGTCCGCCGCTCTGTGGTCACGTTGGTGCGCGTCGGTGTCGGATGTCACTGACCCGCTGTCCTCTTCGACGGCCGTTGTGGGGTCCCCGTCCCGAGGACGAAGGACCGCACCAGGTGGTTCCACCGGCAAGTTCGGCAGACCTCTACTACATGGACGTTGAACTCGCCGAAGAGTTGCGACATTCGCGATAACTCACTGGCCGACCTCGCCGAGCCGGCCGCGTGCTTGAGTTCGTCGCCGTAGACCCACGAGACCAGGGTGAGCGCCTCCTTGCGGCACACCGGGCAGGTGGCATCCGTGGGCTCGCCGTGGAACTTCGCCGCCGTGAGCAGGTAGGAGCCTGCGTCGCAGACCTCGTCGATGCCGACGCGACCGGCGCGGAGGGCGGCCAGCAGCGATCGCCGCCGCAGCCCGTAGTCCACTACCTGTCGCTGGTTTCGCACGCTGACAGAGTACGTGCCCGCCGTTGGGCTGCCATGAGCTGTTCTGCCTAACGATCTCGGCGCCGGGCGTGACACGCCGACGGTTTGATAACTCTCTGGTGAACACGGACTGGCCGGACGGTGGGCGTTCGAGTGATCCACATCGTTACCTGCACCACTTCGATGTATCGGTCCGATATAATCAGGCGTTAGGTTGCCGATGTGGAGTTGGTTGTGGCCCGGAAGGGGGTGCACCGTGCTGGAGTTCGCGATCCTCGGACTGCTGCACGAGGCCCCCATGCACGGCTATGTGCTGCGCAAACGGCTGCACGACACGCTCGGCATGTTTCGCACGTTCTCGTACGGCTCGCTGTATCCGACCCTACGGCGGTTGCAGCGGGCGGGCTTCATCGTCGAGGAAGCCGATGAGGTCGGTGAGTCCCCGAAATCGCAGGCCAGGACCAGGGTCCGGCGAGCACGCAGGGTGTACAAGCTCACAGCCGAAGGCAAGGAGCACTTCGCCGAGCTGCTCGGCGACGCCGGCCCGCAGACGTGGGACGACGAGGGCTTCGGTGTGCACCTGGCGTTCTTCTCCCGTACCCCGGCCGACGTCCGGATGCGCATTCTGGAGGGCAGGCGCCGGCGCGTCGAGGAACGCCGGGAAGGCCTTCGCGCGGCCATGGCGCGAGCCGAGGAGAAGATCGACCGCTACACCCGGGAGCTGCATCGGCTCGGCCTGGAAAGCAGTGAACGCGAGGTGCGCTGGCTCAACGAGTTGATCGCGCACGAACAAGCGGAACAACGCGGTCTGCAAACTTGAGCGCGACCGTGCCTCATCTAGTCAAAGTCTCAACGAGCGAAGGAGAATCCGGCATGGGCGACAACACCGGCCGCGTGAAGGTGGCCATCGTTGGCGTCGGTAACTGCGCGGCGTCCCTGGTGCAAGGCGTGCACTACTACCGGGACGCCGACCCGGCGTCACGAGTGCCCGGGCTGATGCACGTGCGGTTCGGCCAGTACCACGTGGGCGATGTGGAGTTCGTGACGGCGTTCGACGTGGACGCGAAGAAGGTCGGGCACGACCTGTCGGAAGCCATCCTCGCGAGTGAGAACAACACGATCAAGATCACGGACGTGCCGCCGCTGGGTGTGACGGTGCAGCGTGGACACACCCTCGACGGCCTTGGGCGGTTCTACCAGGAGACGATCGAGGAGTCCGACGAGGCGCCGGTCGACGTGGTCGCGGCGCTGCGCGAGTCGGGCGCGGACGTGCTGGTGTCGTACCTGCCCGTGGGTTCGGAGACGGCGCAGAAGTTCTACGCACAGTGCGCGATCGACGCGGGCGTGGCGTTCGTGAACGCGATCCCGGTGTTCATCGCCTCGGACCCGGAGTGGGCGCAGAAGTTCACCGACGCCGGCCTGCCCATCGTCGGTGACGACATCAAGTCACAGGTGGGCGCCACGATCACGCACCGGGTGCTGGCGCGGCTGTTCGAGGACCGCGGCGTGCAGCTGGACCGCACGATGCAGCTCAACGTCGGCGGCAACATGGACTTCAAGAACATGAAGGAACTGGAGCGGCTGGAGTCGAAGAAGATCTCCAAGACACAGGCCGTGACCTCCCAGATCGACCGCGACCTCGGCAAGGCCAACGTGCACGTCGGCCCGTCGGACTACGTGCAGTGGCTGGACGACCGGAAGTGGGCGTACGTGCGGCTGGAGGGCCGGGCGTTCGGTGACGTGCCGCTGAGCCTGGAGTACAAGCTCGAGGTGTGGGACTCGCCGAACTCGGCGGGCATCATCATCGACGCGGTGCGAGCGGCGAAGATCGCGCTCGACCGGGGTGTCGGCGGGCCGCTGCTGTCGGCGTCGTCGTACTTCATGAAGTCGCCGCCGGTGCAGTACAACGACTCCCAGGCCCGCGAGGCCGTCGAGTCCTTCATCAACGGCGACATCGAACGCTGAGTGACGGGATCGCCCCGGCCTCCCCTGGCCGGGGGATCCGACATGCCCCTTTTGATTGGATGTACGTACAGTCAAAAGGACGGGCGGGCTACCGGCGCTCTCCGGCAGGCAGACTAGAGGGGGTCTGCCGGCGAGTGCCGGTGAGCGATCTGAAGCAGGAGTCCGGTGCCCCGATCTGCCAGCATGAACCGTGAGATGCGTGAGGAGTCGCGGCAGAAGATCCTTGCCGCCGCGCTCGAGGTTTTCGCGGAGAAGGGGTACAGCGGCGCCACCATCACCGAGATCACCAAGCGGGCCGGGGTGTCGCGCGGGCTGGCCTCGTACTACTTCCCCAGCAAGCACCTCCTCGTGGAGGAGCTGCTGGCCGCCTACCTCGACCAGATCGCCGCGATCATCGAGGTCTCCGGCTCACCGGACGAGCGCCTCGCCGCGATCATCGACGGCACGCTGCGCGCCACCATGCGGTACCTGCCGGAGCAAGGCGTGATCCTCGGCCTCGTCGTGCAGCCCTCGACCCATCGGATCTTCGCCGAACTCGAGGCGCGCAAGGACGAACGCGTGCGGGTCCTGGAGGACGGCCTGCGCGCGGTGTTCGCCGGGCGCGGCGCGGCCGAGCCCGAGGTCGAGGAGATCGTGCTCCGCAGCATCCTCGAGGGCGTCATCTACAAGGCGGTCGTGTACGGGGTGCAGTACCCGGTCGAGCAGGTACGCCGCCGCCTGTACCGGATGTACGACCTGCCCGAGCCGCAGGACTCGCTCGACGGTGACGAGCCGCGGCCGGTCCGCCGGATGCGCGCCGTCGACCGCGGTTTCTAGAGGCGCCCGGGCAGGTCCCGGATGTCGTCGAGCACGAACGCGACCTCGGCGAGCACGGCCGGGTCGGGTGGGAAGTGCGGGTTCGGCACGGCGTAGACCGCCATCCGAGCCGCCAGCGCCGCCCGCAGTCCGTTCGTGGTGTCCTCCACGGCGGCGCAGTTCTCGGGCCGGACGGCGAGCCGCTCGGCCGCCTGGAGGTAGACGTCCGGCGCGGGCTTGCCTGCCGCGACCTGTTCGCTGGACACGGTGATTCGCACCAGGTCGCGCAGGCCCGTCGCTTCGAGGAAGGCCTCGATCAAGATGGGCGGCGACGAACTCGCGATGGCCACCGGGTACCGGTCGGCGACGGCCCGCACGGTTTCCTCCGCGCCGGGCAGCACCGGTGGCCCGTCGGCGTAGCGCGCCGCCATCGCGTCGATCACGACCTCGGCGATCCGCTCCGGTTCGAGCCGCGCGCCGAGTTCCGCGACGAGGTAGCGCGCCCACTCGGGCGTGCTCATGCCCTGCATCGCCCGCGTCGCTTCGTCCGTCCACCGCCCGCCGTGCTCGGCGACGACGGCGCGCCGCATCTCGTCCCAGGTCTGCTCCGAATCGACCAGCACGCCGTCGAGGTCGAAGATCACCGCGTCCATGCCGGAACCGTACTGCCGGCCGGGACCTGGCACCGCGCCGGGAAGTGCTGGACCATACGACCATGACTACGCCAACCGAATTGCGGCAGGCGCTCGGAAGGCTCGGCATCTGGATGCACCCGAGGGCCGCCCGGAACCTCGACCCGGTGGAGTTCGCGCGCAAGACCGAGGAAGCCGGTTTCCGCGCGGTGTGGGTCCCCGGAGTCGACGACGCGGCGGCGCTCGACGCGCTGGAGCCGATCCTCGCGGGGACCACCAGGCTCGTCGTCGCGACCGGTATCGCGAACATCTGGACGTGGGAGCCTGCCGACCTCGCGGCCCGCGCGGACCGCCTCGCCGAAGCGTTCCCCGGCCGGTTCATCCTCGGCCTCGGCAACAGCCACGCCCCGCGGGTCGAGCAGACAGGCCAGGCGTACCTCAAGCCGTACTCGAAGACGGTCTCGTTCCTCGACGAACTGCCGTCGACGCGGGCACCGGTCGTGCTCGCCGCGCTCGGGCCGAAGATGCTTGCGCTGTCGCGGGACCGCACACTCGGCGCGTACCCGTACTTCAACCCGCCCGAGCATGTGGAGTTCGCACGGGAGATTCTCGGCCCCGATCCGCTGCTCGTCTCGGAAGTCGGCACCGCACTCGCGACGGGCGCCGAGGGCGAGGCGCACGCCCGCGGGTACGCGAAGGGCTACCTGCGGCTGCCGAACTACACCAACAACCTGCGCCGCTTCGGCTTCACCGACGAGGACCTCGGCAACGGGGGCAGCGAACGGCTTCTCGACACCATCGCGCCGCATGGTCCGGAGAAGTCCGCGGAGCGCATCCGCCAGCACCTGGACGCCGGTGCCGACCACGTGGTCGTGCATCTGGTCGGCGACGGCGGCCGTTTCGCGCCGCAGGATCTCGGCCAGGCGGCGGAACTGCTCAGCGACCTGACGAACTAGCGTCCCCGGGAACGATCTACGGTGGGTCATGCCGGAAATGCCACTTGCCCTGGTCACGGGCGCGAGCCGCGGGATCGGCGCGGCTGTCGCCGCCGCCCTCGCGCCCACCCATCGCGTGCTGCTGGGCGGCCGCGACGCCGACGCGCTGGCACGGGTGGCCGAAGACCTGCCCGGGGCGCAGCCGTGGCCGGTGGACCTGACCGACTTTCCTTCGGTGCGGGCGGCGACGGCGCGGATCGGGCGGCTGGACGCGCTGGTGCATTCGGCCGGGGTGGCCGATTTGGGCAGTGTCGCGGACACGGCGCCGGAGTCGTGGCGGCTCAACTTCGAGGTCAATGTGGTGGCGGTGGCGGAGTTGACGCGCGTGCTGCTCCCGGCGTTGCGGGCGGCGCGCGGGCACGTCGTGGTGGTCAACTCGGGCCAGGGCCGCAACGCCCGTGCGGGCTGGGGTCCGTACGCGGCCAGCAAGTTCGCCGTCCGCGCCTTCGCGGATGTGCTGCGGGCGGAAGAGGAAGGCAACGGCCTGCGGGTGACGTCGGTGTTCCCTGGCCGGACCGATACGGACATGCAGCGGTCGGTCACCGCCGCGGAGGGCACGGAGTACACGCCCGAGGCGTATCTACGGCCTTCGTCCGTCGCGGCGGTCGTGGCCGCCGCGGTGACCGCGTCCGGGGACGCGCACCAGACGGAGATCGTCATCCGCCCCAGTCAGGGTTGACGTTCAGGCCAGCAGCCGTGCGGCGGATTCCCTTGCCGCCGCTTGGATTTTCGCGCGGTCGGCTCGGGGTGACTCGCCCTCGGTGAGCACCACCTCGCCTGCCACCCAGACGTCGCGGACACGCCGGGAACCCGCCGCCCACACCAGGTTCGCCAGCAGTTGCTCGTCCGGGACGTCCAGCCCGGCGGCGAAGGCGAAATCGTCGGTGTCGATGTGGACCAGGTCCGCCCAGCGGCCGGGCTCCAGCGCACCGATGTCGGTGCGGCCCAGCGCCGCCGCGCCGCCCCGGGTCGCCAGCAGCAACGCGTCGGCGGCACTCAGCGCCGTCGAGTCCTTTGTGGACAAGCGAGCGAGCATGGCCGACAGCTGGATCTCCTCCCACAGATCCAGATCGTCGTTGCTCGCCGGGCCGTCCGTGCCGAGGCCGACCGGAACGGACGCCGCCCGCAAGTCGGTGAGCCGGGCGAACCCGGAGGCCAGCTTCGCGTTCGAACCCGGACAGTGCGCGACGCCGACGCCCTTCGCGGCGAACAGTGCGATGTCCTCATCGGACAGATGCACCGCGTGCGCCGCCACCACGCGCCCGTCGAGCAGGCCCACCTGGTCCAGCAACCGCGGTACCGAACCGAATTCCGCCCGCTGCCGCTCGTCCTCGTTCGCCGCCTCCGCGACGTGGATCTGCACCAACGCGCCTCGCGCCGCCGCGCTCTCCGCGGTGAGACGTAAGGCTTCCGGCGGCAACATGTAGGCCGAGTGCGCCGCGTACGACAGCTCCACCCGGTCGCCCGGTCCGAACACGAGGCCGTCGGCGTCGATCCACTTCTCGGTCGCGGTGATCATGGCTCGCCAGTCGAACCCCGGCAGGTCGATGATCGGTCCGCCGAGCACGACCCTGGCGCCGGTGGTCAGCACCGCTTCGGCGATTTCCTCGGCGTGGAAGTACATTTCGGCGCTGGTCGTCACACCGTTGCGGAGCATCTCCAGCGACCCGAGCAGCATCCCGGCCCGCACGTCCTCCGCGCGGAGCTTCGCCTCGGCGGGCCAGATGACCTCGTTCAGCCAGCGCAGCAACGGCAGGTCGCCGCCCATCCCGCGCAGCAACGTCATCGGGCTGTGCGCGTGCGCGTTCACCAGGCCCGGCAACAGGATTCCGGGCAGCGACGTGACCTCGGCGCCGGATGCGGGCGCCGCCGCGAGCGGGCCGCAGTAGGTGATGCGTCCGTCGTCCCCGACATCGACCGCGCCGTCCCGGATCACCGAACAGGCCGGGTCACACGGCAGGACGATCGGGGCCTGGAACCGTTGCGACATCACTCCATTAAACCGGACCGCCAGGCCCACGCGGCGATCTCGACCCGGTTCCGCGCGCCGATCTTGCCCTGGACCGACGCCAGGTGCGTCTTGACCGTGGACAGCGACAGGTACAGCTCCGCCCCGATCTCGGTGTTGGTCAGCCCGCGCGCCGCGGCCTTCACGACGTCCAGTTCGCGTGCGGTCAGCGGTTCCTTCGGCGGTTCCGCCTCACGCCGGGTCGCGGCACCGTCGAAGTGCTTGAGCAGCCGCACCGTGACCTGCGGCGACACCAGCGCGTCGCCGCGTTCGGCGGCCCGCACCGCCTCGATGAGCAGCGCCGGGCCCGCGTCCTTGAGCAGGAAGCCGCTCGCGCCGTTGCGCAGCGCGGTGTGCACGTACTCGTCGAGGTCGAACGTGGTCACCACGACGACCTTGAGCGGGTCGGCGACGTCCGGTCCGGCCAGTTGCCGGGTCACCTCGAGCCCGTCGAGACCCGGCATGCGGATGTCGAGCAGGCACACGTCGGGCCGCAGTTCGCGCGCCTTGGTCACCGCGCCGATCCCGTCCTCGACGTCGGCGACGACCTCGATGTCGTCCTGTGCGTCCAAGATCATCTTGAACCCGGTGCGCACCATGCTCTGGTCGTCGGCGATCAGCACCCGGATCATTCGTCTCCCTGAAGTGGCAGCCACGCGTCCACCAGCCAGCCCCCGTCGACCGGCCCAGCGGTGAGCCTGCCGTGCAGCAGCTCGACCCGCTCGCGCATTCCGACCAGACCGTATCCGCCCGACCCGCCCGGTGGCCTGCGCACTTCCGCCCGGCCGTCGTCGGTCACCCGGACGTGCAGTTCCGCGTCGGAGACCTCCGCGAGCACCTCGACCCGGGTCGCGCCCGCCGCGTGCTTGCCGATGTTGGTCAGCGACTCCTGCACGAGCCGCAGCGCCGACCGCGCGACCTCCGGCGGGACGTCCTGCGGCAACCGGAGGTCGACGTCGGTGGGCACGCCGTGGTGCGCCGTATCGACCAGGTGCCGCAGGTCGGCTTCGAGATCAGTGGTGGCCTGCTCGGTGGCCTGCCCGTCGCTGCGCATGCTCCGCACGAGCCGGCGCATCGCGACGAGCGCCTCGGTGCCCGCGGCCTCGATCTTGTCCAGCGCCTCCATCGCGAGCCGTGGGTTGCCCTCGCCCATCAGCTTCGCCGCCTGCGCCTGCACCACGATGCCGGTGACGTGATGCGCCACGACGTCGTGCAGTTCGCGCGCCAGCGCCATCCGTTCCGACGTCTGCGCCTCGGTCACCGCGGCCTCGACGATCTTCGTGCGTTCCGAATCGCGGGCCCGGAAGAACAACCCGATCGCGATGGCGATGCCGAGCAGCAACACGGCCCCGAGCGCCAGCTGGGCCAGCCGTTGCCGGTCGGCCCCCACGTTGGCCACCGTGGTGGCCGCGACGGCCGCCGACATCACGCCGATCGTCAGCCACGGCCGCCGCCCCTGGACCTGCCGGACGAGGAACGCGACGATGACCAGCCCGGCGAAGACCTCGGTCAGCGGCATCGCGCGAAACGGCATCTCGTACCGGGGTGCGAACCGGAAGCCCGGCGCGGACAGCACGAACACCGCCGACGCGAGCAACCCGGCCTGCACGGGATACCGCGACGCGAACACGGCCAGCACGGCCGTCGCGACCGAGCACGCGAGCAGCGGGAACGCGTGGAATCCGGTGTCCAGCGCCGGTGGCAGCTCGACGAACAGGGGCAGGCACAGGGCGCCGATCAACGGCCAGTTGTCGCGGAAGACCGTCGCGATCGCCGACGTGCGCCTCGTCGCGCCGCGCACCCGGAACCGGATGCCCGCGGCGACGGCGGCGACCAGCAGCACCAACCCGAACAGCATCGTCTCGGCCCAGCGGTCGGACAGGACCTCCGAGTCGCCGCGGTAGGTCACCGCGAGCAGTGTCGCCACGACGAGCGTGGTGACGGCGGCGAACGCGACGGCGGGCCGCGCCCGGCGCACGCAGAAGAACACCAGTTCCAGCCCGGCGACCGTCTCGCTCAGGGACGTGTCGACGAGCAGCGTCGAGTACGGCGTCACGTCGGCGTAGCGGATGACGGCGGTCCACCCGACGAGCACCGCCGCCCCCGCGATAGTGCCCTGCACGGGGCGCCACCGGCCCCACAACGCACACGCGATCATCAGCACCATCCCGGGCAGCAACAGCAGATCGCGCCCGCGCGGCCCGATGAAGTCGAACGCGGCGGAGAAGACGATCAGCAGGTCGCCCAGCAGTGCCGCGAGCAGCACGACGCCCTCGAGGCCCAGCCAGCGCTGGATCGAGGACAACCGGTCGGCGAACGGCACACGGTGACGTTAGAGGATTCGCGGCCTTGCGCACCTTGG
>DASZUO010000118.1:0-12974 GCA_035547575.1 Amycolatopsis sp. | reverse complement strand
CTGGGCACCGCGCGCGGGCTGGAGAACGACCTGGTGCCCGCACGTGGGTACCCGCTCGAGCTGATCCCGCCGGTGCCGCTGCCGCGCAAGCCCACGGTGGACCTGCTGCGGCTGCCGATGAGGATCCGCGACTCGGTCAGGCAGGCGCGCCACGTGCTGGATTCCGTCGGCGCGGACGTCGTCGTCGGGTTCGGCGGGTACGTGTCGCTGCCCGCGTACTTCGCGGCGCGCGGCCGGGTGCCGATCGTGGTGCACGAGGCGAACCAGTCGCCGGGCCTGGCGAACCGGGTGGGCTCGCGGTTCGCCAAGCGCGTCGCCGTCGCCGTGCCCGGCACGCCGTTGCCGGGCGCCGAGGTCGTCGGCATCCCGCTGCGCCGCTCGATCACGTCGCTGGACCGTGCGGCGCTGCGCGCGCAGGCCCGCGAGCACTTCGGCCTCGACCGGGACGCGCCGACGCTGCTGGTGTTCGGCGGTTCGCAGGGGGCGCGCTCGATCAACACCGCGGTCTCCGGTGCGGCGAAGGAGTTCGCCGACGCGGGCGTGGGCGTGCTGCACGCGCACGGGCCGAAGCATTCGCTGGTGGTGCAGGAGTTTCCGGGCCGCCCGGCGTATGTGCCGGTGCCGTACCTGGAACGGATGGACCTGGCCTACGCGGCGGCCGACATGGTGCTGTGCCGCTCGGGCGCGATGACGGCCGCCGAGGTGTCGGCGGTGGGCCTGCCCGCGGTGTTCGTGCCGCTGCCGCATGGCAACGGCGAACAGACGACCAACGCCCGTCCCGCCGTGCGGGCGGGTGCGGCGCTGCTGGTGGAAGACGCAGACCTGACCCCGGCGAAGGTGGCCGAACTGGTCATCCCGATGGTGACCGATGCCGGCCGGATCGCGACGATGAGCGCCGCCGCGGTCGGTCTCGGCCACCGCTCGGCCGACGAGGTACTGGCCAAGATCGTCCTGGAGGCGGCGAAATGAGCGTTCCCCGGGAGCTGGGCAAGGCGCACCTGATCGGCATCGGCGGCGCCGGGATGAGCGGCATCGCGCGCATCCTGCTGGCGCGCGGCGCGCAGGTGTCGGGCTCCGACGCGAAGAACTCGCGCGCGTTCCTGACGCTGCGGGCGCAGGGCGCGCGGATCGAGATCGGGCAGCGTGCCGAGAATCTGGACGGGCCGTCCGCGGTCGTGGTGTCGACCGCGATCAAGGAGACCAACCCGGAACTGGCCGCGGCGCGCGAGCGCGGGATTCCCGTGCTGCACCGGGCGAAGGCGCTCGCGTTGCTGATGGCGGGGCACCGCGTCGCGTGCATCGCCGGCACGCACGGCAAGACGTCCACGACGTCGATGCTCACGGTCGCGTTGCAGCACTGCAGGCTGGACCCGTCGTTCGCGATCGGCGGCGACCTCAACGAGTCCGGCGCGAACGCACACCACGGCGAGGGCGGGATCTTCGTCGCGGAGGCCGACGAGAGCGACGGCTCGTTCCTGAACTACACGCCGTCGGTGGCGGTCGTGACCAACGTGGAACCGGACCACCTCGACCATCACGGCACGGCCGAGGCGTATTCGGCGGTGTTCACCGAGTTCGTCAGGCGGATCGAGCCGGGCGGGCTGCTCGTGGTGTGCGGTGACGACCCGGCCGCGAACGACCTCGGCAACCGCGCCGAGGGTGTCCGGGTGCGCCGCTACGGTCGCACGGTCACCGGCTCCGACGACGCGCGGGTGCTGGGCTACCGGCCGGAGGACACCGGGGGAGTGGTCCGGATCTCCTTGTCAGGTAAGGAAATCGAGCTGCGGGTCGCGGTGCCGGGTGAGCACATGGCGCTCAACGCCGTGGCCGCGCTGCTGGCCGGGATCGAACTCGGCGCGCCCGTCGACGGACTCGCGGAGGGCCTGGCCGCGTTCGGCGGTGTGCGGCGCCGCTTCGAGTTCAAGGGCCGCTCCGGCGACGTCCGCGTCTACGACGACTACGCCCACCATCCGACGGAGGTCGCGGCGCAGTTGCGGGCGGTGCGGCACTCGGCCGGGAACGGGCGCGTGATCGTGGTTTTCCAGCCGCATCTGTATTCGCGCACCAAGGCTTTCGCCGCCGAGTTCGCCGGCGCGCTGTCGCGGGCCGACGAGGTGGTCGTGCTGGACGTCTTCGGCGCCCGTGAGGAACCGGAGCCGGGCGTGACCGGCGCGCTCATCGCCGACCGGATCGACGGCCCAGGGGTGCACTACGAGCCCGCGTTCGACCGGGTGGTGCCGCTGGCCGCCGATCTGGTGAAGCCGGGCGATCTTCTGGTCACGATGGGCGCCGGCGACGTCACCACGCTCGGCCCGGAGATCCTCCGCGAACTGGATCGGCGTACGGGGGCCACCCTTCGAGGCAGCGACGCGGAGCGTCTCCGTTGAGGGTGGCGGGGGGCGACGGGCGGGCGGTGACCAGGCAGCGGGAGGAGCGGCGCCGCCCCACTGCGCGGCGCACCACCGGACGGCCGGTGCGCAGCCGTCGCGGCCGCCGCCCGCTGACCGCGCGGCAGCGGACGGGCACGGGGATCAGCAGGCGCAAGGCGTTGCGACGCCGGTGGGTCGCGATCCTGTCCGTGCTGACCGTCGTCGCGGTGGCCTACCTCGTGCTGTTCACGTCGATGCTGGGCGTGCGCTCCGTGGACGTCGTGGGCGCGTCCAGCGTTCCGGCGGACCAGATCCGCGCGGCGGCGCAGGTGCCCGACCGCAAGCCGATGATGCTGCTCGACACCGACCAGATCGCCGGCCGGGTGCGGCAACTTCCCGGCGTGGCGTCGGTCGACGTGTCGCGCTCCTGGCCGTCCACGCTGGAGATCAGCGTGACCGAACGCGCCCCGGTCGGGTTCTTCACCGGCCCTGGCGGCGTCCACCTCGTCGACGCGACGGGATTCGACTACAAGACGGTGCAGAACAAGCCCGCGAAACTGCCCGAACTCAGCCTCGCGCGGGTCGCCCCGGACGACGCGGTGACGAAATCGGTGATCGCCGTGCTGGGCTCGGTGCCGCCGGACGTGAAGAGCCAGATCACGGCCGTGCGCGCGAAAACCCCCGGTGGCGTCGAATTCACGCTCACCAGCGGCAAGATCGTGCGGTGGGGCAGTGCCGCGGAGCCCGAGCGGAAGGCGAAAGTGCTCGCCGTGCTGCTCACTCGTGACGGCAAAATCTACGACGTCGCCAGCCCGGACCTACCCACAGTGTCCTAACGCGACGGCCGGAATCGTGCTGTGGCCGAAAAGGTTCCCGCGACACGCGGCGTGGCTGCTGGATTCCGGCCCTGGGGATCCCTACCGTCCTGCACCAAGCCGGGGAGTTGACATAACTCTAAGCCTTGAGTTCAGGTTGAAGGTTCCGACACTCCGGCGAGCGGTACGAGTACTCACGATCAGGAAGGCGGACCCGATGACGCCCCCGCACAACTACCTCGCGGTGATCAAGGTCGTCGGCATCGGTGGCGGCGGCGTGAACGCCGTCAACCGCATGATCGAGGTCGGCCTCAAGGGTGTCGAGTTCATCGCGGTGAACACCGACGCGCAAGCACTGCTGATGTCCGACGCCGACGTCAAGCTCGACATCGGCCGCGAGCTGACCCGCGGCCTCGGTGCCGGTGCCAACCCGGAGGTGGGGCACAAGGCCGCCGAGGACCACCGCGAGGAGATCGAAGAGGTGATCAAGGGCGCCGACATGGTCTTCGTGACCGCGGGCGAGGGTGGCGGCACGGGCACCGGCGGTGCGCCCGTCGTCGCCTCGATCGCGCGCAAGCTGGGCGCCCTCACCATAGGTGTCGTGACGCGCCCGTTCACGTTCGAGGGCAAGCGGCGCGGCAAGCAGGCCGAGGACGGCATTCAGCAGCTGCGCAACGAGTGCGACACCCTGATCGTGATCCCGAACGACCGGTTGCTGCAGCTCGGCGACATCGGCGTCTCGCTGATGGACGCGTTCCGCTCGGCGGACGAGGTGCTGCTCTCCGGTGTCCAGGGCATCACCGACCTGATCACCACACCGGGTCTGATCAACCTCGACTTCGCCGACGTCAAGAGCGTCATGTCGGGCGCGGGCAGCGCGCTGATGGGCATCGGGTCCGCGCGTGGCGAGGGCCGGGCGGTGCAGGCCGCCGAGAAGGCCATCAACTCGCCGCTGCTGGAAGCCTCGATGGAGGGCGCGCACGGTGCGCTGCTGTCCATCGCGGGCGGCTCGGACCTGGGGCTGTTCGAGATCAACGAGGCCGCGTCGCTGGTGCAGGAGTCCGCGCACCCCGAGGCGAACATCATCTTCGGCACGATCATCGACGACTCGCTCGGCGACGAGGTGCGCGTGACGGTCATCGCGGCCGGGTTCGACGCCGGCACGCCGACGCACAAGAAGCTGGAGCCCCCGGCCGTCGGCGCGCGGGGCGGCAGCACCACGGTGTCGGCCGAGGCCGGCCAGGTGCGCACGCCGGCTTCGCCGCCGCCCACCACCCAGGCACCGCCGGCGTCGAGCGCGTACCCGCCGCCGGTCGCGCCGCCACGCACGTCGTCGTCCACGGGCTACACGCCCGCGTCGTCGCAGCCGCAGTCGCCGACGCTCCCGCAGCCCGGTGGCGGCACGCGCAGCTACCCGTCGCCGCGCACCGGCCAGGGCAGCCTGCCGGGCCGCGCGGTCCCGGTCACCGACGACCCCTCCGACGACGAGGTCGACGTTCCGCCCTTCATGCGCCGCTGAGGCCACCTTCGGCCCCCGTGGCTGGGGATGTGGGAAGGTGGAGGGGTGCGAGTTCGGCGTGTGGTGACTACCCGGGCCGGGGGCTTCTCGTCCGGGCCGTATGAGTCGTTCAATCTCGGTGACCACGTCGGCGACGACCCGGGTGCCGTCGCGGCCAACCGCAAGCGGCTCACCGCTGAGCTGGGCCTGACCGCGGTCTGCTGGATGGAGCAGGTGCACGGGCGGACGGTGGCCGTCGTCGACGGCACGGAGACCGCGCCGGCGGAGGCCACGGACGCTCTCGTGACAGCGACCCCCGGCGTGGCCGTCGCGGTGCTCGTCGCCGACTGCGTCCCGGTGCTGCTCGCCGATGCCGAGGCCGGTGTCGTCGCGGCCGTGCACGCGGGCCGGGTCGGTGCCCGTGTCGGCGTCATCCCCGCGACGCTGCGCGCGATGCGGGACGCCGGCGCCCGGCCCGAGCGCACCGAGGTGCTGCTGGGCCCCGCGATCTGTGGCGAATGCTACGAAGTACCCGCCGACATGGCCCGCGACGTCGAGCGGCATCTGCCCGGCAGTGCGAGCAAGACCCGCAAGGGCACGCCGGGCCTGGACCTGCGGGCCGGCCTGTGGGGCCAGCTGGCAGACGCGGGCGTCGGCAAGATCGGCGTCGACCCGCGGTGCACGTTCGAGGAGCCGAGCCTGTTCAGCTACCGCCGCGACGGCAGCAGCGGCCGCATCGCCGGGCTCACCTGGATCGACCCGGAATGACCGACCAGCGGCGGGCGGAGCTGGCGAAGGCTCTGGCCGAGGTCGAGGCACGCATCGACCAGGCGTGCGCGGCGGCCGGGCGTTCCAGGGACGAGGTCCGGATGCTCGCGGTGACCAAGACGTTTCCGGCGCTCGACGCCGCTCTGCTCACCGATCTCGGGGTCACGAACCTTGCCGAGAACCGTGATCAGGAGGCCGGTCCCAAGGCCGGCGAGGTCGCGCGGCTGCGGCCGGACGCGACGATCAGCTGGCACATGGTCGGCAGGCTCCAGCGCAACAAGGCCCGCTCGGTCGTGCGCTGGGCGCGGGAGGTGCAGTCCGTCGACTCGATCCGGCTCGCCGACGCGCTGGGCAAGGCAGTCGCCAGCGAGGAGCGCCCGCCGCTGGATGTGCTCATCCAGGCCAGCCTCGACGACGACCCGTCGCGCGGCGGGTGCCCGCTGCCCGACATCCCCGCGCTCGCCCGCCACCTCGCCCGCGTGGGGGGTTTGCGGCTGCGCGGGCTGATGGCCGTCGCGCCACTGCGCGCCGACCCCGCGCCGGCCTTCGAACGCCTTGCGCGGGCAGCGGAATCGCTGCGGCGCGAGCATCCGGACGCCACCGAACTGTCCGCGGGCATGAGTGGTGATCTCGAACAAGCGATCGCGCACGGATCGACCTGTGTGCGTGTCGGAACCGCATTGCTCGGGGGCCGCGGTTTAGCCTCGCCCTAGCGAATCACCCGGACGGGCACTGGCGCGGGCGGGTGGGCCAGGTCGAGGGAGCGGCTAGGGAGAAGCCATGAGTGCGCTGAACAAGCTGAAGGCCTACTTCGGCATGATCCCGGCCGACAGCGAGGACTACGACGGCTACGGCGACTACGAGGCCGCGGACGACTACCGGCGCGACTACGCCGACGGGGGCTATGACAACGGCTACGAGGCCGAACTCGAGGACGAGGCGGTGGCCCGGCCGCGTCGACGGTACCGCCCCGACTACGACGAGCAACCACTGGCCCGGCCTCGCGCCACCAGGGAACCCGCCGTGCACGGGGCGCTGGCTGTCGACCGCCGGCCCGAACCGGTCGCGCGGCTGCGGCCGGTGGCCGACACCGTGCGCCCGCCGAGCCGTGACCCGTTGAGCCGCATCACGACGCTGCACCCCACGAGCTACGTCGAGGCGCGCGCGATCGGCGAGGCCTACCGCGAGGGCGTCCCGGTCATCATCAACCTGACCGCGATGGAGAACGCCGACGCCAAGCGCGTCGTCGACTTCGCCGCGGGGCTGGCGTTCGCGCTGCGCGGCTCGATGGACCGCGTCACGAACAAGGTGTTCCTGCTGTCGCCGCCCGATGTGGAGGTGACGGCCGAGGATCGCCGCCGCATCGCCGAGGGCGGGCTTTTCCTTCGTCACTGAGCGCAGTGATCAAGCGGCGAAACGTGTCCATGAAGGCGTAATTGCCCTGTGACAGGGAGTGAGTTGTTAGTCCTTTCAGGTGACATCGTTGGGTAAATCACAGTTAGGTCACACGGCCTGGACATCTCGGCCGTCGCCTGCGCTCGCGGGGTCCGGGTGATGTGGCAGAGTGGTGCTGTGGATGCGGTCTGGATAGTCGTCTACTACGTGCTGTTCGTCTTTTGGCTGCTGCTCACGGCACGTGTGGTGGTGGAACTCGTCCGCGCGTTCGCGAGGGAGTGGCGGCCGGCGGGTGGGGTTGCGGTGACGCTCGAGACCATCTACACAGTGACCGATCCGCCAGTCCGCCTGGTCCGGCGGATCATCCCGATGGTGCGGATCGGCGGCGTCGGACTGGACTTATCGATTATGGTGCTGCTGTTGGTTGTGTTCATATTGATGCAACTGGCATATCCCGGGTGATCGGGGAAGCCCGGGAAGTCGGAGCAGGCCGTGGAGTGCGTGAGGTGATCTGATGTCGTTGACCCCCGCTGACGTGCATAACGTCGCGTTCAGCAAGCCACCGATCGGCAAGCGGGGCTACAACGAGGACGAGGTGGATGCATTCCTCGACCTGGTGGAGACAGAGCTGGCCCGGCTCATCGAAGACAACAACGAGCTGCGACAGCAGGTCGAGCAGCTCGACGCGGAACTGGAGTCGAGTCGCGGCGAGCTCGAGTCGGCGCGTGCCGGCGGTGGGGGTGCCCAGGAGACGTCGCGTCGGCTGGCTCCCGTGCCACCGCCGTCGCCGGTGGAGCAGACGCAGCAGACGCAGGTCCACTCGATGGCCGATGCGGGCGAGCCCAACGTGCAGGCCGCGAAGGTGCTGGGGCTGGCGCAGGAGATGGCCGACCGGCTGACCGCCGAGGCCAAGACCGAGTCGGACGGCATGCTGGCGGAGGCTCGTGCGAAGTCGGAACAGCTGCTCTCCGACGCCAGAGCGAAGTCCGACTCGATGGTGAACGAGGCCCGCACCCGCGCGGAGACGATGCTCAACGACGCCAGGACCCGTGCCGAGACCCTGGAACGCCAGGCGCGCGACAAGGCGACGTCGATGGAGCGCGAGGCGCAGCGCAAGTACACCGAGACGATGAACAGCCTGAACGCGGAGAAGACCACCCTCGGCAAGAAGATCGAGGAACTCCGCACGATCGAACGCGAATACCGGACGAGGCTACGGGGATTCCTCGAGTCGCAGCTCCGGGAGCTCGACGATCGCGGGTCCGCGGCACCGGCCTCGGCGTCGTCGGGAAGCTCGGCATCGAGCTCCGGCAGCGGCCAGGGCTACTCGTTCGGGCCCCGCGCCGAAGCAGGCTGACAGCTGGTTCACGCACCGGGACGGTTCCGGCACTCTTCGGAGGGTCGGAGCCGTTTCGCTGTTGTATCCGTGTTGTAATTCACCGTGCTTTTCATCGTTCTCATCCTGGTCCTGGCCGCGCTGGCGTTACTGGTCACGGCACTGATCACCGCGCTCTCGCTGTGGGCCTGGGTCTCGATCGGCTTGTCGGTACTGGCCGCTCTGGTGCTGGTGGTGGACTACTTCCGCCGCCGCGCCCAGCGCAGACGCGCGGAAGGGGCGGCTGAGGCGACGATCGTCGAGCCCGCGGCGGAGTCGGACGCGCAGGACGACGAGGCCGCGGTTCCGGAGGAGGCAGCGGCGGAGCCCGAGCAGGCCGACGAGCCCGCGGCGCATCCGGAGACCGGCGACCCGGCCGAGGAGAAGACCTCGCCCGCGGACGCCGAGGTGGTGGCGAAGCTGGACGTCGAGGTCGTGGTCGTCGACGAGTACCCGCGCTACCACGTGCCCGAATGCGAGTGGCTCACCGACCGCGACACCATCCCGATCGCCGTCAAGGAAGCGCGGGACCTCGGCTTCACCCCCTGCGCCCGCTGCACCCCGGACGCGAAACTCGCGGAAGCCCACCGGGCGGCGGCGCGCTGAGAGACGCGACCGGCACCGGAGAAGACGACGATGCCTCGCCGGCGGGCTCAGGTGTCGAGGTCTACGCCCAGGCGTTTGCGGAGCTCGCGGGCGCCGGCGTCGGTGACGCGGATGGCGCGGTGGCCCTCGGCGCGGCGTTCCGTCCAGCCCTGACGGGCGAAGGCGGCCGCGAGGTCCGCGCCGAGTGCGCCGGCGAGATGGTGTCGTTGTTCGGACCAGTCGAGGCAGAACCGGAGTAGCGGGCGTTTCCGGGCGCGTGGCGCGTCGAGGTCCACACCCAGGTCGTGGAAGACGGCTTTCGCGTGTGGGCCCAGTGCGTAGGGGTGCGTCGCCAGTGGCTTGGACAGCTCGTCGTGGTCCCGGCGGTTCGTCGAGTCGTCGCCGTCCGTCGTGGTGAGGGCATCCTGCGCCACCAGGGCGGCCGTGACGGTGACTCCGAGGCGGCCCGCCAGGTGGTCGTAGCACGTGCGTGCGAGCCGCAGTGCCTGCGCGCGGGTGCCGGCCCGCAGCGACTTCACCGGCTGGCTCGGCGAGAACCGGGCCAGGGTTTCCAGGACCTCGCCGACGTGTGGGCCCGCGAGGCGGTAGAACCGGTGCCGGCCCGAGCGTTCCACCTCGACCAAACCGGCGTCGCGCAGCTTCGCCAGGTGGGCGCTCGTGCCCTGCGCCGACAGCCCGGCCTCCGTGGCCAGCACCGACGCGGCCAGTGCGCGTCCGTCCGCGAGTGCCATGAGGACTCGCACCCGCGCCGGATCGGCGAACAGTGCGGCCGTGGTGGCGATGTCGGCATCCCCGCGCATGTCTCCATGGTGCACCCGCCATGCTTCCAGCGCGCTGGAAGCGTTTCGGTGGTCTCCTCGAGATCATGAGGACCGCCGTACTGCTGACGATGTGCGCGGGGATGTTCCTGGTGCAACTGGACGTCACCGTGGTGAATGTCGCGCTGCCCGCCATCGGGGCGCAGCTTCATGCGGACCTGGCGGCGTTGCAGTGGGTCGTCGACGGCTACACCGTGGTGCTCGCCGCGCTCCTGCTCTGTGGTGGCACGATCGGCGACGCGCTCGGGCATCGCCGGGTGGTCGTGGCCGGGTTCGCGACGTTCGGGATCGCCTCGGCGGGCTGTGCGCTCGCGCCTTCGGAGGGCGCGCTGGTGGGATTCCGTGTCCTGCAGGGGATCGGGGCCGCTCTGCTGCTGCCCGGCACGCTCGCGGTCATCACCAGAACGTTTCCGGAGCGGCGGGAACAGGCGCGGGCGCTGGGCATCTGGGCCGGGGTGTCCGCGCTCGCCTTGCCGACGGGGCCGTTGCTGGGCGGCCTGCTGGTGAGCGCGGCGGGATGGCGTTCGCTGTTCTGGATCAATCCGCCGTTGGTGGCCGTCGCGATCGTGCTGACCCTGCGCCTGGTGCGGGACACCGGACGCACCGGCCGCCGGATCGACTTCGCCGGGGCCGGTACGGCGGCCGTGGCGCTTGCCGCGATTGTGTTCGCGGTGATCGAGCGGGCTCCGGTCGCGTCTGTGGTGGCGGTGCCGGCCGCGGTGGCGTTCGCACTGGTCGAACGCAGGGTCGCCGATCCGATGCTGCCGCCGGAACTGCTGCGGTCGCCGCAGTTCACCGGCGCGAACCTGGTGGCAGGGGCGATGAACTTCGTAGGGCAGGGGACGATCCTCGTGCTCACCCTGTACCTGCAGGGTGTGCTCGGGTACGCGCCGCTGGACGCGGCCGTGCGGATGCTGCCAGGGTTCCTGCCGCTCGCGCTTCTCGCGCCGGTGACGGGCCGGCTCACCGGGCGCTTCGGGCCCCGCCCGCTGATGATCGCGGGGCTCGCGGTCGGCGTGGTGTCGATGCTGAACCTGCTGCGGGTGGGTGTGCACACCGGCTACGGCACTTTTGTGCCGACGTGGGCGGGGCTGGGGCTGGGCATGGGACTGCTGACCGCGGCGGTGGTGGCGGCCGCGGTCGGCGGCGTGCCCGGCGAGCGTGCGGGTGTGGCCAGCGGGGTGAACAACACCGCCCGGCAGGCGTCGGGGTCGGTCGGCGTCGCCGTGTTCGGGACGGTCGTGGGTGAACCGGCGCAACACAGCGCGTTCGTCGCAGGCCTGCATGTCGTCGGCCTGGTGGGCGCGGCGCTGTGGGTGGTGGCCATCGGGATAACCGCTGGCACCGTGCGCTAACCTGGTACAAAGGCGCTGATCCGGCCATCACCGGGGAGCCTCCGGAAGAACGGGCGCTCGCCTCAGTAGACCCGGACGGGTATGGCCCGTCACAGCCATTCGACGAGAGGCCCGCGAAAGCGGGCAAGCGGGGTGGTACCGCGGAACGCGCGAGAGCGCGTGTCGTCCCCGTATCGACTACCAGGTCTTTACGAGGAACCGCGAGGAGCGCACCGATGTACCCGAAGGCACAGCTGGGCGGCCAGACCACGGGCCAGGTCCCGTCCCAGCCCTCTTTTCCCGAGCTGGAGAAGAGCGTGCTGGCCTACTGGCAGTCCGACCGCACCTTCCAGGCCACGGTCGACGCGCGCGATGCGGGCGTGAACGGCGCCAACGAGTACGTCTTCTACGACGGCCCGCCCTTCGCCAACGGCCTCCCGCACTACGGCCACCTGCTGACCGGCTACGTCAAGGACATCGTGCCGCGCTACCAGACCATGCGCGGGCACCGCGTGGAACGGCGCTTCGGGTGGGACACCCACGGGCTGCCCGCCGAACTCGAGGCCGAGCGGCAGCTGGGGATCACCGACAAGTCGCAGATCGACGAGATGGGCATCGCCAAGTTCAACGAGGCGTGCCGCGAGTCGGTGTTGCGCTACACGAACGAGTGGCGTGACTACGTCACCCGGCAGGCGCGCTGGGTCGACTTCGACCACGACTACAAGACGCTCGACCTCACCTTCATGGAGTCGGTGATCTGGGCGTTCAAGCAGCTGTGGGACAAGGGCCTCGTCTACGAGGGCTACCGCGTGCTGCCCTACTGCTGGCGCGACGAGACCCCGCTGTCCAACCACGAACTGCGGATGGACGACGACGTATATGCGAGTCGTCAGGACCCGGCCGTCACCGTCGGATTCCGCTTGCAGGACAACGGAAACGATCTGGACGGTACCTATCTGCTGGTCTGGACCACCACGCCGTGGACGCTCCCGTCGAACCAGGCCGCCGCCGTGCACCCCGACGTGGACTACGTCGTCGTCGAGGCGGACGGCAAGCGGTTCCTGCTCGCCGAGAACCGGCTCGCCGCCTATGCGAGGGAACTCGGCGAGGAGCCGGCGGTCGTGGCGCGGCGCAAGGGCAGCGCGCTCGAGGGACTGACCTACGCGCCCCCGTTCCCCTACTTCGTCGGCAACCCGAACTCCCACCAGGTGCTGCTCGCCGACTTCGTCACCACCGACGACGGCACCGGCGTTGTGCACATGTCGCCCGCCTACGGCGAGGACGACAAGGCCGCCTGCGACAAGCTCGGCATCGTGCCGGTCACGCCGGTGGACTCGAAGGGCCGTTTCGACGCCACCGTGCCCGACTACGCGGGCCAGCAGGTCTTCGACGCCAACCCGAACATCATCCGGGATCTCAAGAACGGCACCGGTTCCGCCGCCCGGCAGGGCGCGGTCCTGTTGCGGCACGAGACCTACGAGCACTCCTACCCGCACTGCTGGCGCTGCCGCAACCCGCTCATCTCCCGCGCGGTGTCGTCGTGGTTCGTCAAGGTCCCCGAGTTCAAGGACCGGATGGTCGAGCTGAACCAGCAGATCACCTGGTACCCCGAGCACGTCAAGGACGGTCAGTTCGGCAAGTGGCTGGAGAACGCGCGCGACTGGTCGGTCTCGCGCAACCGGTACTGGGGCACGCCGATCCCGGTCTGGATGTCTGACGATCCCGAGCACCCGCGCGTCGACGTCTACGGTTCGCTGGACGAGCTGGAGCGCGACTTCGGCGTGCGGCCGACCGACCTGCACCGGCCGTTCATCGACGAGCTGACCAGGCCGAACCCGGACGACCCGAGCGGCAAGTCCACCATGCGCCGCATCCCGGAAGTCTTCGACGTGTGGTTCGACTCGGGCTCGATGCCCTACGGCCAGGTGCACTACCCGTTCGAGAACGCGGGCTGGTTCGAGCACCACTACCCGAGCGACTTCATCGTCGAGTACAT
>DASZUO010000117.1:0-32811 GCA_035547575.1 Amycolatopsis sp. | reverse complement strand
CTGCATTCCCTTGGAACCACTGGTTTTCGCGTACGGCTCGAGTCCGTCCGCGACCAGTCGCTCGCGCAGCAGGCACGCGACCCGCGCGCACTCGACGATCGTCGCCGGCGCCCCGGGGTCGAGATCGAACACGAGCAGGTCGGGGTTGCGCTTGGCGTCCTTCGGCCCGACAGTCCACTGTGGAACGTGGAGTTCCAGCGCCGCGAGGTTCGCCGCCCACACGAGCGTCGGCAGGTCGTTGATCAGCGGGTACGCGTTGACCTCGTCGTCCCGGCGGCTGATGATCCGCGCGACGCGCACCCAGTCGGGCGCGTGCCGCGCCACGTCCTTCTCGAAGAACGGTTCGGCCGCGACACCCTCGGGATAGCGGCGGAACGTCGTCGGCCGTTTGCTCAGGTGCGGCAGCATGAGCGGCGCGATCTTCGCGTAGTAGTCGATCACGTCCCGCTTGGTGAAGTCGGCCGCGGGGTAGAGCACCTTGTCGAGGTTGGTGAGGGTGAGCTTGCGCCCCTCCACGTCGACGACGATCCGTTGCCCTGCCATGCCAACACACTGCCGCAAACGCGGGCCGCGCGCACTGTGTGCTAGAGACTGTTTCAAAGCGGTTTGCGTGGCGGTGCAGGTGGCGGAACCTGAGGCGGCCCCTGACTCCGGGATCTCCTCATCATGAATTTCCACCCGCCAGCCCGGCCACCACCCCCGGCGGACGCGCTCCGCGCGACAGCGCCGATGCCACTTCGGAGCTGTCCTCGCCAGGGACCACCTCAGAATTCGGCAGCAGAGTGCCAGCTGACGGCCCACCGCAAGTGGCTCCGCCACTTTGAAACACAACCTAGGGGTGGGGTCCTCGGCGGGGCAGGGGGAGCCCGCCGAGGACCTTGTACGCCCAGCGCCCCGAGGGGGGAGGTGAGCGCTGGGCGAGTCGGAGAGGAAGCCGGCTGTTCGGCTTGCTCGACGTCCAGTGTAGGACCCATTTCGGGCCGTGGAAGCCGATTCCCTGATCAGATTCGGCGAGACCCGCCTGACCAGCGCAGACACCATCAGGTGATCGCTTAACGCATCACGACCATCACTGTGTGTGGAAGTGGCGGCCGCTAGTGGCGGTGGTGGGAGGTGGCGGTGACCATGTCCTCGATGCCGCGCACCCAGCGCCAGGAGTGGAAGCGGACCATGTCCGCCAGTACCGGGTCCGAGCCGACGACCACCGGGTTGTCCACAGTGGACATCATCTCGAAGTCGGACGAGTCGCTGCCGTACGCGTGGGCCCGCGAGCGGGGGATGCCGGTGTTGGCGAGCAGTTCGCGGGTGGCCTCCGCCTTGCCGGCGCCGTCCCGGAACCGGAGCAGCCTGCCGGTGTAGCGGTCACCGCGGACCTCGGGAACGGAGCCGAGCACGATGTCGGCTCCGACGTACTCGGCGATCGGGTCCAGGCACGCCGAGAACCCGCTCGACATCAGCACCGTGAGGTGTCCCATGTTGCGGTGCCGGTCGAAGGCGCGCAGCAGCGGCAGGTGGAACAGGTGCCGGGTGCCCAGCTTGCGTTCGAACCACGCCGCGCCCGCCTCGGCGACCTCCGACACGGTGCGGCCCGCCAGGCCGCGGTAGCGCTCACGCTCGTCGGCGGCGGCGGGACAGTCGAGGAACGACGGCAGGATCCGGCAGGTGACCAGCGCGTGATCGACGTCGAAGAAGGCGACGTGCTTGGCGTCCGACATGATCTCCGGTCCCCCGTGCGGCGGTGAGTGGACTCAATAACAAACCAACCGCCCTGTTTTGTCAACACCAGGGCGGCTGTGGGAAGGATCAAGGACGGGTTGGGCTGAACCGCCGAGCGTCCTGCGGCGAACGGATCAACGGCGACCTGCCCCGCGGCGGCTGTGGGTGAGGAAAACCTTGCGGTCGGTTTGTAGTTCGGTCAAGGTGACGACGTCTTACCACTGGAGGGTCCCCATGACCGTGATCTCCCCGGATCCGGCGGGAAACACGCTGTCGTTCGCCTCGTGCGTGCCATGCCAGCTGGTGCACCGGCGCGCGGTCGCGGAGGTGCTGATCACGGACTGGCGCGCCGTGGGGGAGCACACTTTCGAATGCGCCGCGCAGTGGCCGCGCGGGCACCGGCTCTACCGGGTGCGCGAGGGCAGGCACGACCCGCTGCTGGTCGCGGAAACCCTGCGACAGGCCGGGATCATGCTCTGTCACGTGGCCTACGACATACCCGCGGACCACAGCTTCCTGATGGACCGGCTCGCGTTCGAGGTCGACCCCGGCGGGCTCGCGGCGGGCCGCACGCCGGCCGACGTGGTGGTGCGCATCGAGGTCACCCCGGGCCGCCGCACGAAGGCGCAGAGCAGCCTCCGGTTCGACATGGCGTTCCTCCGCGACGGGCGGCCGGTCGCGACCGGTGTCGGTGTGGTGCGGTGTGTCGCGCCCGCGCTCTACCGGCGCTTGCGTGCGCAGGCCGCCGAGCCCGGCACGCAGCCGCCGGGCATACCGGAGCCGGTCGGAGCGGCGACGGTGGGCCTGATCGATCCGGGCGATGTGGTGATCGGCCACCAGCGGCCGCAGGGCATTTGGCCGGTGCGGGTGCCCGTGGAGCACCCGGTGCTGTTCGACCACCCGCTCGATCACGTGCCGGGCATGCTCGTGTTCGAGGCGCTGCGGCAGGCCGCGCGGGTGCAGCTGGGCTGGGCGCAGGCGCAGCCGCTGTCCGCGGACCTGACGTTCGGCAGGTTCCTCGAGCTCACCGACGGCTGCTCCGTGCGGACCGACGTCGCGGACGGCGGAACGCACGAGGCCACGCTGGCGGTGTGCGCCGAGCAGGCGAGCCAGGTCGCCGCCGAGGGCACGATGACGCTCGCCCGGCACATCGGGGCGTGATCAGCCTTGCGCGGGAAGGGAATCCGCGGCCGCCGCACCGGTGCGGGCGAGGTGCCGGAAGTAGGCCAGCTTGCGATCGGGCACGACGGCGGGCAGGAGCAGCTCCCACATCTCCAGGATGCGCTCGCGCAGATCCTCGCGGCCGGTGAGCACCTGGGAGAGCACCTGCACGCCGGTGAACGCGCCGACCACGTACCGGGCCAGCGTCTCCGGGTGCACCGTCCGGCGCAGGTCGCCCGCCTCCGCCGCGCGGCGCAGCAGGCTGGTCGTGGCGTCGATCCACTCCTGGTACGGGTCGGGCATCGCCGTGTCGAAGGTGCCGGTCTCCAGCGTCAGCCGGACGCCGGCGCGCACGACCGGATCGCGCACGAGCTTGCCCGCCAGCCGCTGCGACAGCTGGATCACCGCCTCCAGGCCCGCCGCGTCGCTGTCGAGGTGGTCCTGCGCGGGGCCGACCGACCACGCGTGCTGCCGCTGGATGACCACACGCGCCAGTTCCTGCTTGGAGCTGAAGTGGAAGTACAGGGCGCCCTTCGTCACGTTCGCGAGGTCGATCACGTCGGACAGGCTCGTGCCGCCGTACCCGAAGCGGTCGAACGCCTCGGCCGCGCCGCGGATGATCGCTTCACGCGTCATCTCGGAACGAGCCTGCTTCGCCACGATGCCCCTCCCCTCAGACTGGGTGCATGCTGGAAGATAGTACCGGCCGGTTGGTTTGTTCTAGCGGAGTCGTCTCAGGAAGGACCGGATGACCAGGGTTTTGCTGACCGGCGCGACCGGATTCATCGGCGGCGCCGCCGCGCGCGTGCTGGGTGTGACGCCGACAATTGCCCTGTCCACGCTGGTCCGCGGGCCGGGCAAGCCGGATCTGGCCGAACCGGGCAGCCTCGCGGGGCTCTGCGACGGTGTCGACACGCTCGTGCACGCCGCGTCCTACGTCGGTGATGACGCCGAGCGGTGCACGATCGTCAACGACGCGGGCACGGCCGCGCTGGTCGCCGAGGCGCGGCGCGCCGCGGTCGGGCGGATCGTGTACGTCAGCACTGCCGCGGTCTACGGCCTCGGGCCGCACCGTGGTGCACGGCCGGACGAGCTCGAGCCGCGTCCGGTGTCGCCGGTGAGCCGCACCCGCCTCGCCGCGGAGGGCCACGTGCTGGCCGCCGGGGGAGTGGTGCTGCGGCCGCACCTGATCTTCGGTGACGGCGACAAGTGGTTCGTGCCCAACGTGATCCGGCTGCGCCGCGCGCTGGACGGCTGGCTCGATGGCGCGAGCGCCCGCATGTCCACGATCCACGTCGACGACCTCGCGCGCCTCATCGCCGGCGTGGTCGTGTCGGACGTGCCGCCCCGCACGATCCTGCACGCCAACCATCCCGACCCGGTCGAGGTGCGCACGGTGATGGAGATCGTCAGCGCGCGGCACGGCCTCGACGCGCCCGGGCGGTGGTTGTCCGAGGCGGAGGCCGAGGCGGTGGTGAGCCCCCGTCACCTCGACCTCATCGCCAAGGATCATTTCTACGAGTCCGCCACCGCGTGGCGGCTCACGTCGCTGGACGCCGGCCCGGCGTTTCCCGAACGCTTCTGAGCATGGCCGGCGGTACTCTCTCGCCTCATGCGCATTCCCGTCATCGTGCTGGCCGGTTACCTCGGGTCCGGGAAGACGACCGTGCTCAATCACCTGCTGCACAATGACCGGGGTGTCCGCATCGGCGTGATCGTCAACGACTTCGGCGCCGTGAACATCGACGCCTTCTCGGTCGCCGGGCAGGTAGATTCCTTGGTATCACTGGGAAACGGGTGCCTGTGCTGTGCTGTTGACGCCAGCGGGCTCGACTCCATGCTGGACCGGCTGGCCGCCGCCGATGTCGACGTCGTCGTGATCGAGGCCAGCGGCCTCGCCGAGCCACGCGACCTGGTCCGGCTGGTGCTTTCCAGCTCACACCAGGCCCTGCGCTACGGCGGCCTGCTCGAGGTGGTCGACGCCGCCGAGTTCACCGACGCCCGGATCCGCCATCCCGAACTGGACCAGCATGTCGCGTTCGCGGATCTGGTGATCCTGAACAAGACCGACCGCCTGGACGAGGATGACCTCGCACAAGTGACGTCGCTGGTGGAAAAGGTCGCCGACGGACGCCCCGTCCTGCCTGCAACGTACGGCCGGATCGATCCGGACCTGCTGCTGGACCCCGTCGAGCGGGACACCGAGCGCCCCTGGGTACAGCTCTCCCTCAACGACCTGCTGCACGAGCACGACGATCACTTCCACGCGCGGTATCAGAGCGTCGAGTTCCGCAGCGACCAGCCACTGCACCCGCGCCGCTTCATGAAGTTGCTGGACAGCCGCCCGGCCGGCCTCTACCGCGCCAAGGGTTTCGTCCACTTCGGACTACCGGGGCACGGGGAGAAGTTCACCCTGCACACCGTAGGCAGGTGGCTGGAGTTCGACCGCACCCACTGGGACCCGGACGAGCGGCCCCGCACGCGGTTGGTACTCATCGGCACCGGCCTGGACGAGGACGCACTGCGGCGGCAACTGGCGGAGTGCGTCGAGCCCGACCCGGAGCGCGTTGACGACAACGCCATGCTGCGAGTCCTGCGCCACGCGGGCGAGACCTGACAACGCATCACGTGAGCCGGCGTCCCCCGCCCCGGCAAGGGACCGGGGCGGGGGAGGTTGCGGGTTAGTGCAATGGGATGCGCAGTACGCTGCCGTTGCCCGCGCAGACGCTGCAGTTCGACACGTAAGCCGCGCCGCCGCGGAAGGTCAGGCCGCCTGGCGCTGTCAGGCCCGTGCTCATGACCACCTGCTGGTCGTGGCGCGACACCTTGATCAGTGCGCCGGTCATGTCGCCGCTGAGCAGGCCGTGCTGGGCGATCTCGAGGACATACAGCTTGCCGTCCTCGGAGAAGCCCAGGTCGATGATGTTGGTGAAGCCCTCGGCGTACACCTCGGGAGCGTGGCCCGGCACGACGCGGTAGACCTTCGCCGCGCCTTCGGGGAACGGGAAGCCCGTCAGCTGGCCGACGTAGAACGCGCCGTCGGGGCCGCGGACGACCGAGGTCGGGACGGCCTGCATGGGGATCTTGGTGCCTGGTGGCAAGCCGAGCGAGGGAGGTGCGTCGACCAGTACGTCCGGGAAGACCGCGATCGTGGAGATCTTGCCGTTGGAGGCGACCCGGAGGAGGTCGTTGCCACCGGCGTCGGCGACGACCTGGCCGCCGGGCAGTGCCAGGACCGAGTTCGGGTTGCTGTCGGGCACGTTGCCGTCCGGGTTCGCCTTGGCCTCGTAGCCGGCGACGTCCGCCACCTGCCTGGCATCCTTGCCACGCAGCAGCCAGCCGAGGGCCTGTTGTCCGGCGGCCGGCAAGCCGGCCCGGACCGCGGGGTCGGCGCCGAGGCCTACGGTGAAGTACATCCCGCCGTTGCCCTGGAAGGACACGTCCGACGGGCCGATCGCCTCGGAGCCGTCGGGGTTGGCCAGCGAAGGCAGGTCGCGAATCAGGCGGCTCTGTCTGCCGTGGTCGACGACCGTGATGGAACCACTGGTGCCGTAGCAGACCGAGCCGCCTTCGGGCCCGGGCATGCACGGCCCGGGGCCGCCCTTGCCCGCTTCGGCGACGTAGAGCGCGCCGTCCGGGGAGAAGGTCAGGCCGCGGGGATTGTTCAGATTCTTGGCCACTGTGGACACCCCACCGCCGGCCTGCGCGACCGCGGGCACCAGTGCGGTCGCGAGAGCCACGGCGGCGGTCGTGACGATCCGGAGTACTTTCATCACCCCTCCTCTGCACGTTGCAGATGCACGCGTGAGTGAAACGCCGCCGCCACGGGTTGTCATGCGTAGTCGACTACTCGTTTTTCGCGTGCACCAACCGGGACAGCCTTGCCGGGGCGAGTGGTTATGGAGTCACGACCGAGTTTCCCAGTCCGCAAAGGAGGTCCACGCGCGCAGGCCGAGCCGGCTTTCGAACCGGCGGCGCGCGCCGGTGAGGGGATCGGTGAACTCCAGTGTCTTGGCGAGCAACTGCAGCGGCCTGCTGAAATCGTCCAGCGGCGTCTCGGTCACGGCCGGATAGAAGCGGTCCCCCAGTATGGGAATGCCGAGGCGGTTCATGTGGACACGCAGTTGATGGGTGCGGCCGGTCGCGGGCACCAGCCGGTAGCGGCCGCGGCCGTGTGCGTGCTCGATCAGCTCGACGTAGGTCTCCGCGTTGACCGGCCCGGGAACCTCTTGCGCGGTAACCGTCCCGCGTTCCTTGACGATCCGGCTGCGCACGGTGACGGGCAGCTCCAGCCGGGGGTCGTGCCGCGCGATCGCCTCGTACTCCTTGGTGACCTTCCGGTCGCGGAACAGCGTCTGGTAGGCGCCCCGGTGCTCGCGGCGGGTGACGAACATGAGCAGCCCGGCCGTGACGCGGTCCAGCCGGTGGGCGGGGCTCAGTTCGGGCAGCCCGAGATCCCGGCGCAGCCGCACCAGGGCGGTCTCCACCACGTGCTGCCCCCGCGGGATCGTGGCGAGGAAATGCGGCTTGTCCACGACGACCAGGTGCTCGTCGCGGTACACGACACCGATCTCGAACGGTACGGGGACCTCGTCGGGCAGGTCGCGGTGGAACCAGATGAACGCGCCCGGCAGGAACGGTGTGTGTGGCCCGACGGGCCCGTCGAGGCCGACGATGCGCCCCTCGGCGAGCATCTCGTCGAGCCGCCCCGGCGGCAGGCGCGGGATGCGTTCGGCGAGGTGGTCCCGGATGGTCGCCCACGGCCCCTCCGCGGGCAGCTTCATCCGGGCCGGGTCCAGCCCGTTGCGCTGCGGCAAGGGCGCCGGCCGCCTCCGTCTCATATGGCCGACAGTACCGGCGAGCGCCGTGGCAGCGCCGAGGTGACGGCCAGCGCGGCGACCGCGACCAGCGCGAACACGGTGAACGCGGGCCCGTAGCTGGCGCCGGTGACGAGCGCCGCGGCCACCTGGGCGCCGATCGCCCCGCCCGCGGTCCTGGCGATCGTGTTGACGCCAGTGGCCACGCCGGTGTCGCGTGCCTCGACCGCGTCCACGACGAGCGTCCCGAACGCGGCGAACGCCCGCCCGTAGCCCATGCCCAGCAAGGCGCCCGCCACGCACACCTGCCAGAGCGCGTCGTGGGCGAACGCCAGCATCATGCAGGCGGCGATCGCGAACACGGCACCTGCCCGCACCGAGACCCGGCCGCCCAGCCGTGGCGCCAGCGGCGTCGCCACCAGCATCACGGCGACCATCGGCGCCAGCGCGACGGCGACCCGGTTTTCCGCCACCAGCCGCGGGATCAACGTGACCACACCGAACATCGCCGCCGCGGCCACGACGGTCGTCACGTTCGTCACGGCCACCGGCCGCCGGCCCAGCAGCCGCAGGTCCACCAGCGGCCGGGGCGCCGAAAGTGGCATGCGGCGCCTATTCGGCGCCCAAGGCCACCTTCGGCTCCCGCGGAGTTCGGCTGCGGCGAAGGCGACGGACAGGACAGCCGCGACCGCGAACAGCCCGGCCGCCGGACCCGCGCCCCACGCCTTGGCCTGGCTGATGCCCAGCAGCAGCGCGACCAGCGCCCCGGCGAGGAGCACCGCGCCCGCCACGTCGACCCGCCCGCCCGCGGTGCCCTGGTCCGTGGGCAGCAGGAAAGCGAGAAACAGCGCCGCCACACCGAGAACCAGGAGCGGCCAGAACAGCCAGGCGCGGCCGAACGTGCCCAGCAGCGGCCCGGCGGCGAGCATCCCCGCCGCTCCGCCGATGCCGAACATCGCCGACAACAACGCCACCACGCCCGGCAGGCGGGCCGGCGAGACCGCGCGCCGCACCAGCCCGAACGCGAGCGGGAACACACCACCGGACACACCGGCCAGCGCGCGCCCGGCGAGCAGCAGTGGGAAGGACTCCGCGGGTGCGCACAACAGCAGACCCACGTCGCAGAAACCCAGACACACCACGGAGATTCGCCGGTAACCGAACATGTCGCCGAGGCTGCCCGCGATCGGCGTGGCGACCGCGGCGGCGAGCATGAACGCGGTCAGCGCCCACGCCGCGGACGTGCCCGACACGCCGAACTCGCGGGCGAGCGTGGGCAGCGCGGCGATCACGATCGTCTGCGCCGTGCTCGCGGTGAACGCCGCCAAGAGCACCGCGGCGAGCGTGATTCTCGTTGTCATTCCAGGACCTTTCGTGAGCCCGCGGCGGAACAGCAGCAGCAGTGCGGACAAGCCGGCGAGCACCCACATGCCGCGACCCTCCCCTCAGGTGAAGCCGTTAGGTGAGCCTTACTTAATCACTTGCGGACAACGTCCGCAAGTAGCATGCGGGCGTGACGGAACGCCGCCCGTGGGGCAGCCTGGAACGCCCGCAGATCATCGACGCCGCGCTGCGGATCGCGCGTGCGGAGGGAATCGAGGCACTCACCATCCGCCGCCTGGCCACGGAGGTCGGCGCGTCGCGGATGGCGCTCTACCGGCACGTGCCGGACAAGAACGCGCTACTGGACCTCCTCGCCGACGAGATCGCCGCCCACCACGTGATCCCCGGCGAGGCGCTGGACGGACCGTGGCCGGACCGGCTGCGGCACCTCGCCCACGGCATGCGCCGCGAACTGCGGGCCTATCCCGGTTTCGCGGAGCGGCTCGTGACGCACGGCAACGCCACGCCCGGCGGACTCCGCATCGCCGAGACGATCGCGGACATCCTCGCGGCGGCGGGTCTCGACAGCGCGACCGCGGCGCGGTTCTACCTGATCACCATCGACGTGGTGATCGGGCGGGCGCACCGCGAGGTGCGCGGCGACCCGACCACTCAGGACCGCAACGCGACGCTCTTCGCCGCGGCCGAGGCCAGCCGCGACGCCGCGCGGTTCACCGCCCTGCTGCCGAGCCTGCGCACCGTCACCAGCGACGAGATCTTCGCGGCCGAACTGGACATGCTGATCGAAGCGATCCGCGCCACGGCGCGATGACCACGGAGTTGTCGGGGGTGTCGGATACCCTGTCCTACCGTGGGTGGCAGGCCGACCCCACACGAATTGCCACGAGCTGGGAGAAACACCCTGTGAGCGAGCTTGCGCGAGCCTTCAACACTGCACCGCCCGGTCACGGGCGCGACGAGCGCGGCGAGGAGCGTCGGTGACCGCTTCTGCTGAGCCTCTCTACGGGGCCGATGACCTCACCCATCTCGAGGGACTGGAAGCCGTCCGGAAGCGACCCGGCATGTACATCGGGTCCACCGACAGTCGCGGGATCAACCACCTGTTCAACGAGATCGTCGACAACTCGACCGATGAAGGTGTCGCCGGTCACGCCACGCGCGTCGTGGTCACGCTGCACGCCGACGGCAGCGTCGAGGTCGACGACGACGGGCGCGGCATCCCCACCGGCCGGCACGCCAAATCGGGCCTTTCCGGTGTCGAACTGGTGTTGACCAGGCTGCACGCGGGCGGCAAGTTCGGCGGCTCGGGCTACAAGACCTCCGGCGGTCTGCACGGCGTCGGCGCCTCGGCCGTCAACGCGCTGTCGCACCGGTTCGACGTCGTGGTCCGGCAGGACGGCAAGGTGCACGAGATGTCGTTCAAGCACGGCGCGCCGGGAGTGTTCGACGGCCCCGGCCCCAAGGCGAAGTTCACGCCACAGCCCGGGTTGCGCGTCGCGGGGAAGATGAAGCGCGGCGAGCGCAAGGGCACGTCGATCCGGTACTGGTACGACTCCCGCTACTTCGAGACCGGTGCCTCGCTGGACACCGAGGCCGTGCGCACGAAGCTGCGCAACACCGCGTTCCTGGTGCCCGGCGTCACCTACGTCCTGCGCACCGCGGGCGAGGACGCCATCAGCGAGGAGACCTTCCACTATCCCGGCGGGCTCAAGGACATGGTGGAGTTCCTGACGCCCGCGGGCGACAAACCCGTTTCGGGCCTGCTGATGATCACCGGCGAGGGCACGTACAAGGAGAACGCCGCCGACGAGAACGGCGTGATGAAGTCCAATGTGGAGCGTCATGCCGAGGTCGAGGTCGCGCTGCGGTGGGGCACCGGGTACGAGCGCACCGTCGAGTGCTTCTCCAACACCATCCGCAACGTGCACGGCGGCACGCACCGCAGGGGTTTCGACCGCGGCGTGGCGAAGGCCGTGCAGGAGGCCATCTCCAAGACCCGCGGCCTGCTCAAGCCGAAGGAAGATCTGCCCACTTTGGACGATGTGCTGGAGGGCATGACCGCGGTCGTGCACGTGCGGATCCCGGAGCCGCAGTTCACCTCGCAGACCAAGGACGAGCTGTCCACGGCCGGCATCACGCGGGTGCTCCAGGGCATCGTCGAGCGGCAGGTCAAGGCCTGGACCGAGGACCGCAAGACCAAGTCCGAGGCCAAGATCGTGCTGCAGAAGGTCGTCGACGCGGCGCGCGTGCGGCTGGTGCAGAAGCAGCAGAAGGACGCGGCGCGACGCAAGACGGCCCTCGAAGGCGCAGCGATGCCGCCGAAGCTCGTCGACTGCCGCACGACGGGCATCTCCCGCAGCGAGCTGTTCCTCGTCGAGGGGGACAGCGCGCTCGGCTCGGCGCGGATGGCGCGGGTCTCGGAGTACCAGGCGCTGCTTCCGTTGCGCGGCAAGATCCTCAACGTGCAGAAGGCCAGCCTCGGCGACACGTTGAAGAACGCCGAGATCGCCTCGATCGTGCAGGTGCTCGGCGCGGGGTCGGGCCGCACGTTCGACCTGTCCACGATGCGCTACGGCCGGGTGATCCTGATGGCGGACGCGGACGTCGACGGCTCGCACATCCGCACGCTGCTCATCACGTTGTTCGCGCGGTACATGCGGCCCGTCATCGAGGACGGCAGGCTCTACGCCGCCATGCCGCCGCTGCACAAGCTGGTCACCAAGGGCCGCAACGCGGAGACGCACTTCACGTTCACGCAGCGCGAGATGGAGCAGAAGCTCGTCGAACTGGAGGACGCCGGCAAGCAGATCGTCAAGCCGGTGCCCCGGTTCAAGGGGCTCGGCGAGATGGACGCCGACGAGTTGTGGGAGACCACGATGAACCCCGCGACGCGCTCGGTCCGCCGCATCACGCTGGATGACGTGGACGCCGCCGAGGCCGCGCTGGAACTGCTGATGGGCGAGAAGGTCGAACCGCGGCGCAACTGGCTCGTCGAGTCGGCCGCGCGCGTCGACCAGTCCGCGATCGACATCTGATTCGGGAGACGTTGAGCGATGGCACGCCGTAAAACCCCCACCACGCGGGTCGACCCGAGCGCGTTCGACCAGGCGGGCGCCCAGGTTTTCGAGAACCCGGTCAAGACCGAGATCGAGGACTCCTACCTGGAGTACGCCTACTCGGTCATCCACTCGCGCGCGCTGCCCGACGCGCGGGACGGCCTCAAGCCGGTGCACCGCCGCATCCTGTTCGCGATGAACGAGGCCGGCTACCGCCCGAACCACGCGTACGTGAAGTCCTCCCGCGTGGTCGGGGACGTCATGGGCCGCTACCACCCCCACGGCGACACCGCCATCTACGACGCGATGGTGCGCCTGGCGCAGGACTTCTCGATGAACGCGCCACTGATCGACGGGCACGGAAACTTCGGCAGCCCGGACGACGGCCCGGCCGCGTCGCGTTACTGCGTCGTCGGAGACACGCGAATCCGGCTCGCCGACGGGTCGAGCCCGCGCATCGCCGACGTGGTCGGTCTGCCGGCCGACAGCGAAGCGGACGCGGACTTCGAGGTGCTCGACAAGGACGGCAAGTCCGTCCGGGTCACGAAGGTCTTCAACTCGGGCGTCCACCCGACGGTCCGGATGGCCACGAAGTCCGGCTTTTCGTTGCGGGGCAGCGAGAATCACCTCGTGCTGTGCCTGGAGGCGCCGATGGGCGTCCCGCTGTTCCAGTGGCGGCGACTGGACGAGCTCAAGCCCGGTGCGGTCGTGTGCGTTGCCCGCAATGCCTGGATGCAGGTCGTCCCGACGGCTCGCGAGTACCTGCTCGGCGTGCTCGCCGGCGCGTGGGCATCGGAGCCTGCCGGGCGCAGCGCCGAGGGCTTCTTCGAGGACGCGCTGCGGAAGTGGGAGGTACCCGCGGAGGCGGGCGGCATGGCGGCGGTCCGGGAGAGCCCGCTGGCCGAGCTGATCGGTCACCAGGCCACGCACGAGTTCGTGCCCGAGTGCGTCTGGCACGGCGGCTGGGGCGTGAAGAGGGCCTTCCTCATGGCCCTCTTCGAGAGTGGCGGCGGTCCCCGAGTGACGCGGGACGGCCTGACCGTCCACTACACCAGCCGCAGCGAGCGCCTGACCGGCGAGGTTCAGCAGCTGCTCGCCGAGTTCGGGGTGATCGCCCAGCAAGCCCGCCACACCAGCGCGACCGGGTCGGTCGAGCACCGGCTCGTGATCTCCGGGCCGCGCGACGTCCGCGCGTTCACCGAGCGCGTCGGCTTCCTCGAGCCGACACAGGCGAAGGTGACCGAGCTGCTCCGGCGTTCGGTCCCGCGGCCGCACCTGCTCGGCGACGACGAGGTGCCGTTCGTCGCCGACTATGTGCGTGGCTCGCTCGACGTCGCCCGCGTCGAGCGGTGGGAGACCGAGCGCCTGCGGATCATCGACCGCGTCGACGACACCGAAGTTCTGTCCACGATCCTCCCGATCATGGACTCCGGGTACCGGTTCGAGGAGGTCACCGAGGTCGCCGCGGCCGAACCCGCGGAGGTGTACTCGGTCCGCGTGGATTCCGATGACCACTCGTTCCTCGCCGGTGGTTTCGTCAACCACAACACCGAAGCCCGCATGTCGCCCGAGGCGATGCTTCTCGTCGGTGAGCTCGGCGAGGAGACCGTCGACTTCCGGCCCAACTACGACGGATCCCTGATGGAGCCGTCGGTGCTGCCTGCCGCGTACCCGAATCTGCTCGTCAACGGCACCTCCGGCATCGCGGTCGGGATGGCCACCAACATGATCCCGCACAACATGGGCGAGGTCATCGGCGCCGCGCGGTGGCTCATCAACCACCCCACCGCGTCACTGGACAAGTTGATGGAGTACATCCCGGGCCCGGACCTGCCCACGGGCGGGATGCTGCTGGGCCTGGACGAGGTGCGCAAGGCTTACGAGACCGGCCGGGGCGTCGTCCGGATGCGGGCGAAGGTCGAGATCGGGCCGCTGGAGGGTAGCCGCGGGCGTCAGGCCATCACGGTCACCGAACTGCCCTACGGCGTCGGGCCGGAGAAGGTGATCGAGAAGATCACCGACGAGGTCGGCAAGTCCAAGCGGCTCACCGGGATCGCCGACGTCAAGGACCTCACCGACCGCGAGAACGGCACCCGGCTGGTGATCGAGTGCAAGGTCGGCGTGAACCCGCAGCCGTTGCTGGCCGATCTGTACCGGCTCACCCCGCTGGAGTCGTCGTTCGGCATCAACAACCTCGTGCTCGTCGACGGCCAGCCGCAGACGCTCGGCCTCAAGCAACTGCTCGAGGTCTTCCTGAACCACCGCTACGAGGTCGTCACCAGGCGCACCCGCTACCGCCGGCGCAAGCGCGAGGAACGGCTGCACCTGGTCGAGGGCCTGCTGATCGCGTTGCTGGACATCGACAAGGTGATCCGGCTGATCCGCAACAGCGACAACGCCACGGAGGCCAAGACCGGCCTGATGCAGCGGTTCAAGCTCTCCGAGGTCCAGGCGACGTACATTTTGGACACTCCGCTGCGGCGGCTGACCAAGTACGACAAGCTCGAACTCGAGCAGGAGCAGGAGCGGCTGCGCGACGAGATCGCCGAGCTGAGCAAGATCCTCGACGACGACAGGGAACTGAAGAAGGTCGTCTCCAGCGAGCTGGCCAAGATCGCCAAGGACTTCCAAACCGAGCGGCGCACCGCACTGATCGACGGCGACCTCAAGGAAGTGCTCGCCGCGTCCAAGCCCGCCGGGCCGCTCGAGGTCGCCGACGACCCATGCCAGGTGCTCCTGTCGGCCACCGGTCTCGTCGCGCGCACCCAAGCCGAATCGGAAGAAGTCACCGAATCGTCCATGGGCAGGCGCCGCAACGGCCGCGTCAAGCACGACGCCGTCGCGGCGATGGTGCACTCCACGGCACGCGGCCAGATCCTGCTGGTCACCAGCAAGGGCCGCGCGTTCAAGACCGACGTGCTGCCGTTGCCGGTGCTGCCGGAGAACCCGGGCACGGTGTCGGTACGCGGTGGGATGGCCGCGCGCGAACTGGTGCCGCTGGACAAGGGCGAGCGAGTCATCGGCATCGCGCCGCTGGGCGAGCAGGCGGCCGGGTCGCCCGGCCTCGCGTTGGGCACGAGGCAGGGCGTCGTCAAGATCGTCGCGCCGGAGTGGCCGGTGCGGGCCGACGAGTTCGAGGTCATCTCGCTCAAGGACGGCGACGAGGTCGTGGGTGCCACCGGGCTCACCGACGGCAGCGAGACGCTGGCGTTCGTGGCCGACGACGCGTCACTGTTGCGCTACGAGGCGTCACTCGTGCGGCCGCAGGGCCTCAAGGGCGGCGGCATGGCGGGCATCAAGCTCGCCGCCGGCGCGGCGGTGGCGTTCTTCGGCGCCATCCGCACCGACGATCCCGAGCACGGCGAGCCGATGGTCGTCACGGCCACCGGGTCCACGGTCAAGGTGACCCCGTTCGCCGAGTACCCGGCCAAGGGCAGGGCCACCGGCGGGGTGCGTGCGCAGCGGTTCCTCAAGGGTGAGACAGCGCTTTCCGTCGCCTGGATCGGCCCGCGGCCTGCCGGCGCCGCCCGCACGGGTGACCCGGTCGAACTCCCCGAGGCAACGGTCCGCCGGGACGGTTCGGGCGCCGCCCACCCTGGCCCGGACGTGGTCGGGCACCTGATCGAACGTGGCTGAGCCGGGTTTGGCGCGGCGTGTCCGCGGGAACACGCCGACGGACCGAGCGTCGGCGGGTTTCCGGACAGGCCGGCCTGGTTAATCTGCGGTTATGGCAAACTCCGCGAGCGCGGAAGAAAAGCTGCGCCGGATCGGCTTCGTGAGTGACAACGCGCTCGCACACCTCGCGGGGGATGCACTGCTGATCGAGCTCCTCGAGCGGGTACGCCAGGTGATGAACGCCGACACTTCGGTGATCCTGCTGCTGGAGCCCGGCTCGCGGGAACTCGTCGCGACCGCGTCGCGCGGCATCGAGAACGAGGTGCGGCAGGGTGTGCGGGTCCCGCTGGGCAAGGGGTTCGCGGGACGGATCGCGGCCGAGCGGCGGCCGGTCACGCTCGATCGCATCGACCACACGACGGTGCTCAACCAGCTGTTGTGGGAGAAGGGCATCGCCGCACTGGCGGGCGTGCCGCTCATCGTCGGCGGCGCGGTCATCGGCGTGCTGCACGTCGGGAACCTGTCCGCGCGACGGTTCACCGACGACGACGTCGCGCTGCTGCAGCTGGCCGGGGACCGGATGGCGCTGACCGTCCAGGCGCACCGTGCGCAGGCAGCGCGGGCGGCCGCGACCGAGCTGCAGCGCAGCCTGCTGCCCACGCGGCTGCCGACCGTCCCGACGCTGGATCTGGCGGCCCGCTATGTGCCCGGTGGCGAGTCGAGTGTCGCGGGCGACTGGTACGACGTCTTCACGCTGCCGTCGGGGTGGCTCGGCATCGTGATCGGCGACGTGGTGGGGCACGACCTGCCCGCGGCCGTCGTGATGGGACGGTTGCGCAGCGCACTGCGTGCCTACGCGCTGGAGACGACCGACCCGGCCGAGGTGCTGACCAGGCTCGACCGCAAGGCCCAGCATTTCGAGCCCGGCATGATGGCCACGGTGCTGTACTGCACCGTCGCGCCGGCATTCGACCAGATGTACCTGTCCTCCGCCGGGCACCTCGCCCCGCTGGTGGCATTGCCCGGCCGGCGCGGCGACTACGCGGACCTGCCGATCGACCCGCCGATCGGCGCCGTCCGCGAGACGCGGCGCCGGGTGACCACGGTCGGCCTGCCGCCCGGCGCGGTGGCCTGCTTCTTCACCGACGGGCTCGTCGAGCGCCGGTACAGCCCGCTGGACAAGGGACTCGACACGCTGCGGGACACGGTGGCCGTCAAGCCGGCCGACGCCGTGTGCGCCGAGGTGATGGCGCGGCTGATCGGCGATGACGTGCCCGAGGACGATGTGGCCCTGCTCACCTTGCGGCGGCAGAGCCAGGACGAGAGCGGCGCACTGGATCTGGTGCTGCCGGCGGTGCCCGAGTCGCTCAAGGACATCCGGGCCGCGATGCGCCGCTGGTTGTCGGCGGCCGGGGCGGGCGCCGAGGTGACCGGCGACCTGCTGCTCGCGGTCGGCGAGGCCTGCACGAACGCCGTCGAGCACGCCTATGGTCCGGCCGGCGGAAGCGTTGCCCTGCGCCTCGAACTGCAGGGCACCACCGTGATCGCTACTGTCCGGGACCATGGGCGGTGGCGCCCGCCGAGGGGTGAGAACCGGGGGCGCGGCATCCTGCTGATGCGGAAATGCGGTGACGAAGTGCGCGTTGAGCAGACCGGGGACGGAACGAAGGTCGTGATCCGCCGTGACCTCAGCCGAGAGCCGGCGTTGTGACGACGGCCAGGGTCGAGGCCGAAGTTCGCGGGGACACGGCGTGCATCACCATCTCCGGAGAGATCGATCTGGCCAACGCGAACCTCGTCCAGGACCAGATCCACGCCGCGATCACCAATGACGTGACAATCGTCATGCTCGATCTGTCCGGACTGGACTATCTGGACAGCGCCGGCCTGCGCGTGCTGTTCACCCTCGCCGACCGGCTGCGGGTGCTGCAGATGGGTCTGGAACTGCTGGTGGCGCCGCAGTCCGCGGTGCGCAAGGCGGTGGAACTGTCCGGTCTGGAGCCTCTCGCGCGGCTCCGGCCCGGTCCCGCGCGCGACTGAGCGGCGCGGAGTTTTCCAGGTGTGAATGAGCGACGGATGGTTGTACAGTCGTAACTGTTATAGGTTTACAACCATCCGTCAGGAGTGTGCTCGTGACCTATCGGCGCAGGCTGCTCGTCCTGGCCATCTGCTGCGTGAGCCTGTTCGTCGTCTCGCTCGACAACACGATCGTCAACGTGGCGCTGCCTTCGATCCAGCGTGAGTTCGCGGCGTCGGTGCCGAGCCTGCAGTGGACGATCGACGCGTACTCGGTCGTGGTGGCGAGCCTGCTGATGCTGTCCGGATCGATGGCCGACCGGGTGGGGCGGCGGCGGATCTTCCAGACCGGACTGGCGTTGTTCACGCTCTCGTCCCTGCTGTGCAGCATCGCGCCGAACATCGAACTGCTCATCGTGTTCCGGATGCTGCAGGCGATCGGCGGGTCGATGCTCAACCCGGTCGCGATGTCGATCGTCACCAACACGTTCACCGACCCGAAGGAACGCGCCCGCGCGATCGGGATCTGGGGTGCGGTGTTCGGGATCAGCATGGCGCTCGGGCCGGTCGTGGGTGGTGCACTGGTCGACGGGATCGGCTGGCGGTCGATCTTCTGGGTCAACGTGCCGATCGGCGTCGCGGCGATCGTGCTGGCCGCGCTGTTCGTGCCGGAGTCGAAGTCGCCGCGCCCGCGCCGGCTCGATCCGGTCGGGCAGTCGCTGGTGATCGTGATACTGGGCAGCCTGACCTACGGGATCATCGAGGCGCCGCACGCCGGCTGGGGTTCGGCGCAGACGCTGGGGTGCTTCGCGCTCGCGGTGCTCGCGCTGGCCGCGCTCGTGCCGTACGAGAAGCGGCGCCGGGAACCGTTGCTGGACCCGCGGTTCTTCTCCAGCATCCCGTTCTCCAGCGCGACCGTCATCGCGATCACCGGGTTCGCGTCGCTGGCCGGTTTCCTGGTCCTCAACGCGATCTACCTGCAGACCGTGCGCGGGTTCTCGCCGCTGCACGCGGGGCTGCTGACCCTGCCCGCGGCCGTGATGATCCTGGTGCTGGCGCCCGTGTCGGGCCGGCTGGTCGCGAACAGGGGCGCACGGCTTCCCCTGGTGGTGGCCGGAATCGCGATCGCGGTTGCCGGAGTTCTGCTCACCACGATCAGCGCGGACACGCCCGTCGGGTTCCTGCTGGTCGTCTACTTCCTGTTCGGTATCGGGTTCGGCCTGGTCAACCCGCCGATCACGAACGCCGCCGTGTCCGGGATGCCACGCGCGCAGGCCGGTGTCGCTGCGGCGGTCGCGTCCACCAGCCGCCAGGTCGGTAACGTGCTGGGTGTGGCGGTGCTGGGCGCGGTCGTCACGTCGCGGGTGCACGGTCCGGTCGTGACGGGATTCGCCTCGGCGAGCCACATCGCGTGGTGGATCATGGCCGTCAGCGGAATCGCGATCACGGCGCTCGGGTATGTCGCCACGAGTGCCTGGGCGCGGCACACCGCGGAGCGACTGGCGGTGGACGAGATGGCGGTGAGCGCGTGAGCGAGGTCGCGGAGCGGGTCTGGGAGCGGATGCGGGAGCTGGTCCTGGACCGGTACGACCGGCGCAAGCAGGTCGCGAACGAACTGGGCATGAGCTTCGCCAAGGTCAAGGCGCTGCGGTGGCTCGCGGGACGGCCGAGGACCATGCGCGAGCTGGCGGAGGCGCTGGCCATCGACCGGCCGTACGCGACGCTCATCGTCGACGATCTCGAAGCGCGCGGGCTCGCCGCGCGGTCGGTGCATCCGGACGACCGGCGCCGCAAGATCGTGACGGTGACCGAGCAAGGCAAGGCAAAGGCGGAGCGGGCAGGCCGGATCTTGAAGGAGCCACCGGCGGCGGTGCTCGGCCTCGCGGACGAGGATCTGGCGAAGCTGGACGAGATACTGGCCCGGCTCAGCGAAAAATCGTGAGCAGCCGGTCGACGCGTTGACGTCGAAAAGATCAGCAGGCGAACGTACGGCGGTAGTCGTGTGGGGAGACGCCGACGATCCTGTGGAAGTGGTGGCGCAGCAGGGCCGCCGTGCCGAACCCGGATTCACGCGCGACCTCCTCGATGCCCAGCTGGGTTGCCTCGAGCAGCGTCCGCGCGTGCAGCACGCGCGGGGTGGTGAGCCCTTTGTGCGGCGTGGTCCCGGTTTCGGCGGCGAACCGGCGCGCGAAGGTGCGCTCGGACATCTGTGCCTTGCGGGCGAGTGTGGCGACGGTGTGCTCCTCGGTGAGGTGGTCGAGCATCCACGTCAGTACCGGCTCCAGGCTGTCGCCCGTGCATTCGGGGATCGGCAGCTCGACGAACTGCCGCTGCCCGCCGTCCCGCTGCGGTGGCACGACCATGCGGCGGGCGATCGTCGTCGCGACCGCGGAGCCGAGTTCGCGGCGCACGAGGTGCAGGCATGCGTCGATCCCGGCGGCCGTCCCGGCGCTGGTGACCACGTCGCCTTCGTCGACGAACAGGACGTCCGGATCCACCTTGGCCTCGGGGAAGCGCCGCTCGAACTCGCGGATGTAGGCCCAGTGCGTGGTGCAGTGGCGGCCGTCGAGCAGCCCGGTGGCACCGAGCAGGAACGCGCCGCTGCACACCGACAGCAGCGTGGCGCCGTTGCGGTGGGCCTCGCGTAGCGCGTCGAGGACGGCGGGCGGGTAGTCGTCGCGCACGCTCGCGGCCGGCAGCGCGACCAGATCCGCACCGGCCAGCCCGTCGAGGCCGTGCGAGGGTGCCGTCATCACGCCGGGAATGGTGGCGTGTAACGGTTCTCCCGGATGTTCGCCGCAGACGAGGAACTCGATCGGCGGCACTCCGTCGTCGGTCCGGTCGAGCCCGAAGACCTCGCAGATGACGCCGAACTCGAACGGCGCGAAGTAGTCGATCAGGACGGTCGCGACGGTCTTGAGCATGGCAGGATCTTATCGCACATCGTCAGATCTGCCACTGGTGGCAGGAACTTGATGCTCGGACACTTAGTGCCATGACAACTCTTCTGGTCTTCCTGGCGATCATGGGTTTCGTCGTCTACGGCCTGGAGCGCAACCATCGGCGCCGGCGACCCCCGCGCATGAACGGCAGCGTGAACTTCGAGGATCGCGACGGGCCCCGCGTCGATGACGAGGCCCGCGCGATTCCTCCGAAGTCCTTGTCCCGCAACGAAGTGCGGCTCGCCGCTTAGCTGAAGTAGTGGCCCTCGCCGAGGTCGGCCAGCAGGCCGGGGTGCTCGGGCTTCCAATCCAGCAGTTGCCGCGTGCGGGCGCTGGACACGGGGTTGTCGATGGCCGCGAACTGGGCGAACCAGCCGAAGTGGTCCGCCGCGTCCTCGGCCGGGATGCTCACGACCGGGAGGCCGAGGTGGCGGCCGATGACCTCGGCGACCTGCCGGAGCGGGACGCCCTCGTCGTCCACGGCGTGCAGGCGCGACCCGGCCGGTGCCTTCTCCAGCGCGAGCCGGTACAGGCGGGCCGCGTCCAGCGTGTGGCCGGCGGGCCAGCGGTTGGCGCCGTCTCCGATGTAGCCGGACACGCCCTTGTCGCGGGCGATGCCGATCAGGGTCGGGACGAAGCCGTGCTTGTCCAGCGAACTGTGCACGGTGGGCGGCAGGCGCACGACCGAGGACCGGATGCCCTGGCCGGCGAGGTCGATGGTCAGGTTCTCGGTGTCGATGCGGTAGCCGCCGGGCATCGCGTCCTCCTCGGTGCCCGGCCGCCCGAGCGCCGCCCCGGCGAGCAACCCGGTGCCCGAGGTGCCCACGAAGGGCTTGCCCGTGCCCACGAGTGCGTCGGCGAGTGCCTGTGTCGCGGCCAGGTCGGCGGCCGCTGCGCTCGCGAAGTCGCCGGCGATCATGGCGTCGTGCTTGAAAGCGAGGTGGATGACGCCGTCGGCCGCCGCGGCGGCTTCGCGCAGGCCGTCGACATCGTCGAGGTCGCCGCGCCGCACCTCGGCGCCGCGCGCCGCCAGCGCGGCGGCCGACGTGTCGGAGCGGGCCAGGCCGACGACCTGATGTCCCGCGCCCTGCAGTTCGGGAACGAGAGCGGAGCCGACGTGGCCGCTCGCCCCGGTGATGAAGACACGCATGAGAGATCCTCCCTATGATGACACCTGGTGTCATCACCACCGTAGCACTCCATGGCACCGAGTGTCGTCACCTAGACTGTCAGCATGAGCCGGTGGGAGCCCAACGCGCGTGAGCGGCTGGCCCGCGCCGCGGTCGACCTGTTCGCCGAGCGCGGGTACGACGCCACCACCGTCGCCGAGATCGCCGAACGGGCCGGCCTGACGAAGAGGACGTTCTTCCGCTACTTCGCCGACAAGCGGGAAGTGCTGTTCGGCGGTCAGGAGATCCTGCGCCGGCTGTTCATCGACGGGATCACCGGCGCCCCCGGCTCCGCGACCCCGGCCGAGGCGCTCGCCGCGGCGCTGGAGGCGGTGGCCGCGGCGTTCCCCCAGGAGCGGCTCGAACAGGTGCGGCAGCGGCAGGCGGTCGTCGCGCTGCACACGGAACTGCAGGAGCGCGAACTGCTCAAGGCCGCGACGCTGACCGCGGCCATGGCGGAAAGCCTGCGGGAGCGGGGGGTGCCCGAGCCGGACGCGAGCGTCGCCGCGGAACTGGGCACCCTCGCCTTCCGGATGTCCTTCGCGCGCTGGGTGGACCCCGTCAACGACCGGGAGTTCGCCGACCTGGCGCGGGAAACGCTGGGTGAACTGAGAACCGCGGCGGCGGCCATGGGCGGCTAGGTTCTGGTGCATGCGGAACTTCACGTATCAGGCCCAGCCGGTGCGGGTCGTGTTCGGATCCGCCCGCCAGGTGCGCGAGGAGGTCGAACGCCTGGGTGCGTCGCGGGCGCTGCTGCTGGCGAGACCCCGGTCGGCCGTCGTGCTCCGGGAATCGCTGGAGTCCTTGCTGGTCGCGGAGTTCGACGGCGCCGCGACGCACACCCCGGTCGAGGTGACCGGCCGCGCGCTCGGGGTGCTGCGCGAACACCGTGCCGACTGCGTGGTCGCGGTCGGCGGTGGCTCGACGACCGGGCTGTCGAAGGCACTCGCGGCGCGAACCGGTGTGCCACAGGTGATCCTGCCGACGACGTACGCCGGGTCGGAGGTCACGCCCGTGCTCGGCGAGACCGAAGGCGGGCGCAAGACCACGCGCTCGTCGCCGGACATCCTGCCCGAGACCGTGATCTACGACGTGGACCTGACGCTCGGCCTGCCCCCGGCCGTCACGGTCGCGAGCGCGGTCAACGCACTGGCGCACGCGGTCGAGGCGTTGTACGCGCCGGAAGCCAACCCTGCCGTCGACGCGATGGCGCTGGACGCGATCGCGCGCATCGCCCGCTCGCTTCCCGTGGCCGTCCGGAGCCCGGCGGACGCGCGGGCGCGCGCGGATCTGCTGCGGGCGGCGTGGTTGGCCGGGACGTGCCTCGCCACGGTGGGGATGGGACTGCACCACAAGCTGTGTCACACCCTCGGCGGCTCGTTCGGCCTGCCGCACGCCGAGACGCACACGGTGGTCCTGCCGCATGCCATGTCCTACAACGCGCCCGCGGCACCCGAGGCGATGGCGCGCATCGCCGGCGCGCTCGGCGCCACGGACGCACCCAGCGCGGTGTACGACCTCATCGCCGCCGCGGGCGGCCCCACGTCGCTGCGCGACCTCGGCCTGGCCGAGGACGACATCACCGGTGCGGCCGGAATCGCGTCGAGCCGGCCGTATCCGAACCCGCGTGCGGTGACGCGCGAGGGCATCGAGGTGCTGCTGCGCGGCGCGTGGCAGGGCAGCCGCCCAGGTGGTGGCCGCGCGATCCCGGACGTGTCCTGGCTGACCGGCCAGGTCGTCGCGAGCTTCGACCGCGCACCCGATCCGCGCGTGAAGAGCCTGCTCACCGATCTCGTCCGGCACCTGCACCACTACGTGCGCGCCAACGAGGTCACCCAGGCCGAATGGCAGTACGCGATCGACTTCCTGACCTCCACCGGCCAGTTGTCCGACGACAAGCGGCAGGAGTTCGTGCTGCTCTCCGACGTGCTCGGGGTGTCCAGCGCGGTGGACGTGCTGACAAACTCGCGCACCCCGGACACCACGGCGTCGGCGGTGCTGGGCCCGTTCTACGTCGAAGGCCCGCCGGTCGCCGAGCAGGGAGCCGACATCGCGGGCGGCGAGCCCGGCACGCCGCTGTGGACCGATGTACGCGTCACCGACACCGACGGCGTGCCGGTCGCGGGCGCGATCGTCGACGTGTGGCAGTCCAATGAGGACGGTCGCTACGACGTGCAGCTGCCCGGCCTCGACGGCCCGGTGCTGCGTGCGCGGTTCCACACCGGTGCCGACGGCCGCGTGCGGTTCTGGTCGATCCTGCCTCGCGAGTACCCGATTCCGGATGACGGGCCGGTCGGGCGGATGCTCGCCGCGACCGCGCGGCATCCCTGGCGGGCGCCGCACCTGCATTTCCTGATCGCCAAGCCCGGCTACTCCACGCTCATCACGCAGTTGTTCGTGCGCGGCGGCCCCTACCTCGACACCGGCACCGGGCAGGGCGACGCGGTGTTCGGCGTCAAGGACGAACTCGTCGTGGATTTCCGGCCGGAGCACGGGCCGACGCCCGACGGACGGGTCGTCGACGGGGAATGGCGGCTGCTCGAGTTCACATTCCGGATATCTGCCGCATCCTAGGATGCCGCCGTGACCCATGAGGGTGAGTTGATCGCGGAGCGCTACCGGCTGGTCTCGCGTGTCGGTCGCGGCTCGATGGGAATCGTGTGGCAGGCACACGACGAACGGCTGGACCGCGTCATCGCGGTCAAGCAACTCGTCACACCCGCGGGCGGAACCGGCGACGGCGATCCGGTGCGGCAGGCGATACAGGAAGGGCGGCTCGCGGCGCGCCTGCGGCACCCGCATGCCATCGCGGTGCACGACGTCGTCGAGCATGCCGGGAAACCGTGCCTGATCCTGGAGTTCCTGCCGTCGCGGAGCCTGTCGGCGATCCTGCGCGAGCGCGGCACACTGGCGCCGCCGGACGTCGCCGCGATCGGCACGCAGATCGCGTCCGCACTCGCGGCCGCGCACGCGGAAGGCATCGTGCACCGCGATGTCAAGCCCGGCAACGTACTCATCACCGCTGACGGCACCGCCAAGATCGCCGACTTCGGCATCGCCCGCGCGGTCGGCGAAGGCACGGCGACCGACCTGGGAGTGATCGCCGGAACACCGGCATTTCTGGCACCCGAGGTGGCCGGTGGCGCGGAGGCGAACTTCGCCTCGGACGTGTTTTCCCTCGGGGCAACGCTTTACTCCGCACTCGAGGGTACGCCACCATTCGGCACGACCGGCAACCCGTTGGCGCTGCTGCGAAAAGTCGCGAGCGGGCGGATCAGGCCGCCACGGCGCAGCGGCGCGCTCACCGGCGTGCTGCAGTGGATGCTGCGCGCCGATCCCGCCGCGCGGCCGTCCATGATCGAGGTCCACGAGGCGCTCCTGGCCGTCGCGGCGGGCCGGGAGCCGCCACCGCCGCGGAATCCGACGCTGCTGTTGCCGCCGCGGCCGCTGCTGTTCCCGTCGCGGCGGGTGATCGTCGCGGGCAGCGTCGCCGCGGCACTGGTGGCGGTCGGCGTGCTGATCGGCAGCCTGCTCGGCGGAGATCCGGGCCAGGCGCAGGCCATCGCGATGCCACCGTCCCCGGCTCCGACCGCGACCGCGACCACGACCACCGTGGCGACCCCGCGGTGTGTGGCGCAGTACCGGGTGACCAACTCGTGGCCCGGTGGCGACCAGGCCGAAGTGACCGTGCGCAACGACGGCCCGCGCACGCTGACCGGCTGGACCGTCACGTGGTCAGCGCCGGCGGGGCACCGGATCGGCCTGCTGTGGAACGGTTCGCTCAGTCAGCGCGGCACATCGGTCACCGTGTCGAACGCGGACTGGAACGCCGTCGTCAAGGCGAACACCTCGACCTCGTTCGGCCTGATCACCACCCGCGCCTCGGGCGGGCCCGCGCAACCGGACCTCACCTGCGCGAGCCCGTGACGTCACTCCGGGTCAGCGAGCACGCGCGCCTTCCGCGCAGCTTTCCGTCACGATCGCCACGCACTGCTCGGGCGCGTCGAGGGGCACGTGATGGCGCGCGCCCTCGATCGGGCGGATCGTCGCGTCCGGGTACAGCGCCAGGATCCGCTCCGCGGACTGCACGACCGGAAGCAGGCTCCGCGTGCCGTAGGCGTAGGTGATCGGGCAGCGGACGCGAGCGAGGCAGGCGTCGACCAGTTCGTCGTCGTAGCGCCACAGCGTGCCGGGATCGAACTTCCAGGTCCAGCCGGATTCCGTGCGGCGCACGGCATAGTCGAAGACCGGATCGAGGACGTCGGGGGCAGGTGCGGGCTGGCGGGGCATGAGCCGGAACCCCGCCCGGATCGAGGCCAGATCGGGGTAGGTGGAGCGGATGCGGGCGGCACGCGGACGCTCGGCCCGGATGCGGTCCGCCGGGAAGCCGGCGTCGAGGATCACCAGCCGGGAGAAGTTGCCGGGATGCCGCGCGGCGGCCACGACCGCGCAACGGCCGCCCATGCTGTGGGCGACGAGCGTGACCGGGCCCTGGCCCACCTGCTCCGCCACGGCGTTGATGTCCTCGGCATAGACTCGCGGACCGTACGCGGCGCGGTAGCCGCTGTCGCCGTGGCCGCTGAGGTCCATGGTGATCACGCGGAAGTGCTGGGCGAGGGCCGGCGCCATGCGGTGCCACCACAGCCGGTGGGCACTGGCGCCGTGCACGAGCAACAGGGTGGTCTCGCCCGCGCCGGTGACCTCGTACCGCAACCGGCACCCGTCGGATTCGACGAAGCCCAGGGTCATCCACCCCTCCCGTTCCGCTGATGTCGGCGAACTGCCGAACCGTAACGATACGACCGGATAGTCGCGTCGTCCGGCGGGCGAAACGCAATCATCGCCACGTTGACGAACAGTGCCACACCGTGTAGTAATTTAGTTTAATCTTTGCACTGAGGTTAACAGTAGGGGCCAATGGAATACGAGACGATCCTGTACGAGGAAGCCGACGACCACGTCGCCACGATCACGTTGAACCGTCCCGCGGCGTACAACTCGTTCAACCAGCGGATGCGGGAGGAGTTCGCCGACGTCTGGAAGCGGGTCAGGCTGACCGACTCCATCCACGCCGTGTTCCTCAAGGCCGCGGGGGACAAGGCGTTCTCCACCGGAGTCGACGTCAAGGAAGGCATCGACCGTCCGAAGAACAAGCTCTCCGAACACGATCCGAGCGTCGAGCTCGGGCCGAAGAACAACGGCGTCTGGAAACCGGTGGTCTGCGCCGTGCACGGCCTGTGCGCGGCCGGGGCGTTCTACTGGGTCAACGAAGCCGACATCGTCATCGCGTCCGAGGACGCCCAGTTCTTCGACCCGCACGTCAGCTACGGCACGGTCACCGCGCTGGAACCGATCGGGATGACGGCCAAGGTGCCGCTCGGGCAGGTGCTGCGGATCGCGCTCACCGGGCTGGACGAGCGGGTCACCGCGCAGACCGCCATGACGATCGGACTGGTGTCGGAGGTGGTGCCGCGCGAGGAGTTGCACCCGCACGCCCGCAAGCTGGCCGCGGAGATCGCCGCCAAGCCGCCGGGCGGCGTCCAGGGAACGGTCAAGGCGATCTGGGAGTCGCTGGACGTGGGCCGCTCGATCGCGATGCAGCGGGGGATCGTCTACCCGCAAATCGGCAGCCCGCTGGGGATCCGCGCCATGGACCGCAAGACGACCCCTCGCCCGACGCCCCGGCTGCGGTGATCGCCTGACGGGAACGGCGGCGTGTGCCGGAATTCGTAACGGACGGCTGTGCGATTCAGACCGGGAGTGGGGGAGCCGGACGCGTACACTGTGTAGTTCGTTACTAATCCGACCACAGTCACGGCTATCCGGCTTGCGTCGCAGCGGTTACGCGCTGCTCGGGGGTCCGCCTACTTTTGGTCAGATTAGTAAAGGGTGATATTAGTGATTTTTGTGACACCAGCTTGGTGATCCGAAGGAGTCTGCGGTGGCCAGCACGCCCGTGCCGAACGAGGGAGTCCCGCGTCAGTTCGAGCGAGCGAGGGCACCCAAGACGGCGGAAATCATCGCGGGAAGTATCCGCAAGCAGATCGTCTCGGGAGAGCTGAACGAGGGCGATACGCTTCCGTCGGAGATCGAGCTGATGCAGCAGTTCGGGGTGTCGCGTCCGACGCTCCGCGAGGCGTTCCGGATCCTCGAGGCGGAGGCGCTGGTCAGCATCCGGCGCGGTTCGCGCGGCGGCGCGCAGGTGACGGCGCCGAGCCTGTCGGTCGCCAGCCGGTATGTCGGGCTGCTGCTGCAGATGAGCGGCACCACGATCGGTGAGGTCTACGAGGCCCGTGCCTTGCTGGAGCCGATTGCCGCGAGCCTGCTCGCGGCGCGCCGTACCCCGGACGTCATCAAGCAGCTCACCGCTGTGGTCGACCGGATGAACGGGCTCAAGGCGGCATTCGAGAACGGCACCGAGACAGACGCAAGCACCCAGGCGAAGTGGTCCGGGCTGTCGTGGCGGTTCCACGAACTCGTCGTCGAATGCACCGGTAACCGAGCGCTGGCGGCCCAATGGGGCGTGCTGCGTGACGTCATGCGGACCCACATCAATTCCCAGGTCGCGCGCAGCTGGGAACAGCCCGAGATGCGCGAGACACTGCGCAAGACCGTCCGTTCCTATGCGCGCCTGATCAAACTGGTCGACGCCGGCGATGCGGCCGGTGCCGAACAGCACTGGCGCACCCACATGCGGGTGTCCACGAAGATGCTCTCGGGCGCACAGTCGAAGGCGATCGTCGACCTCTTCGACTGACCGGACCGGCAAGGCCGCGCAGCGCGTTCCGGCCCGGTGGCCATCCTCGGTCGACACGGAAGGCAGTAGCTGTGGTGAACATCCGAGTGCGGGGCGTGACGGGTAGCGCGCTGGAGCGTGTCGCGTGAGCGGGGACGTGGTGGTCCGCGATCTCGGCACGCGCCGCGAGATCGTCATCGACCGGCCGAAGCGGCGCAACGCGCTCACCGTCGAGGTGGTCGACGCGCTCGTCGAAGCCGTTCGCGGTGCCGCGGGGGCGGGTGCCCGCGCGGTCGTACTGACCGGCACGCCCCCGGCGTTCTGCGCGGGAGGCGACCTGCCGTCGCTGTCGGCGCTGGCGCAGGAGGGCAGCGTGGTCGCCACGGAGGCGATCTACCACAGCTTCCACGGGCTTGTCCGCGCGCTGCGCGACACGCCGCTGCCTGTCATCGCCGCGGTGTCCGGGCCGGCGTTCGGCGCCGGGCTCGACCTCGCGTTGTGCTGCGATCTGCGGATCGCCGCACCCGACGCGCTGTTCGAGAGCACCTGGATCAAGGCAGGACTCGTGCCTGGCATGGGCGGCGCGCATCACCTGCCGCACGTCGTGGGCAGCGCCCGCGCCGCGCAGTTGCTGCTGACCGGGAAACGCCTGGACGCCACGACGGCCGCGGACTGGGGGCTCGTGAGCGAGGTCGTCGACGGCGACCTGATGGCACGCGCCGCGGAGATCGCCGACGGCATCGCCGCGTTGCCACCGCTCGCGCTGGCCAGGACCAAGGCCGCGCTGCGCCGCTCCGCCGACCACGGGCTCGAAGATGAACTTGCCGTGCTCGGTGCCCAGCAAGGTCAACTGCTGCTGGCGGAGGAGTTCCTGGCCGCGACGGCGGCCCTGCGTCCCCGCTCCGGCAACGGCGACCGGTGACGTGGGCCGCATCCTCCATCGACTTCCGCATAGTTAAATGAACAGGTCGATCACCCGGAAACGCTTGCTTAGGAGTGCATCGTGAGCCTGCTGGAGAACAAGGTCGCCGTCATCACCGGTGGGGCACAGGGCCTCGGCCTGGCCATGGCACGCAAGTTCGCCGCGGAGGGCGCGCGCGTCGTCATCGGGGACTTGGACGGCGCCCGCAGCAAGGAGGCCGCCGCGTCGCTCGACGGCGAAGCCCTCGGCGTCGAGTGCGACGTCGTGGACGCCGAGTCGATGAAGCGACTGCTCGACACCGCGGTCCAGACGTTCGGCTCGCTCGACGTGATGGTCAACAACGCCGGCATCACCCGCGACGCGACCATGCGCAAGATGACCGAGGACCAGTTCGACCAGGTCATCAGCGTCCACCTCAAGGGATGCTGGAACGGCACCCGGCTCGCCGCCGCGATCATGCGCGAGCAGCGGTCCGGCGCCATCCTGAACATCTCGTCGCTGTCCGGCAAGGTCGGGATGGCCGGGCAGACGAACTACTCCGCGGCCAAGGCCGGCATGGTGGGCCTCACCAAGGCGGCGGCCAAGGAGATGGCCCGCCACGGCGTGCGGGTCAACGCGATCCAGCCCGGGCTCATCCGGTCGGCGATGACCGAGGCGATGCCGCAGCGGATCTGGGACGAGAAGGTCGCCGAGGTGCCGATGCAGCGGGCCGGCGAGCCGGACGAGGTCGCCGGGGTGGCGCTGTTCCTCGCGTCCGACCTGTCCTCCTACATGACGGGCACGGTGCTGGAGGTCACCGGCGGCCGCTTCATGTGACGACGCCGGGGCGTCCTATGTGGACCTTCGGGTCTCATGCGTTCGCGAGATCTCGCTCAGCGCGCGGCCGCTCGTTCGCTGGCCGGCGGCATCCATGCGCCGGTGCTGGCCGCGATCAGCCGCTTCATGTTCGTCAGCTCGTGAAAATGCGGCGCGGGTTGTCGACCAGCATCGTCGTCACCGCGGCTTCCGGAACGCCACGCTCGCGCAGCATCGGCAGGAAATCGGTGAACAGATACGTGTGCGAACGGTCGACCATGTCGGTCATCAACCGGGGATGGATGTCGCGCCAGTATTCTTCGAGCCGGTTCTTGGGCACCCACCGCGTGGGCCGCGCGGACCGGATCGAACAGGCGTGGTCCTGGGAGAGGCAGATCCGGCCGGTGAGCCCCTGAGCGACGAGCGCGGCGACGGTGTCCGCGCGAACCGTGTCCGGTACCAGGGTGCTCAGCCCGACCCGGTCGATCCCGATGCTGGCGCCCGCCTCCGCGATCGTGGCCAGTCGGGCGAGGTCGGCCTGCTGGTCCTGGTGCCCGATCAGGCAGCGCCCGGCGGGAACCCCGCCGCCCAGCAGCGCTTCCAGCTGGATCTCGCCGCCGACCGAGTTCTCGGTGTGGGTGATCACGGGCAGCCCGCTTTCCCGCGATGCGATGGCCGCCGCCGCCATCACCTTGGGCTCGTGGAAACCGACGGGGTCGCTCGTCGCGAGCTTGATCACGCCCGGCCGGACGCCGCTGTCACCGATGCCGTGCTCGATCTCGTGCAGGTAGAACTCGGCGATCTCCTCGGCGTAGCGCTGCCGCCAGTAGTAGGGGATTCCGAAGCCGTCCTGTTCCATGTAGAACCCGGTGGCGCAGACGATCTGCATCCCGGACCGTTCGGACACCTCGCGCAGCAGCACCGGATCGCGGCCCAGCTCGACCGGGCACGGGTCGACGAACGTGCGCACCCCGACCTCGAGGAGTTCCCTCATCCTCGTCACGGCCGTGTCCACGCACTGGGCCCGGCTCCAGGTCGACGCCGGATCGAGGTGGTCGCCGGGCATCGAGATGAGCACGTGCTCATGCATCAGTGTCATGCCGAGCGATTCGGCCGGCACCGGGCCGGTGACCGTCATGACGTCCTTCACCGACGCCTCCTCTCGGCGTCCCAGGCTTCGGACACCGGGGCGAGCGTGGCGAGTTCGCTCTTGCGGATCCGGTGCGTCGCGGTCTTGGGCAGCGAATCGCGGACGGTGAGGTAACGCGGCCACATGAATTTCGGTAGTCGTGTGGTGAGCCAGTCGTGCACGTCGTCCGGTCGCGCTCCCGCGCGGCCGGGAACGAGCACGAGGTGGATCTCGTCGTCGGGTTCACCGGGCACACCGAATGCCGCCGCCTCGACCACATCGGCGTGTTCGAGGGCGGCCGCTTCCACATCGAGTGCGGAGAGGTTCTCGCCGCGGCGCCGGATCCGTTCGCCGAGCCGCCCGTCGAACCACAACAGGCCATCCTCGCCACGGTGAAACGCGTCGCCGGTCGGGAACCAGCCGTCCACGCGCGGCACGGCGCCGCCGTCGAGGTACCGGACCGCCATGACCTCCGGCGCGTCGGCGCGCACCTGCAGTTCGCCGGTGGAGCCGTCGGGCACCGGCTCGCCGTTCTCGTCCACCACGCGGGTGTGGTAGCCGGGTCGTTCCCGCGCCGCGGTGGTGCCCGCGTAGCGGTTGTCCACGTTTTCCCGTAGTACCAGGGGAAAGCCCATCTCGGTCGAGCCGTAGACGACGACCACGCGCACGCCGAACCGGCGGGAGAACGCTTCCACGTCGGGCACCAGCGGACCCATGACGACGCTGCGCAGCGCGTGATCGGCGTCCTGTGGCGTTGGCGCGGCCCGTTCGAGAATCGGCACCACGAACCCGATCACGGCATGGGTGCATCGGTACCGCCGGACATCCGCCCAGAAGCGACTTGTCGACACGGTGTCGCGCGTGACGACACGGCCGCCGCAGGCCGCCATCTGGACCACACAGGACTTACCCGTCACGTGAAAAACCGGCCAGGGCGCGTAGATCGCATCACCGAGCAGGTCCGGCGGGACCATGCTGGTCGCGCTGGAGAACATCGCCCACGGCACGAGCACGCCTTTCGGCGTGCCGGTGGTGCCCGACGTGTAGAGCACGCACGCGGTATCGCGCGGCTCGGGATCCCGCAGCCCGGAGGTCTGGACCGGCAGCTCGTCGAGCGTCACGACGGGCACATTCCCCACGCGCGCCGCCCCTTCGCCCCCGCCACGCAGGATGATCAGCTTCAGGTCGGTGCACGCGGCGAGCGTGTCCCGGACGCCGTCGAACAGGTCCGCGTCCGCGACGAGGACACGTGGCCGCGCATCCCGCAGGATCGCGGCGAGCAGGTCGGGAGTCAGGCCGACGTTGAGCGGCACCTCCAGCCCGCCGGCGAGCGCGACGCCGATCCAGGCGAGGTAGGCGTCGGCGCAGGGCCGGGCGAGCTGGGCGACCACCT
>DASZUO010000116.1:0-1624 GCA_035547575.1 Amycolatopsis sp. | reverse complement strand
GGCTGTTCCGCGACGGCGAGCCGACGTTCGCCTATCCGGCTCATCCGATCTGAGGGTGTAGTTGCTTCCTGAAGCCGCCGGTCTCCAGCAGGCTGCGGGCGATGTAGTTGGTCAGGTTGCGGAAGCCGAGGGCGGAGCCGCGTAGGTGTTCCAGGCGCCCGTTGATCGCCTCCGTCGGACCGTTGCTCGTGCGGGGTCTGTCGAAGAATGCCAGGACGTCCGCCGACCGCTTCGTCAGCGTTCGCCCGAGCGTGCGGATCTCGACGAGGGCGGTCGGGACGCCGTGGCTGATGGCGTTGATGAGCGCGGTCATGAGGTCTCGCCCGGCCTTGGGGTCGGGGTGGCGGTAGGCGGTGATCATCTGTTGGTAGATGCCCCAGGTCGCCTCGACCTGCACGTGCTCGTCGCCGGCGAACAAGGCCTCAAGTCGGGCGACCTGGCGGTCGGTGAGCAAGTCCGTACCGGTGTGCAGGGTGCGCCTGGCCTTGTAGAGCGGGTCGCCGGCCAGTCCGCGGTGTCCGTGCAGGTCCTGCTGGACGCGGCGCCGGCACCGGTCCAGGGCATCGCCGGCCAGGCGCACGACGTGGAACGGGTCCATCACCGCGACCGCGTCGGGCAGCTCCTCGACGGTCGCGGACTTGAACCCGGTGAACCCGTCCATCGCGACGACCTCGATGCCCGCCGCCCACGGCCTGGGGCGCGCGGCGAGCCAGGTCTTGAAGACCTGCTTGGAGCGGCCGGGCACCATGTCCAGCAACCGGGCCGGACCCGTGCCCTCGCGCACCGGAGTCAGGTCGATGACCACGGTGACGTACTTGTCGCCGTAGCGGGTGTGACGCCACACGTGCTCGTCCACGCCGATGACCCGCACGCCCTCGAACCTGGTCGGGTCGGCGATCAGGACCCGCCGCCCTTCGGCCAGGACGGCGTCGTTGGCGGTGTCCCAGGCCACGCCCAGGCTCTGCGCGAGGCGGGCAACGCTCAGGTGCTGCACGACCAGCCCGGCCAGTGCCCAGCGCAGGGCCGCGCGCGACAGCCTCGAGCGTGGCTCGGCCGCCCGGGAGGTGTCCTGGCGCCACACGTGCGCGCAGGCCGGGCAGCGGTAGCGGCGCACCTTGATCAGCAACGTGGTGGGCCGCCACCCGAACGGCTCGTGCGCCAACCTCCTGGTCACGCAGTCCCGGGCCAGCCCCTGCGCCCCGCAGCGGTGGCAGAACCCGTCCTGGCCGGTCTCCACGACACGGCAGGCCAGCACCGTGCCCGTCGGCTGCACGAGCTGACCCACGACCACCAGGCCTAGGTCGTCCAGCCGGCAGAACGTGGTCAGGTCAGGGCCAGCGAAGGTAGCGTCACGCACGTCGAGGTCTTTCGGATGGGCTGTGTGAGAACTCCCATCTTCGGAAGACCTCGACGCCTACCCGCACCCCGACACGCCAGCAGGCATCACACCCCGACTGCACCCTCAACTGGGAAGAGCCGGATTGGGCCCGTGCCCTGGTGGGCCATCGGCTGTTCCTGCCCGTCTTCCTCACAACGGATGCAGTCGACGCCTGGCTGTCGCCCGTGCCGCTCGATACCCCACAGCGCGTCGACGAGACGCTCGACCTGCTGCGTGCCGCCTCCG
>DASZUO010000115.1:0-2721 GCA_035547575.1 Amycolatopsis sp. | reverse complement strand
TCCAGCCGGGTGAACTGCGCGGTGAAGCCGGTGCAGCCAGGGCACTGCCACTCGTCCCCGGCGAACCACATGTGGTTGTAGACGATCAGCTGTGACCTGCCGTCGAACACCTCGGCCAGCGTGACCGGGCCCTTCTCGCCCTCGAGGGTGTATTCGGGCATTTTCACCATCGGCAGCCGGCGCCGCTCCGCGGCGATCGCGTCGAGTTCGCGGGTCGCGGCCTTCTCCCGGACGCGCAGCGCGTCGAGTTGCCGCTGCCAGGTGCCGGCGTCGACGACGGGCGGTAGTGGTTTGGTGGTCATGAGTCCCTCACTGACATGCTCAGAGATTGCGGGTTCGGCTAGATAGACTCCGCGCGCCACGGAAACTCATCGCTTGCGGCCGACGAGGTGAAAAACCCGGCTGAGCTGCCGGTAGGGGTCGCGGCGGCTGGCTTCGAGCTCGACCTCGGCCACCTGCCGGGAATCGGCGGGATCGAGCCCGGCCCCGCTGAACTCGAACCAGTCGGCGAACAGCCACACCCCGTACCAGCGCACCGGCTCCACGCCCCCGTTCCGGACGAGTTCGCTGACCTCCTCGACCGTGTCGGCCCGGCCGCGCACGCCGAGCACGCCGATCCCGGTTCGTTCGTCGAACGAGGCCAGCGCGTCGGCCCAGCGCCGTTCCATGGCGGGACGCACCGCCGTCGTGCGGGCGTTGCCCGTCATGATCGAGACGATGCCGCCGGGCGCGGCGCACCGGCACAGCTGATCGACCATCGGGGCCGGATCGTCCAGGTAGCCCAGCACGCCGTGGCACAACACGCCCGCGAAGCGGTGCCCCCGCACCGCCTCGTCGGCGCGCTCGCCGTCGGCCGCCACCAGCGTCACCCGGGGCCGGGCCTCGGCGGGCAGCCTCGCAAGTCGTCGAGCACCCGCGCGGGAGGGGGCGGCAGGTGCTCGAGGAGATGCTGATGCAGCACATACGTGCGCACGTACCCCTTCACCGAGGCGTAAGCCTCGTCGACAAAGAGATCGGCCAGCCCGGCCCAGGTGTCATCGCCCACCCCACCACCATAGTAGTTAGTAACTAGTAACCTGAGCGGATGGCTGCACGGATGAGCGGACCGGAACGGAGATCCCAGGTGCTCGGGATCGCCGCGGGTGAGTTCGCGGATCATGGACTGCACGGCGCGTCGGTCGAGGCGATCGCGCGCGAGGCTGGCATCACGCAGGCCTACGTGTTCCGCATGTTCGGCACCAAGAAGGCGCTGTTCCTGGAACTGGTCGGCGCCGCCTTCGACCGGTTCACCGACGGCATGGCGCACGCGGCCCGCGACGCCCGCGACCTCGACGCGCTGGCGCTGATGGGCGCGCAGTACTACGAGTCCTTGGCCGATCGCACCACGCTCCTGCTGCAGCTGCAGGGCTTCGCCGCCTGCGGTGACAGCGAGGTCCGCGACCTCGTCCGGACGCGCTTCGCCCGCATGTGGGATGCCGTAGCCGGGGCGACCGGCCTCGACCCGGTGACTGTGAAGACGTTCCTCGCCTTCGGCATGCTGCTCAACAGCGCCGCCGCCATGGACGCCGGCGAACTGGAGGAGCCGTGGGCCCAGGGCGTCCGCACCCGCATCCGGCCGGGTCTCTTCGAGCACATCACCACCGAAACCAACCGTTGACTCACGGGCCCGCGCCAGCTTGTGTTTCAAAGTGGCGGAGCCACGTGCGGTGGGCCGTCAGCTGGCACCGCTGCGGGTTTGAATCGTGAGAGTCACGCGCAGCGTGTCCGTTGAGGGTGGTGGTGGGCGACGGGAGGGGCCGCCACCTGCACCGCCACGCAAACCACTTCGACTCATGGGCCACCCGAGTTGTCCGGCGGCACGGTCGGCGCCGGGTTCGGCGTCGCGCCGGGAACACCCAGCGCGGCGAGGTTGTCGTGCGCCGGGTGGGCGCGAGCGGCCGGGCCGGCCGCGTAGGCCCGCAGCAGCCGCGTGGTGATCGCCGTGATGGCCTCGTGCGCCGTCGCGTTGTCGTGGTCGGCCGCGCACGCCGGGCCGAGGGCACAGATCCAATACTGCGTGCCCGCGGCGAACACCCCGGCACCACTGGGAGTGGTGTAGTAGCTGGTGTCGGCGAAGTCGGGTCGACCGCCGCAGGTCAGCGGGGAGTGGAACAGCACCTCGATCGGCCTGGGCGTGGGCACGGCGAGGTCCACGCGTTCGTACTCGTTGCCCACGAGGCCGGGGAGAGTTTGTCCGTCGTGGACGATTCCGGCGAGCAGCCAGTTGCCCTCGTCGGCGACGCGGAGGTCGGCGTGCACCGGGTTGCAGTGGTAGTAGTCGCCGAGCAGCACGCTTTCCGGGCGCGGGTACGGCGGCGAACGCCACTCCGGGGTGGCTTCCAGCGGGTCGGTCAGATGGAACGGGTCGTCTGCGAACGACTTGTAGTCCACCTCGAGCCGGTCCGGGCCGAGCGCCGTGGGCTGAAACCGGATGTGGCGATAGATCTCGTTGCCGCCAAGGAAGGCGAGATTCACTCCCCGGTCACGCGCGGCGGTGGTGTTCCGGCGCATCGCGGTGGACCAGTACTCGTCGTGGCCGAGGGTGACGATCGCGGCCGCGCCGTCGGCCAGGTGCGGGTCGGCGTCGAGGTCGACGTCGGTGGCATAGCCCAGCGGCAGCCCGGCCTGCTCGGCGAAACGCAGCAGCGGCAGCTCGAAGTACAGGAAGTCGCCGGCGCCCTG